>DASSKW010000115.1:0-3985 GCA_035690065.1 Gammaproteobacteria bacterium
GTTGTCGGATGGTTTCGCTGAATCCGATCAGAGGCCGGCCCAGCGTACGGACCTGTTCGATATCCGCTGGTTTGGTGGCAGCGATGCTGGTACGACTCTGTTCGATCAGATCGGTTACCAGTTGATTGATGATACGGCGGACGATCTCGTGACTACGGCGGCGGGGTGCCAGATCGGGATAGCGCGCGGACACGGCTGCGTGATGCGTGCGGAACAGCTCGATGCCCAGTAGTTGCTCGGTTTGTATCAACCCGGCACGCAAACCATCATCCACATCATGACTGTTGTAGGCGATCTCGTCGGCCAGATTGGCAAGCTGCGCTTCGAGACCCGGTTGGGTGTGTTCCAGAAAGCGGCGGCCCAATTCGCCCAGACTGCGGGCGTTCATTTTTGAGCAGTGTTTGAGGATGCCTTCGCGGGTTTCAAAAGTCAGGTTGAGTCCCGGGAAATCCGCATAACGTTCTTCCAACTGGTCAACCACGCGCAAGGATTGCAGATTGTGTTCGAAGCCTCCATAGTCGCGCATGGCTGTATTGAGTGCATCCTGGCCGGCATGGCCAAACGGGGTATGACCAAGGTCATGGGCCAGCGCGATGGCCTCCGTGAGCGGCTCGTTGAGGCCGAGCGCTACCGCCACGCTGCGTGCGATCTGAGCCACTTCCAGTGAATGTGTAAGGCGGGTCCGATACAAATCGCCTTCGTCGTAGACGAATACCTGGGTCTTGTACATCAACCGTCGAAAGGCGGTGCTGTGGATGATGCGATCCCGATCGCGTTGATATTCGGTGCGATAACCGGGAGAAGATTCCGGGTACTGGCGGCCATGGGAAGAGCTGTCAACAGCAGCATAAACGGCAAGCGAGGTCATGTGATGCTCACAGCGGTTTACCCGCCAGCGTATCGGCGAGTGCCGCCGGGTCGAATTCAGCGCTCATTACTGCCTTGCCGATACCGCGTGGCAATACCAACCGCAGCCGCCCCTCGCGAACTTTCTTGTCGCGTTGCATGTGCTGCATGAAATCTTCGTGGGTCAGTGAGTCAGGGGCCTTGATCGGCAGGCCTGCACGTTCCAGCAGGCGGCTGATGCGCCGGTATTCAGCCGAGGTCAACCAGCCCATGCGGGTGGAGAGCGCGGCGGCAAGCATCATGCCGGCGGCCACAGCTTCGCCATGCAACCATTCACCGTAGCCCAAACCGATTTCGATGGCATGTCCGAAGGTGTGTCCGAGGTTGAGCAATTCCCGCTGCCCGGTCTCGCGCTCATCGGCGGCGACTACTTCCGCCTTGATCTCACAGGAACGGTAAATCGCGTAGTTGAGAAGTTCGCTGTCGCGCGCCAGTAGTGCCTGGATATTGGTCTCCAGCCAGAGGAAGAAATCCGCATCCGCCATGATGCCGTATTTGATGCTTTCTGCGAGTCCGGCACTGAAGTCGCGGGTATCGAGGCTGGCAAGCGTATCGGTGTCTGCGATCACGGCCTGCGGTTGATGGAACGCGCCGATCATATTCTTGCCGTAACGGTGATTGATGGCAGTCTTTCCGCCGACAGACGAATCCACCTGCGCCAGTAGCGTGGTCGGTATCTGCAGATAATGGATACCGCGTTGATAACAGGCCGCCGCGAAACCGGTGAGATCGCCGATCACCCCGCCGCCCAGCGCGATGAGTGTACTGTCGCGGCCCAGCTCGTTCTTCAACAGGAAGGTGAAGATGCGATCCAGCGTCTGCCAGTGTTTGTTCTGTTCGCCATTGGGCAGGATCACACTATGCGGTTTGAAAGCGGCGATGGTGCGCTGCAGACGTTCCAGATACAGCGGAGCGACCTTGTCATCGGTGACGATACAGACAGCTCCGGTCCTGCAATACGGTTCGAACAGATCACGTTGATCGAGTAATCGCGAACCGATATGGATCGGATAACTGCGCGTTCCCAGATTGACGGTAAGCGATTTCATCGCCATCAGCCCGCATGCTGTATCGGTGGCGCAGGCTGTTCCAGTTCCCGAACGATCTGGCGCGCCAGGGCCCGCACATGACCGTGATCGGTAGCGATGGTCAATCGCGCCAGCGCTTCGTAATACGGTTTGCGTATCGCGTACAGTTCACGCAGCCGGGTCTCGTGATCTTTGTCGGTAGCGAGCAGTGGGCGGTTCTGATTGTGGCCGGTACGGTCACTCAACGCCTCGGGAGCAGCTTTCAGATAGACCACGAAACCGCGATCCGCCAGATGCTCGCGGTTGGCGGCATCCAGTACGGCACCGCCGCCGGTAGCGAGCACGATGTTGTCACGTTGTGTGAGTTCCGCGATGATCTCGCGCTCGCGGCGGCGGAAACCGGCTTCGCCTTCCTTTTCGAAGATCAGCGGGATATCGACGCCGGTGCGGTGTTCGATCTCGCGATCGGCGTCGAGGAAATCCCGCTTTAGAAGTTGCGCCAGCTCACGCCCGATCGCGCTCTTGCCGGCGCCCATGGGGCCGATGAGGAATATGCGTGTGGGGTGTGAAAGCACATTCCAGAACTCAGGGCGTGACGGTGAAAGGGAAGTGTGTCGCGACAGAAGCGGGCGTGGTCACGACCAGACTCAAGTTGCTGCCGGGAGGGCAACCTGATGCAACCACCCCCGTGATATCCACTAACTGTGGCGCAACATTCGCATTGATAGTACCAGGCAAAACCGAAGGGATTGCCGTGTAGCCGTTGGTGTCCGGTTGCGTGGTAGGGAATACCTGGGGCGCGCTACCCGTACAGCCGGAGGGCTGACTGACGGTAAAGGTGGTTCCGGCCGGTAACGGGTTGCCGTTACTGTCGGTGACATAAATGGTTATGTCTCCGCTGGCAATGCTCAGATTCCCGGCTGTGGCCAAGGGTGTATCTGATGACATGGTGATGACGACCTGTTTCCCGACACCAGTCGTACTGCGAGTGCCGCATCGAGTGGAATCTTTGCAAAGCAGGCCTTCCCATTTGCTATCGGCCGCCGTGTAAGCGCTGTTATTGTCGAAATCGTAAAAGAACGGATCGACTCCCGAGGTATAAGTACCGTCCTCGTTGGAATCGAGGAAGATCTCTGGTATGTCAGTAAAGGCGTCTCCATTGTTGAAGACCCCGTTACCATCCTTATCCAAGAAGCTCTCTTCACCTACTGCATAGGCAAGGATAGCGACCCGACCGGGTAACAATGTATTTCCGGCTGGACGCGGTTCTGCGCTAGTCCAGGTTACTGTGCACGCACCGTTGGTTGTAAAACAACTCGGTTCGATCGTGCCGCCATCGGTAGTAAAGGCGACGGCAGTACCATCAGGGACTGGATTGTTGAAACGATCGGACAGGATGACTGAAACGACATCAGTAACCCCGTTATAGGCCCAGGCATCAATATTGTGAGATGCGACGGAGATACTGAAATTGTTTTGCGTAGGAATCCCAGTACTGATCGTCAGGGCGCTCGATTGGGCGTCGGGTACGCTCGAACCCGCCGGCAACGAAGCAGTGACTACCACCGAGGTATGTACCGTACCGGCCTGGACCACAGTGCTGACCATGCCGCTGCCGTCCGTCTTGCCGCTGGTCGGTGCCAAGGTGATACCACCCACATTGGTGCTAAGCGAGAAATCCACTTCCTGATTGGAAACCGGATTGCCTGTGGTATCGAGAAGTTGGAACACGACCGTCGATGATGTAGCTTGTCCTGAGCCCTGCAATCCGATGGTTGAAGGGGTTGCCGAGATGAAACTCAGCGCAGTGGGAGATGACTGGATGACCGTGACGTTACCGGTTGCAGTCAGGGTCGTGCCGCCGATCACTGTGGTCGCGGTAATGGTGTCTTGTCCCGTGCACCCTTTCGGTGTGTAGACGGTTTGAGCCGTGCCATTGGAAGCAGTTATAGGTGAAGTGATAGTCGCAGTCCCCGCGGTCGCACAAGTCGAGGTAAAAGCTATCGTGGCGCTGCTTGAATAAGGTGTGCCATCAGCATTCTGCAGGGCGA
>DASSKW010000116.1:0-33346 GCA_035690065.1 Gammaproteobacteria bacterium
GCAGACTGTTGCCGGCTCGGCTCGTGCCTCGCCTGGCAACCCGGCCGTGGACTTCCTGTCCCCGGCGTTCGCCCTCTCGGGCTCACCCCAAAGCAGGTGCGCTACCAGACTGCGCTATGCCCCGAATCACAACTCTTCATGCGAGGCACTTCACCTGCTTTGCTCGCAGACTGTTGCCGGCTCGGCTCGTGCCTCGCCTGGCAACCCGGCCGTGGACTTCCTGTCCCCGGCGTTCGCCCTCTCGGGCTCACCCCAAAGCAGGTGCGCTACCAGACTGCGCTATGCCCCGCACCACGCAGCCCTCGGGGCTTCCCGGTGCGGCTCCGCATAAGGGCGGGAATGATACGTGGCGTGCTGGTGCCAGTCAATTTCAGGGCCTCCAGTTGGAGCCTGAAACTGGCCGTGCGACAATGCCGCCGCACCCAAGTACAACGACTCCACCATGCCAGCCCAGATTATTGACGGCAAAGCTCTGGCCGGCGAAATGCGCCGATCCATGACACAGCGTGTGACCCAGCGGCATGCCGAAGGCCTGCGTCCGCCGGGGCTCGCCGTGGTGCTCGTCGGCACCGATCATGCTTCGGGGATCTACGTCCGCAACAAGCGGCTTGCCTGTGCGGAAGTGGGCATCGAATCACATGCCTTCGATCTGCCCGCGGATACTTCGCAGCAGATGTTGTTGAAACTGATCGACGACCTCAACGCAGACTCCAGGATCGACGGCATCCTGGTGCAACTTCCGTTACCGGGGCACATTGATACCAGCGCCGTGATCGAGCGGGTCCGTCCGGACAAGGATGTGGATGGTTTCCATCCGTACAATATCGGCCGGCTTGTACAACGCATCCCGCTGCTCAGACCCTGTACACCATTCGGCATCATCAAGATGCTGGAACACTACGGTGAAAATTTCATGGGCCGTCACGCCGTGGTAGTCGGCGCATCCAATATCGTGGGGCGGCCGATGGCGCTGGAATTGTTGCTGATGGGTGCAACCGTCACCATCTGCCATCGCTTCACCGAACGGCTCGATCGTTATGTCGAGACTGCGGACATCCTGGTGGTTGCCGTCGGCAAACCCCAACTGGTACCGGGTGAATGGATAAAACCCGGGGCAACAGTCATCGATGTCGGGATGAACCGGTTGGCAAACGGTAAATTGGCTGGTGACGTAGGGTTTGAAGCCGCACGACAGCGCGCTGCATTAATCACGCCGGTACCCGGCGGAGTCGGTCCGATGACCGTGACGATGCTGTTGGAAAACACGTTGACTGCAGCCGAACAGCACGACAAAGACAACTGATCACATCACTGCCGACGCCAGATCGTCCCGTCCGCGCCATCTTCGAGTACGATACCTGCATCCGTCAATTGCTTGCGGATACGATCCGCCTCACTCCAGTTTTTCCCCTGCCGCGCTGAATTGCGCTCCGCAATCAGAGCTTCGACCTGCGCAGCTGACAATCCCGACGACTCCTCGACATCCGCTTGCAGGTAAATTTCCGGATCGGCTTGCAGTATCCCGAGCACCGCTCCCAATTCGATCAGCAAGGCCGCCAGATCACCCGTCTGTTTGCCACCCGCATCCCGTTGCCGATTGACCTCGCGCGCCAGGTCGAACAGGACACTGATCGCGATCGGGGTATTGAAATCGTCATCCATGGCGGCCTTGAATCGTTCGCGGAACTCACTGTCCGCCGGTGCCTGTTCCGCCTTGATGCCGCGCAAGGCGGTATAGAGTCGTGACAAACCCGATGCCGCCATATCCAGGGATTTATCCGAATAGTTCAGCGGGCTGCGGTAATGGCTGTTGAGGATGAAATAACGGACCACTTCCGGCTGGTAGCGCTTCAGCACGTCACGCACTGTAAAGAAGTTGCCCAACGACTTGGACATCTTCTCGTCGTCAATATTCACAAAGCCGTTGTGCATCCAGACATTGACGAAATGCTCACCGGTCGCCGCTTCCGATTGTGCGATCTCGTTCTCATGATGCGGGAATTGCAGATCCATCCCGCCGCCATGGATATCGAAATGATTGCCCAGTGCCGCCGTGGACATCGCCGAACATTCGATATGCCAGCCGGGGCGGCCATCGCCCCACGGCGAGGGCCAGCTCGGCTCACCCGGCTTGGCCGCCTTCCACAGCACGAAATCAAGTGCATCGCGCTTGGCTTCGTCCACTTCGACCCGTGCACCGGCGCGCAGATCCTCAAGCCGTTTACCCGACAACTTGCCATAGCCGGCAAAATCATTCACCGAATAATAGATATCGCCATTGGCGCCCTGGTATGCAAAACCTTTGCCGATCAGGACTGCGATCATGTCGACGATGTCAGGTATAGAAGCCATCGCACGCGGCTCGATATCCGGCCGCTGCACATTCAGTGCGGCCTCGTCTTCATGGATGGATGCGATATAGCGCGTGGTCAGAGCTTCGATCGATTCACCATTCTCTGCTGCACGCTTGATGATCTTGTCGTCGATATCGGTGATATTGCGGACATAAGTCAGTTTATAGTCGCTATCGCGTAACCAGCGCGCCACCATGTCGAACACCACCAGCATCCGGGCATGTCCGATGTGCATGTTGTCGTACACGGTCAGACCGCACACATACATGCGCACCTGTCCCGGAATCATGGACTTGAAAGTTTCCTTGCGACGGGTCAATGAATTGTATATCTGCAACATTCCCAGTCAGCCTTTAATCTTCCTGTATCGCACTACGCAGCTGTTGCTCTATGCCCGCAGCCGGCAGTAATTGCCATAAACGCTCCATCTCGGGACCATGTACGCGTCCCGTCAAAGCTGCCCGCAACGGCATGTACAGCGCTTTCCCGGAACGTCCGGTCGCGACAGAAACCGCCTTGGCAAAAGTTTTGAAATCCCCGGGGGCCGCGCCCAGGCAATCCAGTGCCTGCCGGAAGAATTCGTGCCCCGCCCTGGTTATCGCCTTGGCCGCATCGCCATCCCGATCAACTTCACCATTCAATACCTGTGCCCAATGTACAGCATCGATCGGCCGTGCGATGTTGTCGCGCACGGTATCCACAAATCCGATACGCCGTGACTCCGGCACCCACTCCATCAACCGTGGCTGACTCGCCGATAGCCAATGCCAGAGTCTACCGCTGTCGGCCTGTTGCAGTGCTTCGCGCTGCCAGTGTTCGAGTTGCTGATGATCGTAATGCGAGGGCGAATGACTGATATGCGAGATATCGAACTGTTGTGCCAGAGTCGGCAAGTCCATGAAGGCATTGCTGGTATAGGTATGCCCGAGCCGCGCCAGGTAATTCATCAGCGCTTCCGGCAGGATGCCGTCAAGTTGCAAGTCCGCCAGACTGCCGCCGCCTTCACGCTTGGATAACGGGGCACCGCCCTCGCCCACGATCAGCGACAAGTGGCCGTAATGGGGTGCTTCCAATCCCAGCGCAGTCAGTAATAACAACTGCCGTGGCGTGTTGGCGAGATGATCTTCGCCGCGGAGTACATGCGTCACGCCCATCATTGCATCGTCCACGGCATTGCTGAAGAAAAACGCAGGGCTCCCGTCGGCACGCCGGATCACGAAATCGCCGATATCCTGGTTGGCGAATACCTGACGTCCACGGATCATATCCTCGAAAACCGTCTCGCCTTTTTCGGGCACCCGGAATCGTAATGCCGGTTTCAGACCTTTCGCCAGTCGCGCCTCAAGCTGCGCTTTGGTGAGGTGCGCGCAAGTCCCGGCATAACGCGGTGGCTTGCCGGCAGCGAGTTGCGCCTTGCGCGACAACGCCAGTTCAGCCGGCGTGCAAAAGCACGGATAGACATGGTCCCTCACCATCAGGCGCTCGACCTTCTCCGCATACACCGCACCGCGTTCGGACTGACGATAGGGACCACACGCTCCGCCAAGATCCGGGCCTTCCTGCCAAGTGATACCGAGCCAACTCAGATCCTTGATCAGTCCGGCCTCGAATTCCCGCTTCGAACGTTCCGCGTCGGTATCCTCGATCCGCAGGATCAGGGTTCCGTCCATGCGTGCGGCGAACAGGGCATTGAATAAGGCAGTACGGGCATTGCCGACATGCAGATGCCCGGTTGGGCTGGGCGCAAAACGGGTACGAATGGTCATGGTTTGGCATTTTACAGTAGGCTGTCTTGGCACGGCACAAAATTGCCAACTTTCCGGCTCGCCACGTATCATGAGAAAAGCCTTCGGGAGCCCCCATGAGAAAAATTCTCGCCGTCCTGTTCAGCACTGTCCTGCTGGTCGCTTGCAGTCAGCAGCCGATACGTCCCGTGACACCGGTGGATCCTTATCCCCGGGTGGCGTTCATCACCAGCATGGGGGACTTCGTGGTGCAACTCGACAGGGAACGGGCACCGTTATCAGTGACCAATTTCCTGCACTATGTGGACACCGGGTTTTACGCCGGCACCTTGATCCATCGCGTAGTCCCCGGCTTCGTGATCCAGGGGGGGGGATTTACGAAGACCTACGCCGAAAAGCACACGCAACCACCCATCCCCAACGAATCCGGCAACGGGCTCTCCAACCTGCGCGGCACCATCGCCATGGCGCGGGAACAAGCACCGCATTCTGCGACTGCGCAGTTCTATATCAATCTGGCGGATAACCGGAAGCTGGACCCGCGTGCGGACCGCTGGGGCTATGCCGTGTTTGGCAAAGTCATCTCCGGTATGGAGGTGGTGGACAAGATTGCCGCGGTCGCGACCGGCAAAGCCGGGCCTTTCGACAAGGATGCCCCGCTGACACAAGTGGTCATCTTGAAAGCTGTCGAACTCGAACCTTCGCTCGACTAGCACGTGAAACCTACTCTGTTTATTTCAGATCTGCATCTCGACCCGGTACGTCCGCGGATCACGGAGCTGTTCCTGCAGTTCCTGAGCGGCGAAGCCCGTCGGGCTGACAGCCTCTACATCCTGGGAGATTTCTTCGAAGCCTGGATCGGAGATGATGACCCGGATCCGCATCATGCTCGGGTCATGGCTGGCTTGCACGAACTGACTGCGGTCGGTGTGCCCGTTTATTTCATGCATGGCAACCGCGATTTTCTGATCGGCGATGGCTTTGCGAGACTCACCGGCTGCAGGATACTTCCCGATCCCGCGTTGATAGAACTTCAGGGCATGCCCACGCTGTTGATGCACGGCGATACCCTGTGCACGGATGACGTCGAATACCAGCGCTTCCGTAGCATGGTACGTGATCCCGTTTGGCAACGGACCTTCCTCGCCAAGCCGCTCGCGGAACGCCGCGCCTTCGCCGCCCATGCGCGCAGTGAGAGCAAGTCACAGACCCGGCAAAAGACCGAATCCATCATGGACGTCAACCAACAGGCAGTCGAAAAAATCATGTTGCAACATGGCGTAACCAGACTGATCCATGGCCACACCCATCGTCCGGCTGTCCACCATTTCACTGCGATGGGCAAGCCATTGACACGTATCGTATTGGGTGACTGGTATGAACAGAAAAGCCTGCTGCGCGCAGATGCTGGGAAGGTACTGCTCGAGGATATTCGCGTCAAACAGTGAGCATTTGCAGGCTTATGCGGTGTTCCCGGGTACGCCGCTATGAAACCGGAAATCCCGATCCGGGCGATTGATCAATTGCGCTTCGATCTCCGCAAACTCATCGATCCGCGACGTGATCGCATCACCGCCACGCTGTCCGGCCAACTCCAGATAAAGCATGAAATGGCGGGATTCCGCTGCTGACAATCCATTGTAAAAATCTGCCAATTCTGCATCCAGCACCGCGCTCAAGGCCCGGAACCGCTCACAGGAACGTGCTTCGATCAAAGCACCGATGATGAGCAGATCCAGAAGACGTTCCGGTTCGCGCTTTCTGACATGACTGCGAAGTCCGGCTGCATAACGTGCGGCAGCAAGCGGCCGACTGGTGATACGGCGTTTGCGCATCAATCGCGTCACTTGCTCGAAATGCCGCAATTCCTCACGCGCCAGCCGTGACATGGCATCCTGCAAGCCAGAATCGCGGTCGCCGTACTGGAACATCAGATTGAGCGCCGTCGCGGCTGCCTTCTTCTCACAATTGGCATGGTCGATGAGTAGAATATCCTGATTCACTTCCGCCGCAACCAGCCATGATGCCGGCGTCGGACAGGCGAGGAAACGGTCGGTCTCGATGGTCTGTTCCACCACGGCTCAATCGGCCTGCTTGTATGCGATGATGAGATCCATGACATTGGTGCCGGTAGGCCCGGTATGCACCAGATCACCGCTGGCTTCCAGGAATGTCCCGCTATCGGCATCGCGCAGACAGGCATCGGCGTCCAGCCCTGCATCGATACCGCGTGCGATGCTTTCACTATCCACCAAGGCACCGGCATCGTCGGTATTGCCGTCGGAACCATCCGTGCCGACCGATAGCACATAGCATCCTTCCTGTCCCTGCATCCGCCGTGCCGCGGCAAGTGCCAGCGCCTGATTGCGGCCGCCGCGCCCCGGAGCGGGTGGCAATGTGACGACTGTCTCGCCACCCCAGACATGCAAACCTGGTGCAGCAGCGCGCACGATATCGGCGATCTTCTCGCCACATGCGATCGCATCGGTCGCAGGTAACGCAAGGTGCATCTGGATGGAGACTCCGGCAAGTTTCGCTGCACCTGCAACTCCGTCCAGCATCTGCCGGTTACTGGCGATGATGGCAGCCGAAACATTCTCGTTCTTTTGTTGCGGCTCAGGTACACGCAACGGCAAGCCTGCAAACTCCACCGGTAATTCCGGTAACGGTCGCGTATCGGCCGGCATCAACAGTCCTGAACCCACCTGAGCCGGATCGTCATCCGGTACATCGGAGATCAATAACACGTCAGCACGCCGCCCCGCCAGACGGGTAAGCAGGCGCCCGCCCTTGATGGATGAGACTGCACTCCTGACCCGGTTCACTGCATCGATGGCAAGACCACTGCCAAGCAGCCAGCGATTGAGCGCCTGCAATTGCGCCAGGGTGACGCCCTCAGGTAATGCCTCGACCAGACTCGAAGTACCACCGGAGATCAGGAATATAAAATGGGCATCAGCCGGTACCCGTTCCAGGAACAGACAAAGCGCCCGGCCCGCAGCCAGACTCTGCTCATCGGGCACAGGATGTCCCGCTTCCAACGACAACAAGCGAGGATCCCGGTACACAGGGCTATCCTGGTAGCCATGGCGGGTAATCACCAGACCTGCACGCAGCCGTACCCCCAGCGCATCGATGGCACCAGCCGCCATCGCATCGGCAGCCTTGCCGATCGCGACAAGATAGACTTTCTCGGGTAATTCTAAAGTACGCAGCGCCGCATGCACGCAGTTGCGTCCGTTCACCACTGCCAGACCCTGCTGCATCAGCTTGAGCAGCAGGTCGCGTGCCGGAGAACGAAATTCATGCGCCTTGATCATATCTGCAAGACACCCGTGCTGTTATTGCTTTTATGGTGCATACCGGAATAACGCAAGGCAGCACCTGCGGGTTTACGCCTGGAAACCAGGCGGCGAAATCAGGATACGTTGTACATCTCGATGACCTGGCGCGTCTCACGCTGGCGTTTCTGCTTGGCCTCATCGGAACGCTCCTCGGCAAGTGATGCCAGATAAGCGCCCGTCACATCTCCGGTGATATATTCGCCCGAAAATACCGAAGTATCGAAGCGCTGGATCTTGGGATTGCCGCGCCGTACCGCTTCTACCAGATCATCCAGCCCTTGATAGATCAGCTTGTCGGCGCCGATGAATCGGGTAATCTCTTCATCGCTCTTGTCGTGCGCGATCAGTTCCTGCGGCGTCGGCATATCGATACCGTACACATTGGGAAACCGTACCGGAGGAGCCGCCGAAGCAAAGTACACTTTGTTAGCGCCCGCTTCGCGCGCCATGTTGATGATCTGTCGCGAAGTAGTGCCGCGCACGATCGAATCGTCGACCAGCAATACGTTCTTGCCGCGAAATTCCAGATCAATGGCATTCAGTTTCTGGCGTACCGAATTACTGCGTTGCTGCTGACCGGGCATGATGAAGGTGCGACCGATATAACGGTTCTTTATGAACCCTTCCCGGTACTTGATGCCGAGTACATTCGCGAGTTGCAAGGCACTGGTGCGGCTGGTATCCGGTATCGGGATGATCACGTCGATGTCGTTACCTGCCCACTCGCGCTGGATCTTCTCGGCCAGCTTGTCGCCCATGCGCATCCTGGCCTTGTACACCGAGATATCGTCCATGATCGAATCCGGTCGCGCGAAATACACGTGCTCGAAGATGCAGGGCGAATACAGAGGCTTGTCCGCGCATTGGCGGGTGTGCAGGTTCCCGTCGCGATCGATGACGATGGCTTCACCTGGCGCCACATCGCGGATCAATTCGAAACCACAGACATCCAGCGCTACGCTTTCGGAAGCGATCATGTATTCCGTGCCGGCATCGGTCTCCCGTTTGCCGTATACCAACGGACGGATACCGAACGGATCACGGAAACCGACGATGCCGTAGCCGGCGACCATGGAGACCACGGCATAGCCACCACGGCAACGCCTGTGCACATCGCTCACAGCCTTGAAAATATCGCCTTCACTGATATCCAGACCGCCGGTGCGCTGCAATTCATGGGCGAAGACGTTAAGCAGGACTTCGGAATCGGATTCGGTATTGAGATGCCGCCGATCATCGCGGAACAACATCTCCTTGAGCGCATGAGAATTGGTGAGGTTACCGTTGTGACCGAGTGCGATGCCGTACGGTGAATTGGTGTAGAAGGGCTGCGCTTCGGCGGAATTGGAACATCCGGCCGTGGGATAACGCACGTGACCGATGCCGACTCGACCGCGCAGACGCAGCATGTGACGCTGGTGGAACACATCGCGCACCAGACCATTGCTCTTGCGTAGATACAATCTGCTGCCATCGCTGGTCATGATACCGGCCGCATCCTGGCCTCGATGCTGCAGTACCGTAAGCGCATCGTACAGCAACTGATTCACGTTACTGCGACCGACGATTCCGACTAATCCACACATACCGCGCCTCGCTCAGATTACAGTCAAGCCGGATCCGAGTCCGGATACATATCGCGCGCCACATCCGGCGGCAGCCAATGCCGTATGTCCAGTGCCAGAGTTTCCGCATAAGGCGCAAGCAGGGAATTGCGCCAGGTCGGTCCGTGCGGCAGCACCGTAAACCCTGCGATCAATGCCAACACCACCACGATGACTACACCGCGCACCAGACCGAATATTACGCCCAACACGCGGTCAGCCATGCTCGCCCCGCTCCGCTTGACCAGCTTGCCGATGAAGAAATTGATGGCGGCACCGATCAGCAATATCAGGACAAACAGGATGATGAAGCCGATGACGACCCGTACCGACGGGTTATGCACGAAACCGAACAAACTGCCCAGATCGCGCGCGAAGCGCAACGCCAGCCAGAAGCCGATGATCCAGGCCAGCAGGGAAACCGTTTCACGCAGAAACCCGCGAAACAGGCTGATCAGGGCCGAGACCACGATGATGCCAAGGATGAGATAGTCGATCCAGGTCATGCGCGCCTGCCCGCTCCGGCGTGCCAGTGAACGGTCATTTTAACAGACAAGGCAAGAGGCTGGTCAGGAATTGGACACCACTTTGGCTTTCCCGCCATAGATGTGATTAATCGCCGGCACCGCCTTCTCAGCGGCAGCGCGCTCGGCATAAGGCCCGACCCACACCCGGTAATAAGTCTTGCCCGCTGCACTGTGACGATTTATCTGGACATGATAGCCATGCTTTTCAAGGGTCTTCTGCAAGTTGAGCGCGTTGTGTTCGCTGCCGTAACTACCCGCCTGGACCATCCAGCCACCCGCAGCCACGGTATTGCCTGCGGCAGCCCGCGCAATCGGCTGGGGTTCCGGATGGACAGGCACACTCGCCGGAGCCTGATGGCTGGGGCTTTGCGCGCCGGAGGTCGATACCGGGGTTTCAGATTGCACTGCCTGTGTCGGCACGGCAGGTACCGGGTTGGCCGGAGCTTGCGCAGCCTGGCTACCCAGATCCATACGGTATTCCCGGGGCGCACTGGAAGTCGATGCCGCCGGTAACGACACATCCTGGGTGACAGAACTCTCCGGCGCTGGCCCCTTGAGGACCCATGGGATGATGATGATGCCGAGCACCACCAGCACCACCGCGCCGATCACCCGCTCCTTTACCCCGATATCCATCTGCCAGCCTCCCGTGAATCTATCCGGTAATGTTAGCCGGTTTTGTCTGGCGCTGCTGCAAAACCACCGATACGGTCTGAAACGAACCACACACCACGATCCTGTCGCCAGCACTCGTCCGCGCATCTGCCGCGTCGCAGGCAGCACCCACGTCTGCATATTCGTTCAGGACTGCATCCGGCACGACGCTACGAACACGCGCTGCGAACCCGGCAGCCGTCTGTCCACGCGGTCCTTCCAACGCCCCGACAAACCATTCATCGATCTGTGGAGCAAGTATCGGCGTCACCGCTTCCACCGCCTTGTCGCGAAACATCCCGATTACTGCAACTGTCCTGCCACTAACCGGGTTCGCAACAAGGTTGGCAGCCAACACCCGGGCCGCGTCGGGGTTATGGGCGACATCGAAAACCATCTCCACCGGCCCGGATACACGCTGGAAACGCGCAGGCAGATCTGCACTGATGAGCCCGGCACGGATCGCATCGACACTTACTTCCAGTACCGGTAACGCCTGCAGCACGGCGATGGCGCTGGAGGCATTATCGAACTGGATCCGGCCTGGCAAAGAAGGCGGTGGCAGATTATCCAGGGCAGTCTCGCCGCTGTACCAGCGCCAGCCTGACGCTGTTGCAGTCCAATCAAAATCCGTTCCCAGCCGTCGCAGGTGCGCACCGCGTTGGCGTGCTGTTTCTAGCAGACGCGCCGGAGGTTCGCGATCGCCACAGATTGCCGGACGCCCGGACCGATAGATGCCAGCCTTCTCGTAGCCGATGCTGTCACGATCATTCCCCAGCCATTCCTGATGATCGAGGCCGACCGATACCACCAGCGCAGCATCCGGCTCCAGCACGTTGACCGCATCCAGGCGTCCACCCATGCCCACTTCGAGTACCGCAATCTCTATCTGATGACGGTTGAAGATCTCGAAGGCCGCGAGGGTACCAAATTCAAAATAAGTCAGACTGATATCGCCGCGTGCTGCGTCAATCTTCGCAAACGCATCACAGAATTCCTGGTCGCCGGCTTCCACACCCTCCACGCGCACCCGCTCGTTGTAACGCAGCAGGTGCGGCGAAGTATAAGCTCCGACCTTGTAACCTTGCGCACGCAGCATCGCTTCCAGAAATGTCACGCAGGATCCCTTGCCGTTGGTACCCCCCACGGTCAATACGTGAAACGCCGGTTTTGCGGGTTGCATGCGTTCCAGCACACGATGCACCCGTTCCAATCCCATATCGATGGCATTGGGATGCAGTTGTTCCTGCCAGCGGAGCCAGTCCGGCAAATTCGCGAATGGCGGTATGGTTTTCGTATTCACGTCGATGGCGTCAGCAATACGGTACGCAGCCGATGATCCAACGGCATCGAGATGAACCGGGCGACCAGCCAACCCAACAACCAGCACAAGGCAATGACCGGTATGTACCAGAGATAGCCAGACTGTGGGTCATCCCCCAGGTCTCTGAACAGCCGGACTGCGGCGTAAACCACGAACATGTGCGTCAGATATATCTCATAACTGAGACGCCCGAACGAACGCAGCCAGCCAAAACCCGGCAAGGCACGTCGCCAGCCCGTGTGTTCCCGCCAATACAATCCGACCATCAGACACAGCACCGAAAATGTCAGCAACAGCATATAGCCATCCCGCAACACCGCCCAGAGTATATCTCCCGCGAGCAGCACCGCCGCCAACCCGATCGCGCCAGCGCCGCACAACAGCACTGCAAAGCTTCGCCGTGGCGTTTCGGCATGTCTCACGAACAGCGCGCCCAGCACCCCCGCCGCAATCGCCGTCATGCCGGGAAGATAGGCTTTTTCCTGCCAAATCTCGTTACCCTGCAATGCGGCGTGGGTCGCGGGCAAAGACAGGGTCAACATCGCCAGCAAGGGCACCAGTACCCAGGTGCGCCGGATCATCAGACAAACGAGAGGAAACCCGATATAGAAAACTTCTTCGATCGACAAGGACCACAGTACATCCCAGTTGCCCGGCAGATAACCCGTCCGTCCCTCGTACCAGTTAAGGTGCAGCCCCAGTGCCGCAACGATGGTCCGCCACAGCGACTGATTGGCATGCTTGATGAGGTAGTCCTGGAAACCCAGCAAATCCAGTACGCTCAATACTCCCACCAGTAATACCAAACAAGGCACGATGCGGGCGAACCGCCGGGTGTAAAACACTTTCAAATTGATGTGTTGTAAAGCGCCCCAGCGGCGCAGCGAATTGCCGGCAATCAGAAACCCGGATATGACGAAAAACACAAATACCGATTCATATCCGTTATAGCTCAAATCAATAAGCAGACGATGCGGGAGAACCGCAGCAAGCGCGGAGTGCGTCAGCGGGATCCGCAAACCGATGTGATTCAGGATCACCAGCATGATCGACAGACCCCGCAACAGGTCAATGCCTTGATTGCGGGCAGTAGCCTGCTCCTGGATACTGGAGTCGGCGATCGCCACGCGCTGCAGGATTATTCCACGCTTTCCCTGGGTACCGGCTGGCGGGTAAGCATCGCGAGCAACGATGCCAGGCGATCACGCATCTCGCGGCGGTCCACGATCATGTCGAGCGCGCCATGCTCGAGCAGGAATTCACTGCGCTGGAAACCCTCCGGCAGGGTCTCGCGCACAGTCTGTTCGATGACGCGCTGACCGGCAAACCCGATCAATGCTTTTGGTTCGCCTATATTCACATCACCGAGCATCGCGAAACTGGCCGAGACACCGCCAGTGGTTGGGTCAGTGAGTACCGAGATGAACGGGATACCCTTGCGCGAGAGACGCGCGAGTGCTGCACTGGTCTTGGCCATCTGCATCAACGAGATCAGGGCTTCCTGCATGCGGGCGCCACCGCTCGCCGAGAAACATATGAATGGCGCATTCTCGTCCATGGCGGCATTGACGCAACGCACGAAGCGCTCACCGACCACTGCGCCCATGGAGCCGCCCATGAATTTGAACTCGAATGCCGCAACTATCACGCGCATACCCTTGAGGCGGCCCTTCATCGCGACCAGCGCATCTTTCTCACCGGTAGTCTTCTGCGAGATCAGTAATCGGTCCTTGTATTTCTTGCTGTCACGAAATTTAAGGATATCGACCGGCTCTACATTGTCACCGATCTCGACGCCCGAACCAGGATCCAGAAATGAGTCCAGGCGCTGCCGCGCAGTCAATCGCATGTGATGACCGCACTTCGGACAAACGAACAGGTTACGCTCGACTTCGGCCCGGTACAGTACTGCACTGCATTCGCTGCATTTGCTCCACAGGCCTTCCGGCACACCACGGCGCGCGGCACGCGCCTCGGTGGTGTTGATGTGCGACGGAACCAATTTCTTGAACCAGTTCATAGTTAATTGTACCTTGCCGAATCTTCAGAACTAATCACGCTGCATCCATGGCTTTGCGCAAACCCATGACAAACTCACTCACGTCCGACAGCATACGCTCACGGTCATCCCGTTGTGCGGCGATACGACTGACGATCGCGCTCCCCACGATCACCGCATCTGCCAGCGGCGCAAGACGCGCGGCGGTCTGTGCATCGCGTATCCCGAAACCCACACCTACCGGTAACCGGGTCTGGCTACGGATACCGGCGAGCCGTCCGGCCACTGCTTCGACATCCAGGCTGGCGGCACCAGTGACGCCCTTGAGCGACACATAATAAACGAATCCGGAAGCAGCCTCGCAAACCTGCCGGATACGGGGGCCAAGCGTGGTCGGTGCCAGCAGAAAGATGGGATCCAGTTCACTGGCCCGCAGCAGACCGGCCAGCGGCTCCGCCTCCTCCGGCGGCATGTCCACGGTCAACACGCTATCCACTCCGGCAGCCGCAGCTTCAGTGGCGAAGCGCTCGATACCGAACGCCAGCATGGGATTCAGATACCCCATCAACACCACCGGCGTCTTCGTGTCAGCGGTGCGAAACTCACGCACTATCGATAGCACATCGGTCAAGGAAGTCCCGGCGGCCAGAGCCCGCTCACAGGCCTGCTGGATCACCGGACCATCGGCAGTCGGATCGGAAAACGGCACGCCCAATTCCAGGATATCGGCGCCAGCACGCACCAGACTGTGCATCAACGGCACGCTCGCCTGTTTGTCCGGATCGCCGGCAGTGATGTAAGGCACCAGGGCGGTTCGCCCATTGCCCTTGAGCGTCGCGAACACCGCTGCAATGCGGCTCACAATTCGATCCCTTCACGCGCGGCCACCGTATGGATATCCTTGTCGCCACGCCCCGACAGGTTCACCACGATAATCTGATCCGGTTGCATCGTCGGCGCCAGACGCATCGCATACGCCACGGCGTGACTCGATTCCAGCGCCGGCATGATGCCTTCACGACGCGTCAGCGCATGAAATGCCTGCAAGGCCTCGTCATCGTCTATCACATCATAGGTCACTCGTTTGATGTCCTTGAGCCAGGCATGCTCAGGACCGACACCCGGATAATCCAGACCGGCCGAGATGGAATGGGTTTCGGTGATCTGACCGTCGGCATCATCGAGTATGTAGGTGCGGTTGCCGTGCAGTACACCGGGACGACCCCCGCTCAGTGAAGCCGCATGCTTGCCGCTCGCCAGACCCGAGCCGCCTGCTTCCACACCGAACATCTTCACTGTGTCGTCGTCGAGGAAAGCGTGGAACAGACCGATGGCATTGGAGCCCCCACCGACGCAGGCAACCAGGGTATCGGGCAAGCGGCCTTCCGCAGCAAGTATCTGGTTACGTGTCTCTTCACCTATGCAGGCATGGAAATCCCGCACCATCATCGGATAGGGATGCGGTCCGGCGACGGTGCCGATCACATAGAACGTGTTATCCACGTTGCTGACCCAGTCGCGCATCGCTTCATTGAGTGCGTCCTTCAAGGTTCGCGAACCGGACGTCACCGGCACCACCTTCGCACCCAGCAACCGCATCCGGAACACGTTGATGGCCTGGCGCTGGATATCATCTGCGCCCATGTACACGACACATTCGACACCGAGTCGTGCCGCCACGGTCGCAGTCGCTACGCCATGCTGACCCGCCCCGGTCTCCGCAATCAAGCGCGTCTTGCCCATGCGTTTGGCGAGCAACCCCTGCCCAAGCGCATTGTTGATCTTGTGCGCGCCGGTGTGATTCAGGTCTTCGCGCTTCAGATAGATGCGTGCACCACCGAGTGAACTGCTGAGTCGTTCCGCCAGATACAAGGGGGAAGGACGACCGACGAAATGCTTGAGATCGTTACTGAGTTCATCCTGGAAAGCCCGATCCTGACGGTATTTCAGATATGCAGCACGCAATTCCTCCACCGGCCCCATCAGGGTCTCAGCCACGAAACGGCCGCCATACTCACCGAAATGACCCGCGACATCCGGGAATCGTCGCAGCGATTCCTTCAACGTATGTACACGCTCAGAGGTTCGAGACACTGTTCACCTCGGTTATGAATTCCGACATAGACTGCACATCCTTGATTCCGGGCGCGCGCTCCACCCCACTCGATACATCCACGCCGTAGGGATGGATGCTGCCGATGGCTGCAGCCACATTGCCGGGTTTCAAGCCACCAGCGAGTATCAGCGGCGGCCCCTTGAACCCCTTCACCCGCGACCATTCGAAGGTGATCCCGGTACCGCCCGTCTGTCCGGCCGCATGGCTGTCCAGCAGCAAGGCAGCGGCATCGGAATAACGGCGTGCATATTCTTCAATATCGACCTGGCTGCCCATCGGTACTGCTTTTATATAGCGTCGATTGAAATTCCGGCAGAACTCCGGCGGTTCACTGCCATGGAACTGCAGCAGGTCGACACGCACGACATCCAGTATCGACAACACCTCTTCTCGTGTCGGATCCAGAAATAAGCCTGTGACCGTAACAAAGGCTGGCAGACGCGCGACCAGAGCCTGCGCCTGTGCGATATTCACGTAACGCGGGCTTCTCGGATAAAACACCAGGCCGATAGCGTCAACACCCAGACGTGCCGCCGCCTCGACATCCTCGCCACGCGTCATGCCACAGACCTTTATTCTTACACGCAAGTTAGCCGCCTCGTCAGACTGGGGAAAAGTTCCCAATTGTTCTAAAGCGTAACAGAAAGCCTGTCGAACAGCGCGTCATCCGGCACGGGTATCCCGAAATGCGGGGGATACAGTACCGCCTTGAAACACAAGCCTCGGGAAGCTGCGGTCACCCCTCCAAGCCTGCGGTCACGGCCCGCCAGTACACGCTGCGCCCAGTCCGGTTCCTGTTTGCCGGCGCCGATCGTCATCAGGACACCGGCAAGGTTGCGAACCATGTGGTGCAAGAACCCGTTTGCCACTGCGTCTATATGAACAAACTCGCCATCGCGTTCGACTTGCAACACATGCAGCATTCGCACCGGCGAATGCGCCTGGCATTCAAGCGCACGGAATGCCGAGAAATCGTGTTCACCCACAAGCTGGCGCGCTGCAACCTGCATACGTTCATGATCCAGTGGCCGATGTGTCCAGGTCGCACGTGTCCTGGCCAACGCCGGACGCGTCGTCCGGTTCAGGATCGTATAGCGGTAATGGCGCGCCCGGGCCGAGAAACGGGCATGAAAATCGTCGGCGACTGGCATGATCCAGTTGGCCGAGATATCGGCCGGCAGGTTGGCATTCAGTCCCAGTAACCAGTTGCGCAATTCCCGCTTTGCATCGCTATCGAAATGCACCACTTGTGCACTGGCATGCACACCGGTATCGGTACGTCCGGCGCAGACAGTCGCAACGGGATGGTTCGCAACTCTGGAGAGTGCGGCTTCGAGATAGCCCTGGACCGTACGTCCTGCATGAGGCTGGCGCTGCCAACCCATGAATTCAGTACCGTCGTATTCGACGCCTAGAGCAAAACGCGGCATGGGCGCTTCTGAAAATCAGACTGCGGATGGCTGGCAGGTACGCTGCGCTAAAGGCATGCGCAGCTGCTTCAGCCCAGATGTTTCATCAACTCTTGGGCTTCCTGTTTCTGCTGCGCCGTGCCTTCTTCCATGACTTCACCGAGGATACTCTTGGCACCATCCGGATCACCCATGTCTATGTAAGCACGCGCCAGATCCAGTTTGGTTCCCACTTCACTCAGGCTGGCAGCGCCTGTGTCCTCGGCGGGCGCTGCCGAAGCCGTCATGGAAGGCATCTCGCCATCCAGTGACAGACCCGCACCGAGTCCCCCATCCGCTGGTGCTTCATCTTCTTGCGGTGGCACATTGGTGTTGACGAAATCAGAGAGTTCCTTGAGTGCCTTGTCGAATTCGACTTGCGAATCGGTACCGAAATCGGTCGAGACTGTCGGCTCATCCATACTGGGTGCCGGCTTGTCACTGGGCGTCGGTTCGATATTCAGGTCGCCCAACTCGAATTCCATGCCGCCGCCGGCCGCAGGTGCAGCTTCCTCTATGGAAGGTTCTGATGCAGCGGGGGCAGGTTCATCGAGATCCGGCAGCGAAAACTCGAGACTATTATCCTCAACCGGGGCTTCAACCATCGGCGCCGATTCAGGTTTGGCGTGCATCTCCGCACCTGACAGGATCGCGGTACCTCCATGCGCGGACGCCGAATCGGTATCCGAAAATGCGCCCTCCAACGGATCGAGGTCACTGACCATCGTATCGGTGCCACCGCTGTCCAGCGCAATATCCACGCTGCTACTGGTCCCGGTACCGCTGGCAGTGCCGGTAGCCGCAAACATCGGTTCATCCGGAGCGACCTGACGACCCATGATCGTCACGCTCTCCCAGTCCTTGTCCGTTCCGCTCCCCATGTCAGCACGCAGGCCACGGGCGGTGTCCACAAAATTGCTGCTATCACCGGCAGTGAAATACACTTCCAGCAGCTTCATCTTCACATCACGCCGGCCCGGATCCTGACGCAGGGCTTTTTGCAGTACATCCGCAGCCTGGTCGTAAAGTCCGTAAGCCATGTGGAAATCGGCTTCAGAGACCGGATCGGAATCATCCAGCTTGACCGGCGCAGAATCGCTCACCATGGTCTTGTCGCTCATCGCCGATGAAGGTGGCGGGACCATCACGGTCTTGTCGCTCGCCTCTGCTTCGGATTCGTCAGCAACTTCGGCAGCGGCCGGCGCCGGATCTGCCTTGGCTTTGGCTTTTCTGGTCCGGGTGCGGGTGGTAACTCCAACCGTCAAATCATCTGCACCGGCCTGTTCCTGTTCCAGCCAATCGGCTCCGGAAATACGTCCCGCTTTGAGTGGTTTGTTCTTGGTAGCGTCTGCACCGCCGCGGCGCTTTTTGATCACTACGCCAACCAGCACCAGGATCACGACCACCGCGATCGCAATCAGTACATAAAGATTGCTGAGAGCCCCGAGCAACGTATCCACGATGCCGCCGGATGCTGCCGGCGGTGTCACCGGTTTGATCACGGGCTTGCTCGCAGCCAGCGGTTTGGCGACCGGCGCTTTCTCTGCCGGTAACGGCAGCCCTTTGTTTTCGGGCTGCTGATTGAGTTTGCTGGCCTGATTCTGAACCGCTGCAAGCGCGTTATTCTTGACCGTCACCGGTGTCTCGGTGGGCGCAGCAGGGGTTGGCGCTATGGGCAACGGAGGCGGTGGTGTCGAAGCAGTGGACTTGCCAGTCGCACCCGGTTTGCTCGTCGCCGCCGTACCTTTACCGTTCACACCGGCCCCCGGAACCTGGTTCTCGGCGGCCTCGGCTGCGGAACTGGGAGCAACCAGTTGCAATGCCGGTGTCGTGCTCTCGGTGTTCTCGGTCTTTTGCGGTTTGCTCGTGGTCAGCCCACGATCGGCCCGCCATTCCTGGATCTGGGTACGGACTTCATTGTTGGCTTCGCTCACCGTAATCGCCTGGACATCACTCAGACTCGGCACTCGCATCACATAGCCGGCCTTCATGCGATTGATGTTGTGCATGAAGACTTCCGGGTTGGCCCGGTAGATGGCGATCATCATCTGATTGAGCGTCACGTCCGCGGGACGCAGTTTGCCGGCGATCTCCGACAAAGTCTCACCACGATGGATCGGGCCATAATCGGATCCCAGCCCCTGGGTCGTCGGCGACGGAGCAGGCACGATGGGTGCAGGAGCAGGCGTCGGTGCCGGCTGGGCCGGCATCGGCGTCGTCGCAGCAGGTGTCGGAACGGGCGCGGCCGGTGCGGTGGTGACCGGCGCGCTCGGTTTCGGAGTTTCAGGTGCTACCAGCGCTGCAGTCGGCGAAGGTGCCGGAACCGGCTGCGCGGGGGTGACTGGAACAGGCGCGGCCTTGGTCGCGGTCTCGAAATTCGGTGGGTTCAGTAATACGGTGTATTCGCGCAGCAGTTCGCCGTTATCCCAGGTCGCATCGATCAGGAAATCCAGGAACGGTTCCCGGATCGGACCGGGACTGGTGACATGGAGATAGGCCGTACCGTCTGATTTGCGCACCACCTGAAACTGGAGCTTGGCCAGGACGGTAGGATAATCGAGGCCCGCCCGCTGAAATTGTGCCTGACTTGCGAGCTTGACTTGCAGGCTGTCGAGTTCATCGCTGGCCGCGCCGACGATCTGGATGTCGGCATTCAAATTCTGATTCAATGCAGAATTGAGCTTGATCTCGCCGAGACCAAGCGCGTTCGCAGCGAACGGCAACAATACCGTCATGAACGTCAATAAACACGCCAGCTGCTTGCTCATGGTCTCTCCCCAGACTGCCCTGTCCCCGGCAGGGTTCGGGGACGTAGGCGTGGCCGCCGTTTTAGCTCAGAAGGCTCTTTACAAGATTGGGCTAACTATAGCTTATAAATAGCTTTTCACCAATAACTCGGCCAGTTGGATGCTATTCAGGGCAGCTCCCTTCCGGATATTGTCCGAGACCACCCACAGGTCCAATCCGCGGGGGTGGGAGATGTCCTCCCGGATCCGGCCCACGAATACGGCGTCCTGCCCGGCGGCTTCAGTGACCGGCGTGGGATACCCCCCGGCCTGCCGCTCGTCCAGCACCGTCACCCCCGGGGCTGCGGCCAGCAGCGCGCGGGCCTCGTCGGCGCTGATCTTCCTGCGGGTCTCGATATGCACCGCCTCGGAATGTCCATAGAAGACCGGGACGCGCACTGCAGTCGCATTCACCTGGATACTGTCATCGCCGAGGATCTTGCGCGTCTCCCAGACCAGCTTCATCTCCTCGCGGGTGTAGCCGTTCTCCTGGAACTCATCTATATGAGGCAGCACGTTGAAGGCCATCTGCTTGGCGAACTTGCTGCCGGCTTTGGGTTCGAGCGGTTTGCCGTTCAGCAGCAAGGCGGTCTGCTGCGCCAGTTCCTCCATCGCCTTTTGCCCGGCGCCCGAGACGGCCTGATACGTTGCAACATTGATGCGCTCGATGCCTGCCGCATCGTGGATCGGCTTCAGCGCCACCAGCATCTGCATCGTCGAACAGTTCGGGTTGGCGACGATGCCGTGTGTGCGGCATTGCGCCAGCGCTTCCGGATTCACTTCCGCCACCACCAGCGGGATTTCAGGCTCGTAACGATATTGCGAAGTGTTGTCGATTACGATGCAACCAGCCGCTGCGGCGATCGGCGCATATTGGGCCGAGATTTTCGAACCCGCTGAAAACAATCCGATTTGCACCTTGCCAAAATCGAACCCGGCCACATCCTGCACCACGAGTTCGCGTCCACCGAACGGCACACGCTTGCCCGCAGAACGTTCGCTGGCCAGCGCATACACCGTGGCGGCCGGGAACTTGCGTTCCGCCAGAATCTCCAGCATCGCGGTGCCTACCGCGCCGGTCGCACCCAATACCGCTACATCGACTGTTTTCACATCTGCTCCGAAATTGTGCAATCGACTATTTTAACGCATTTGCCGCATCGACATCGGCGTTCTGCGCGCGATGACGCAAGGCATGATCCATCAGTACCAGTGCCAGCATCGCTTCGGCAATCGGTGTAGCACGGATACCGACACAGGGATCGTGCCGCCCATGCACACTGATCTCGGCTGCTTGTCCACGAATGTCGATGGTCTTGCCGGGCAACCGGATACTCGAAGTCGGCTTCACCGCCAAACTCACCACGATGTCCTGCCCGCTCGATAT
This sequence comes from Gammaproteobacteria bacterium, assembly GCA_035690065.1. Classification (GTDB taxonomy): domain Bacteria; phylum Pseudomonadota; class Gammaproteobacteria; order Natronospirales; family REEB76; genus DASSKW01. The sequence continues at coordinate 21,289 of DASSKW010000116.1, forward strand.
ACCGCCCAGGATGCCGCCCGCATTGTTGGAAAGAAAACCATCCGGTGTCATCTCATCGCGATGCTCGCTGCCATGCTGCGTCACCGCGTTGAAGCCGGCGCCGATCTCGACGCCCTTAACGGCATTGATACCCATCATGGCGTGCGCGATCTCGGCATCCAGTTTATCGGCGACCGGCTCGCCCCAACCCGGCGGTACGCCACGCGCGATGACGTTGATACGGGCACCGATGGAGTCACCCTGCTTGCGCAAGGCATCCATATATTGTTCCAGTTCCGGCAGCCGCGCCGGTTCGGCACAGAAAAAAGGGTTGTAATCCACGGCTTCGAGATTTTCCGCAGCGAGAGACAACGGCCCGAGTTGTGCCAGCCAGCCGCGTATCTCCACACCATAACGCTCACGCAGATATTTACGGGCGATGGCGCCTGCCGCCACCCGCATCACAGTCTCACGTGCCGATGCACGACCGCCGCCGCGATAATCGCGCACGCCATATTTCATTAGATAGGTGTAATCGGCGTGCCCGGGGCGGAACTTGTCCTTGATGGCGTCATAATCTTTCGGTCGCTGATCGCTGTTCTCGACCAATAGACCGATAGGCGTGCCGGTGGTGCGGCCTTCGAATACACCAGACAGAATGCGCACGGTATCCGATTCATGGCGCTGCGATGTGTGTCGGGATTTTCCGGGACGTCGCCGTTCCACGTCCTGCTGTATATCGGCTTCATTCAATGCCATACCCGGCGGACAACCCTCCACGATGCACCCGAGCGCCGGACCGTGTGATTCGCCGAACGTGGTGACCGTGAACAGCGCGCCAAATCGGTTACCGGCCACGCGACACCCGCTGGTCGCCGCGTACAATCGCGGTCAGTTGATCCGCGCGCAACATGAACACTTCAGCCTGCCCGCGCTGGAATTCCAGCCAGGTAAACGAAACTTCCGGATACGCTTCCTCCAACGCCCAGCGGCTGTTGCCGACTTCCACCACCAGGATGCCGTGGGGCGCAAGAAATTTGGCAGCCGATGCCAGGATCCGATGCGCGATGTCCAGGCCATCTTCCCCGGCGGCAAGTCCCAGCGCCGGTTCATGGCGATGTTCATCCGGCAACGACGCCATATCCTCGGCATCGACATACGGCGGATTACTGACGATGACGTCATAACGTTGCGGCGCGAGTCCGTCGAACACATCCGCATGCTGCAAGGTAACCTGATGCGTGACGTGCAGACGTTCGGCGTTGATTTGCGCGACCGCGAGCGCATCATCCGAGATATCCGTCGCATCCACTGCCGCATCCGGGAATGCGTGGGCACAGGCGATGGCGATACAACCGCTACCGGTGCACAGATCCAGCACCCGTGTCACCTGTTCCGGATCGATCCACGGCGCGAAACCCTGTTCGATGAGTTCGGCAATCGGCGATCTCGGCACCAGCACCCGCTCGTCCACGTAGAAATCCAGTCCGGCAAAGCGCGCATGATTGGTGATGTACGCGTAAGGTTTACGTTCCTCGATACGCCGCCGCAGCAACTCGAATATCGTCTGCTTCTCGGTCTGCGTCAGGCGGCCGTTCAACAACCAATCCGGGATGTCATGATCCAGATCGAGGCCATACAGCACCAGATTGAGCGCTTCATCCACCGCGTTCGACGTGCCGTGCGTAAACCCGAGTCCCGCACGCTTGAACGCGCTCGCGCCCCAACGTACGAAATCCGCCAGCGTATCGAGACTGTCCCGGATATCCTCGAAGCGTTCCACGCGCAGTTTCCCGTCTATATAAGGTGGCAGGTATCATAAACGAAATAGCGGCGGCTCAGGCCTGCATGGCATAATCCCGGGATGCAAATCAAACCCTATCTGCCGTACATCGGCATCGCCGCATTCGCGCTGATCGTCGGGTTGGTGGCGGGTTATCTGAACCTGGAGCAGCGCTCCCCGGACATAAGTTCCGAGCCGACCACGACGATCGTATTGCTGCGCCCCGGCAAGCCGCTTCCGGCATTCAGGTTGCAGGGGACCGACGGCATGCCGTTCACACCGGCATCGCTAACCGGGCACTGGAGTCTGCTGTATTTCGGTTATACCCGTTGCCCGGCCAGCTGCCGCGCTACGCTCGTCGATCTCGCCAGGATGACAGCAAAACTCAAGGCCCTGCCGGCAGCGGACCGACCACAGGTCTATTTCATCTCCGTGGATCCCGCGCACGATACGCTGTCCGGGCTGAAGCAATTCGTCCAGCACTTCGATGCCGATTTCGCCGCCGCTACCGGCCCGCTCGCTCAGCTCGGCTTGCTGACTGCGGCGTTGGGAGTGGATACTGCTTCTCCATCCTCGAGCCAATCGGACAGCGACGCAGTAAACCATTCCAGTCCGTTACTGGTTATAGACCCTGAAGGCAAGGAAACTGCAGTGTTTACACCGCCGCTGATACCCGACCGGATGGTGGATGATTACCGTTTCATCTTGAAACTCAATGGGGCCCAGCCATGAAAAAGATCCTTTCCATACTCGTCGCTTGCTGCCTGCTGGCCGCGGGCGCAGCATCTGCAGACGGCCCCTCCGTCAGCGCCAGCAAGGTCTGGATCCGCACGGCGCCTGTCGGCGTTCAGACTTTGTCCGGCTACATGACGCTGGAGAATCTCACCGATAAACCGCTGCAGATACTCGGCATCACCAGTCCCGATTTCGGTTCGGTAATGATCAGCCCCGCCTCGTCGCCTGGCAAACTGCACAGCACCTTGCTGATGAAGACTTTCGACCTGCCGCCGCACAAGGTAGTGGTATTTCAGCAGGACGCAGTACATCTTCAGCTTATGCAACCGAAGAAGCGTCTGTACGATGGCGACATGGTGACGCTGATATTCAACTTCTCGGACGGCTCCACGCTCGACCTGCTGGCGCCGGTGCGTCGCGAAAGACCTGCCTTATAACTCAGGACTACATGAACTCGAACACTGGAGCCTCGTCAGCGGATCGGCTCAAGGCCGCGCTGCAATACCCACTGCCCCAGCATGCGATCTCGCGTGCTGTCCACTGGCTGACACGGATACGTCAGCCCGCATTCAAGAACTGGATCACGCGCAAATTCATTCACCGTTTCGGTGTCGATATGACCGAGGCTGTGCAGCCTGACCCAACCGCATACCCCACCTTCAATGCATTCTTTACCCGCGCCTTGCGTCACGGCACGCGTCCGTTAGCGAGCGAAGCAGACGCGGTCGCATGCCCGGTGGATGGCACCGTCAGCCAGGCTGGAAACATCGTCGAAGGGCGTATCTTCCAGGCCAAGGGCCAGTCTTTCACGACGGCTGAGTTGTTCGGCGGTGAGACGGCATCGGCTGCGCAATTCGATGCCGGCATCTTCACGACGTTGTATCTGTCGCCGCGTGACTATCATCGCATCCACATGCCGTTCGCCGGCACGCTGACACAGATGATCCACGTGCCGGGACGGCTGTTCAGCGTCAATCCACCCACCACTCGCGCTGTCCCGCGCTTGTTCGCACGCAACGAGCGTGTCGTCACCGTATTCGACACCGGGGTCGGACCGATGGCCGTGATCATGGTCGGCGCACTCAATGTCGGCAGTATCGAGACGATATGGGCAGGCGAAGTCACCCCGCCACGTGGCCGCAAGATACGTCGCCTGGATTATCGTGAATCACGGATTACGCTCGACAAAGGCGCCGAGCTTGGGCGTTTCAACATGGGCTCGACGGTGATCCTGCTGTTCGCCGCCGATCGCGTGCGTTGGGAATCGACGCTGGCGGCTGACCAAACCGTACGTATGGGTCAGCGTATCGCGACGCTGCTCTGAATCAGTCCAGCGCTGCCAGAAAGATTGCCGCTACTGTTTCCAGACCAGCCCGGTCTTCCGCATCGAAACGCGCCAGCGACGGACTGTCGATATCCAGTACACCCAGTAATTTGTCCGCCTTGACCAGCGGCACCACGACTTCCGATCTCGAATTGCCATCGCAGAAAACATGTCCCGGGAACGTGTTCACGTCCGGTACCACGATCGATTCGCGTTGCACTGCCGCCGCACCGCACACGCCCTTGCCCATGGCAATGCGCACGCAGGCCGGTTTGCCCTGGAACGGACCTACCAGCAGTTCGCCTTCCTTCAGAAAATAGAACCCGACCCAGTTCACATCCGGCAACGCGTGATACAGCAACGCCGACAGATTCGCAGCATTGGCGATCAGATCGTGCTCGTCATGCAACAAGCCCTGAACCTGAGTGACAATCTCGGCGTAGAGTTCCGGTTTACTGGATGCTGTTACTGCTTTCATCTCGAACATTAGATCTCTCCTAGGCCCGTTGCCACGGAAATGCGATCACATTCTCCACCGATACCGCGTCCGTCGCCAGCATCGCCAATCGGTCGAAGCCGAGCGCGACGCCGGCGCAATCCGGGAAACCCTGTCCGAGTGCCTGCAGCAGATGTTCATCCATCGGTACCATCGGCAAGCCATCGTCCCGGCGTCGTTCCAGATCACCTTCGAAACGCCGGCGCTGTTCGTCCGGATCGGCAAGCTCGTGAAATCCGTTCGCCAGTTCCACGCCACGCACGAATGCTTCGAAGCGTTCCGCGACCGGCGGCTCATCGGGGCGGATGCGCGCCAGTGCCGCCTGGTTCGCAGGATAGTCGTATACGAACGCGATACCGTGCTGACCGAGCGCCGGGTACACCAGCTCCCCTGCCACCAGATCAAGCCAATCGTCGTCATCCAGCTCCGTCACTGCCGGTGGTTCCCTGCCCGCATTCTGCAGCGCGCTCCGGCACAGCTGCGCATCCATTTGAAACGGATCGATGCCGGCATGACGCTGGAACGCCTCGCGATAGGTCAGATACTCCGGTTCACCTGCGACCGATGGCACCAGCGTGGCGACCAGCTCCGCCACTTCGCGCATCAAACGATGCTGGTCGAAACCCAGCCGATACCATTCGATCAAGGTAAATTCAGGATTGTGGAAGCGGCCGACTTCATCGGCACGAAACACTTTGCAGACCTGCCAGATGTCACCCGAGCCGGCAGCCAACAAGCGCTTCATCGGAAACTCCGGCGAGGTATGCAGGTAACGACTGCCCTGCGCGTCGTCGATACGGAAACTGCCGAGATGCCGATCAGTGCTGCCGGCACGCGACAAGACCGGCGTCTCGACTTCCAATAAACCGCGGGCATCGAAGAATGTCCGCAGTTTTCTCAACAGCTCTGCCCTGAGTTTCAGATTCTCAAGCGATGCGGCAGGACGCCAATCCGTCATCATGAATTCACGAATCGGCGGGGACAGGTCACGGCCGGGAACCAGGGTTTTTGACGAAGGATCAAGACAGCCCGCAGGCTATTCCTTGGCGCGCGCCGCATAGGTCGAGGTGCGCGTATCCACCTTGATCAGTTCACCTTGATTGATGAACAACGGCACGCGCACGCTGGCGCCGGTCTCGAGCTTGGCAACCTTGGTGCCGCCGGTCGCGGTGTCGCCGCGCAGACCCGGATCGGTCTCGGTCACCTTGAGGATCGCGAATACCGGCGCCGTCACTGCCAGCGGCTTGCCGTTCCAGAGCATGATCTTGCACTCCTCTTCGCCCTTGAGCCATTGCGGCGCGTCACCCATGGCAGTCGCATCGGCCGCGATCTGCTCGTAGTTCTCAGGGTTCATGAAATGCCAGAACTGGCCGTCCGCATACAGATACTGGACGTCCATCTCCATCACGTCGGCGGCTTCCACCGTCTCTCCGGATTTCATGTTGCGGTCCAGCACCTTGCCGGTGCGCAGGTTGCGGATCTTGACGCGGTTGAAGGCCTGGCCTTTGCCGGGTTTCACGAATTCGTTTTCGACGATGTTATAGGGGTCGCCGTCGATGATGATCTTGAGGCCTGCCTTGAACTCGCTGGTGCTGTAACTTGCCATTTTCTTCCCGCCCGGTTTAAGTGCAAAATGGCGGCTCACGCCGCCCTGAAAGCGCGTAATGATACGCCAACGCCCTTATCGAGGGCAGCACCCACCACGCCTGGATCTCATTTATGCCTGCTCGCTGGCAGCTTGAACTCGCCGATGCGATACGCGATCCCGCCGAACTGTTGCGCATGCTGGAGCTTGACCCGGCCGCCGCATCGTTCAGCGCGGCACTACAGTTTCCGGTACGGGTGCCGCGCGCATTCGTCGCCCGCATGCGCAAACGCGACCCGGCCGACCCCCTGCTGCGGCAGGTCCTGGCCACGGAGGCTGAGCTTGCCGATATGCCCGGCTTCGTCAGCGACCCGGTCGGCGATCTGGCCAGCCGCCGCCACCCCGGTGTGCTGCACAAATACCGCAGCCGGGTCCTGCTGATCACCACCGGCGCCTGCGGGGTGCATTGCCGCTACTGTTTCCGCCGTCATTTCCCCTACCAGGACGAGACCGCACGCAGCCACGATTGGCAGGCAGCACTCGACTACTTGCGGAGCGACAGCGGTGTGAATGAAGTGATCCTGAGCGGCGGTGACCCACTCTCGCTCAACGACCGGCAGCTCGCCGGGCTGGTGGCCGACCTGGAGGCCATACCCAATATAAAGAGACTGCGCATCCATACCCGTCAGCCGGTGGTCCTGCCTTCGCGCGTCGATGACGCGCTGCTGGCCTGGCTGGGCGCCTGCCGCTTACAAAAAGTTGTGGTACTGCACATCAACCACGCGCAGGAGCTGGATGCGGGGGTGGTGGAGGCCTGCGTCAAACTGCGCCAGGCTGGAGCCTTGCTGTTCAATCAGTCGGTACTGCTGCGCGGCGTCAACGATTCAGTAGCGACACTGGCGGCATTATCCGAAGCACTGTGCGCCGCCGGGATAATCCCCTATTACCTGAATCTGCTGGATCGGGTTCAGGGCGCCGCCCATTTCGAGGTACCGGAAAGCGAAGCAAGGCAATTGATGCGGATGTTGCGCGCCGAATTGCCCGGTTATCTGATGCCGCGCCTGGTGCGTGAAATTCCGGGCGCGCCGGCCAAGCAACCCATTCCCGACGCCGACGCCTGACGATAAAGCCTTGCACCCCCGTGCATAAGCTGGCCCCAGCCGTTAAACTCATGGCACCTGAACATAACCACCCGAGGATCACCCTTGCTGCCAAGGAATGCCCTGCCCGTATTGGTCCTCGCAGCTTCGCAGGACGACGCGGAGAAGCTCAACAGCACGCTCCGCAACGCCGGGCATGCGGTACGGCCTGTCTGGGTCTCCAACATCGCGGATGCACAGAAGAGCGTCCAGCAGCAGAAACCGGATCTGATCCTGTGTTCGACCAGTCTGGCAGCGGCCTCATTCCAGGACGTGGTCAAGTTGCGGGACATGGATCTGCCAAACGTTCCCATCATCGCCATCAACAGCGTCATCGAGCCCGCCATCGTCGCGGAACTCATCAATACCGGCGCACGCGACATGGTCTCCATGGACCAGATCGAACACCTGCAGGCGGTGGTGGCACGCGAACTGGAAGTATTGCAACTGGCGCGTGAATTGGAACAGACCAGCATCACGCTCAGGGAATACGAACAACGCATCAGCCTGGTGGTAAAAGAGTCCAAGGATGCCATCACTTACGTCCACGATGGCATCGTGTTGAGCGCCAACCCCGCCTTCCTGGAACTGTTCGGCTATCAGGACAGCAGCGCCATTGAAGGCATGCCGGTGCTCGAACTGTTCGAATCAAGTTCACAGATCGTGCTCAAGGAAGCACTGCGCCACATCAGCAAAGGCCAGATGGTTGAGACGCTCGATATCGAGGGCATGCATACCAACGGCAAGGCCTTCAAGACGATCCTGGATTTTGCTCCGACTGAAGTGGACGGCGAATCAGCGATCGAGATCGCGATCCGTAACGACAGCAGCGCCAAGACTGCCGAGGTTCAGGCGCGTGCGCGGGAACAAGTGCATAAATTGCACAGCAAGGCCCAGGAACATGTCCAGCAGGTGCAAACTCAGGCTCAGCAGCAGGTCGCACAGGCACAGACTCAGGCACAGAAGCAGCTCGAAGAACTGCAACAGAAACTCACCGCCAGCGTGCAGCAACTCGCCATGGTGCGCAATCTGGATCTGCTCACCGGCCTCACCAACCGGGTGCATTTCGTGGAAGTGCTCAAGACGGAACTGCTCAAGGAACACAAGGGTACGGTGCGCGCGCTGTTGTACATCAAACTCGACACGTTCTCCGCGATCGCCGAGAAAGTCGGTGTACTCGCCAGCGACGGCATCATCAAGGGTTTCGCCGACCTGATCCGGACCAGCGTCAGCAAAGAAGATATCGCGGCGCGTTTCGGCGGTACTTTGTTCGCGGTGATCGTGACCCGGTCGAGTCTCAAGGAAGTAACCGAGTGGGCGGACAAATTTCGCGGCGCTGCTGCCAGTCGCATCTTTGAAAGCGCGGGCAAGTCCACCAGCCTCACCTGCAGTATCGGTTATCTGCAACTGGATGAGCAGCACAAGGATCCGGAACGTCTGCTGGCGGACGCGGAAGAGACCTTGCAGAAAGCCGGCCAGGGCAATGGCAACAAGGTAGTGGGTTGGACGCCACCGATCGTGGACGCGCAGGGTCGCGTCACCGATACCGAATGGAAACGCCGTCTCACCGAAGCCATCAAGAACAACCGCTTCATGCTGGTCTATCAGCCCATCGCCAGTCTCACCGGCGATGTCAACGATGTTTACGACATCCTGGTGCGCATGCGCGGCGAAAAAGACGAAGAGATCGCGCCCAAGGATTTCTTCCCGGCTGCGGAACGCACCGGCATGATCGTCGCCATCGACCGCTGGATCATGGAGAACGCAGTCAAACTGATGTGCGAACGTCTGAAAGCCGGCGTCCAGCCCACCTTCTTCCTGCGCGTCTCGGATCAATCGTTGACCGACAAGAACCTGTTGCCCTGGATCGAAAAGATGCTGGTCGGTGCGACGCCCTCCATCCCGGCCGGCCATCTGGTATTTGAAGTCGCAGAGAAATCCGCTGAGAAATACATCACCGACACCCGCGGTTTCGCGGAAGGCGTACGCAAATTGCATTGCGGCTTCGCGCTGGAACATTTCGGTATCGGGCACGACCCGATGCACACCCTCGAACTGGTGCGCAACGTGGACTACCTGAAGATTGACGGCGTAATCACCGCGGCACTGGCCAACGACGACAAGAAACGCGAAACGGTACAGGCCTACGTCGAGAAAGCCACCGAGCTCAAGATCCATACCGTGGCGGAACGGGTCGAAAAACCCGAGACCATGGCTGTGCTCTATCAGATCGGCATCGAGTACATCCAGGGCAACTACGTGCAGGAACCCGAAGTGGTGATGACCGATCAGGCCAAGCCGGCGGCCCGCTGATACCAGAAAAAGCGCAGCAGCCGTTTAAGACCAGAATTCCGATATCATTGCGAGCGTCTCGAAGCAACCCCCTCAGCACCAAACCCCCAGTGTCATTGCGAACGCAGTGAAGCAATCCCGTCATGATGCAAATGATTGCTTCGTCACAGCGTTCCTCGCAATGACCGCCATGTATGGCGGCAATGTCGGATAGATGCAATCGAATGTCATCACTGGCGAAATGTGGCAGTAAGCAATTCCCCTCAGCACCAAACTCTCAGCGTCATTGCGAACGCAGTGAAGCAATCCCCTCAACATCAAACCCCCAGCGTCATTGCGAACGCAGTGAAGCAACCCCTCAACACCAAACCCCCAGTGTCATTGCGAACGCAGTGAAGCAATCTCGTCATGATGCAAATGATTGCTTCGTCACAGTGTTCCTCGCAATGACCACATTCACTTGCCCGTCTTCTTCGGCAACCGTGATTCCGGATACATCGCATCCACCTTGCGCCAGTTGCGTGACAGCTTGAGCCCGCGCCGGCCACGTTCACCGCTATAGTCCTTCAGGTCTTTCGGCGAAAGCGTCATGTAGCGCTGACCGGACAGGATCACCAGCGATTCGCCCGCCGGCACCACCGTCACCGCCGCCATGTATTCCTCATGCGTCGCCGCTTTCTTCGACGGGATCCCCATGATCTTGTTACCCTTGCCACGCGCCAGTTCCGGCAGTTCCTTCACCGGGAATACCAGGATGTGGCCTTCACTGCTCACCGATACCAGCAGATCGCTTTTCGGATTCTGCAACGGCGCCGGTACCAGCACGCGTGCGTTCTTCGGCAAGCGCAGGATCGCCTTGCCGGCGCGATTGCGCGACACCAGCTCACCGAGTTTCACCACGAAGCCGTAACCAGCATCGCTCGCCACGATCCAGCGGTCTTCATCGTCACCGATCAACACTCCTGCAAACGTCGCGCCACCGGGCGGATTCAACCGTCCCGATAGCGGCTCACCCTGCCCGCGCGCCGACGGCAACGAGTATGCCGGCAATGCATACGCACGCCCGGTCGAATCCAGGAAGATTGCCGGCTGGTTGCTCTTGCCCGGTGCGGACGCAAGAAATTCATCGCCGGATTTGTAACTCAACGTGGTCGGATCGAGCTCATGACCTTTCGCCGCGCGCACCCAGCCGCGTTTCGACAGCACCACCGTCAACGGTTCGGTCGGCATCAGTTGCGTCTCGTCGATCGCCTGCGCTGCCGTTGCACGTTCGATCAGCGGCGAGCGGCGAGCATCGCCGTAGGTCTCGGCATCCGCCGCCAGTTCATCGCGCACCAGCTTCTTGAGCTTGGCTTTGGAACCGAGCGTCTTCTGCAAGGTGTCGCGCTCTTTGGCCAGATCCTTCTGCTCGCCCGTGATCTTCATCTCTTCGAGCTTGGCGAGATGGCGCAGTTTCAGTTCCAGGATCGCTTCGGCCTGGATGTCGCTGATCTTGAACTTTTTCATCAGCACCGGCTTGGGCTGATCGTGTTTGCGGATGATGGCGATCACTTCATCTATATTCAGGAACGCGATCAGCAAGCCGTCGAGGATATGCAGACGCTTGTCAACTTTGTCGAGCCGGAACTGCAAGCGTCGCGTCACCGTATTGGTGCGGAACTCCAGCCATTCGCTCAACAGCTCGCGCAGGTTCTTGACCCGCGGCCGGCCATCGAGGCCGATGATGTTCAGGTTGATGCGGTAGCTGCGTTCCAGATCGGTGGTCGCGAACAGGTGCGCCATCAGCTCGTCGGTATCCACGCGGTTGGAACGCGGCACGATCACCAGGCGGGTCGGGTTCTCGTGATCCGATTCGTCGCGCAGGTCTTCGACCATCGGCAATTTCTTGGCGCGCATCTGGGTCGCGATCTGTTCCAGTATCTTGTCGCCCGAGACCTGATACGGCAGCGCCGTGATCACGATGTCGCCGCCCTTCTCGCGCATCCACTTCGCCCGCAAGCGCACGCTGCCGTTGCCGGTCTCGTACATCTGCAGGATCTCGGCCCGCGGCGTAATCAGTTCCGCCGCAGTCGGGAAATCCGGGCCTTTCACGTGTTCACAGAGCTGCTTGACCGTCGCCTTGGGTTCTTCCAGCAAGCGGATGCAGGCGCTCGCGACTTCCTTGAGGTTGTGCGGCGGGATGTCGGTCGCCATGCCCACCGCGATGCCGGTCGAGCCGTTCAGCAGCACGTTCGGCAGCCGTGCCGGCAAGAGCTTCGGTTCGTCCAGCGTGCCGTCGAAATTCGGCTGCCAATCCACCGTGCCCTGGGCCAATTCGGACAACAGCACCTCGGCGTATTTCGAGAGCTTGGCTTCCGTGTAGCGCATCGCCGCGAACGACTTGGGATCGTCCGGCGAGCCCCAGTTGCCCTGCCCCTCGATGATCGGATAGCGGTAGGAGAACGGTTGCGCCATCAACACCATCGCCTCGTAACAGGCCGAATCCCCGTGCGGGTGGTACTTGCCGAGCACGTCGCCCACCGTGCGGGCCGACTTCTTGGGCTTGGACTGGAAATCCAGGGAAAGCTCGGACATGGCATAGACAATGCGCCGCTGCACCGGCTTCAGGCCGTCGCCGATATGCGGCAGGGCCCGGTCCAGGATCACGTACATGGAATAGTCCAGGTACGCCTTCTCGGTGAAGGTCTTCAGCGGCTGCTGTTCGGTGCCTTTGACGGCGAGGCTG
>DASSKW010000117.1:0-39204 GCA_035690065.1 Gammaproteobacteria bacterium
TAGCCATTTGAACCGGAAACCGGGCCACGGGGCCCCGGTTTGGGGGCGCAAATTGTCGGTTTTTGCGCCTGGCAAGTCAAGAAATCAGCCCCAAATACTGCCAGCAACACCGTATCGGGGCAAAAGACGCCTTTGGGCTACACATTAAACCGGAAGTGCATGACATCGCCTTCCTGGACGATGTACTCCTTGCCCTCCAGCCGCCATTTACCGGCTTCGCGGGCACCCGCCTCGCCTTTGTACTTCACGAAATCTTCATACGCGACGACTTCGGCGCGGATGAAGCCTTTTTCAAAATCGGTATGGATCACGCCGGCCGCCTGCGGTGCGGTCGAGCCCTTATGTATGGTCCAGGCGCGGACTTCCTTCTCGCCGGCGGTGAAGTAGGTCTCCAGACCGAGCAGCGTGTACCCCGTCTGGATCACGCGGTTCAGGCCGGGCTCACTGAGCCCCAAGTCCTTGAGGAAATCCGCCTTGTCGGCATCGTCGAGCTGTGCGATCTCAGCTTCCATGGCAGCGCAAACTGCAACCACTTCTGCAGCTTCGCTTTTTGCCAGTTCACGCACGCGATCCAGCAAGGGATTATTTTCGAACCCGTGTTCATCGACGTTGGCGACATACATGGTCGGCTTCAAGGTAAGCAGGTTGTAATCCTTTATCAGCATTCGCTCGACATCGCTCAATGCCAATGAGCGCGCTGGCCTGGCTTGATCGAGGTGTGCCCTGAGTGTCTCCAGTACTTTCTGCCGTGCTACCGCTTCCTTGTCGCCGGACTTGGCGACCCGCGCATTGCGTTCGACGCCCCGGCTGACCGCTTCCAGGTCAGCCAGGGCCAATTCAGTATTGATGATCTCGATGTCCGAGAGTGGATCGACTTTCCCGGATACATGCACCACATCGTCATTCTGGAAACAGCGCACTACGTGCGCGATGGCATCGGTCTCACGGATATGCGTCAGGAACTGGTTGCCGAGCCCTTCGCCTTTCGAGGCGCCCGCGACCAGGCCGGCGATGTCGACAAACTCGACGCTGGCGGGGATCAGTTTCTGCGGTTTGGCAATGGCAGCCAACGCATCGAGGCGCGCATCCGGCACCGCCACCACGCCCACATTCGGATCGATGGTGCAGAACGGGTAATTCTCGGCTGCGATGCCGGCTTTGGTGAGGGCATTGAACAGCGTGGATTTACCGACGTTCGGCAAGCCGACGATGCCGCATTTGAGACTCATTATTCCGTTTCCTTCAGAGGAGGGTTAATACGTATCATTGCGAACCGAGTGAAGCAATCCTGTAATACCGCCGGGATTGCTTCATCATTTCATTCCTCGCAATGACATGATCCCCATCGCGATTGCGGTTACTGTTATTGCGCGCGAATGACCTTTAACCGCGAGCGCGGCAGGAAGTAATCCAAGGATTGCTTCGTCACCTTGTTTCTCGCAATGATGCAACCATGCAGTTCATTATTTAATGATCTGTTGAACGGTTGAGGCTTAACTTTCAGTTGTCTGGCGCTTATTGCGCGGCACCACCCCGCGACTATGTAATACCTGCATCACATGTTCAATCTTGCCAGCCAGAAGTTGCGGCATGGCGTCGATCGCAGCCGCTACCGCTGCCATGATCTCGGTCTGGTCGTCGGCACTGGCGCGCTTCAGTACGTAATCGATCACTTCCTGACTGCCAGGTCGCCCGATGCCGAACCGCAAGCGATAATAGTCTTCGCCCAACTGGTTGCTGATATCACGCAGCCCATTGTGGCCGCCGTGCCCGCCTGCACGCTTCAGGCGTACCGTCCCGGTCGGCAGATCCAGATCGTCATGCGCCACCAGGATCGCCTCGGATGGGATCTTCAGGTACGCCGCCAGTGGCTGCACAGCCTGACCGCTGCGATTCATGTAGGTATCCGGCTTGAGCAGACGCAGCTCATGTCCGTCAATCTGTATCCGGCACACATCGCCGTTGAATTTGCGTTCGTGCTTGAAGTTGCCGCCACAGGCACGCGCCAGTGCATCCACGAACCAGAAGCCGGCGTTGTGGCGGGTCAAAACGTAATCGGCCCCGGGATTGCCGAGGCCGACCACGAGTTGAATAGCAGAATCCATCGATGACGAAGCGAAACAGGCAGGCGGCCCCTGCGGGCCGCCTGTCGCTTACTTCTTGCCCTTGTCCGCAGCGGGAGCAGCAGCGGCTTTGGCATCGCCCGCCTTGGCATCCGCGGCCGGTGCAGCTGCACCTTCCGCCGGTGCTGCTGCACCTTCCGCGGCCGCAGTTGCTGCCACGGGTTCTTCATCCACAGTAACGCGCGGATGATGGATCGCCACCACTGGCAAATTGTGCTCTTCGCCGTAAGCCAACTGCACGATGCGTACACCTTCCGGCAACTTGATGTCGGACATGTGCACGGCGTGGCCGAGTTCGAGGTTGGTGATATCCACCTCGATGTACTCGGGCAGATAGCGCGGCAAACAAGCGATCTCCAATTCGATGAGATTATGGGAGACCACACCACCCTGCGTCTTGACGCCGATGGCTTCCTTCTCGCCCTTGAAGTGCAACGGGATATGCACGCGGATCTCCTGATCGTCCTTCACGCGCAGTAGATCCATGTGCATGATGATCGGCTTGGACGGATGACGCTGCACATCCTTGAGGATCGCCTGATGCTCGTCCTTGCCCACCTTGATCTTGAGGATGTGGGAATAGAACGCTTCGTGCTGCAGGTTATTGCGCACTTCGTTGTGATTGAAAGTCAGATGCAATGCGGATTCACCCGCACCGTAAAGTATTCCTGGCACCTTGTCCGCACGACGCAGGCGGCGGCTCGCACCTTTCCCCTTGTCGTTGCGAGCTTCAGCGCTCAGATTGAAACTGATAGCCATTTGCTTGCTCCAAAGTTATGGTTACCTCTGAAAATGGATCTTTTGTCTTCTGGCGATGCCAGAAAACAAAATCCCTCATTTCTTTGAGGCACCTGCATTTAAAAACGCCTCACCCGCGACCAGGCTTGGCTCCACAAGGAATCCCGCATTAAATCGTGATCCCTAATCTATGTACAACGAGGAAACCGATTCCTCATCACTTACCCGGCGCATGGTCTCCGCCATCAGCTCCGCGATGGAGAGCTGGCGGATCTTGCCGCAGGCCTGCGCGTTCTCGCGCAGCGGGATGGTATCCGTCACCACCAGTTCATCCAGCACCGAGCCATTGATGTTCTCGATGGCTTTGCCGGATAACACCGGATGCGTGATATACGCCAGCACCCGTGCCGCACCTTGCTCTTTAAGCGCCCGAGCCGCGAGACACAGAGTGCCGGCTGTATCCACCAGGTCATCCACGATGACACAGGTCTTGTCTTTCACTTCGCCGATGATGTTCATCACCTGCGCTTCGTTCGGTCGTGGCCGGCGTTTGTCGATGATCGCGAGATCCGCATCATCGAGACGTTTCGCCAAGGCTCTCGCCCTGACCACACCGCCCACATCGGGTGACACCACGATCAGGTCGTTGAACTTCTGTCGCCAGGCATCGCCCAACAACACCGGCGATGCATATACGTTGTCCACCGGGATATCGAAGAATCCCTGGATCTGATCCGCGTGCAGGTCCACCGTGAGGACCCGATTCACGCCTGCCGACACCATCATGTTGGCGACCAGCTTGGCGGTGATCGGCACCCGCGCCGCACGCTGCCGACGATCCTGCCGCGCATACCCGAAATACGGCACCACCGCGGTGATGCGTGCAGCCGATGCGCGGTGCAACGCATCCGCCATCACCAGCAACTCCATCAGGTTGTCGTTGGTGGGCGGGCAAGTGGATTGCACGATGAATACGTCGCGTCCGCGTACGTTCTCCATCAGTTCCACCGCGACTTCGCCATCGCTGAAGCGACCGACCTGCGCCTTGCCCAGCGGCAACTGCAGATGATTTGCGATGCGGTTCGCCAGATGCGGATTGGCATTACCCGCGAACACCATCATGCTGCCTGCTGACACGGCGCCCTCGCTTGTCTGTCGTGTTCAACATCGCCTGCATGGGCAGACGAACCATAAACTGTTGGCTGGGGCGCCAGGATTCGAACCTGGGGATGACGGGATCAAAACCCGTTGCCTTACCGCTTGGCTACGCCCCAATCGTAATCGGCGTCTACAACCTCGAATCCTGGCGCTACGCCAGGATTACTCCGCACTGAATTGCTACGCATCCAGCTCCGCAATCCAGTCCAGGTCGGGCCTCCTGCCCGTCCGCTCGGCGGGGCAACGATTCACTGGATCGTTGCTTGGTTCCGCCTCGCCCTTGTGCTCCGCCCCTTCGGGGCCCGCCTTCGGCGGTTCAAAATTGTTCCAGACAATTTTGTCAAACCTGGGGATGACGGGATCAAAACCCGTTGCCTTACCGCTTGGCTACGCCCCAATCGTAATCGGCGTCTCGCTATCCGAATCTCTCAACGTTCCGGCTCCGCAGTAAGCCGCTGCCACAACGGCGAACGGTTACAAGCGTGGGCAATAAATGCCTGCCAACCCTGTGGCAGGCGCGCCATTACGGCTTTCGCATCCGCTTCCTGCGGGAATTCCGCGAACACACAGGCACCTGAACCGGTCAGTCTTGCCCGACCGCTCTGCCCGTGTTTGGCGAGCCAGTCCAGGGCCGCGGCGACCTTCGGGTAGCGGCTCCGGACCAGCGGCTCGAAGTCGTTGTGGCCAAGACCCGCGCGAAAGCCGGCTATTGTGATTGGTAGGGAATTTCGTGTCAATTCAGGGGCCTGGAATAGCGC
The DNA here is from genome assembly GCA_035690065.1 of Gammaproteobacteria bacterium. Lineage (GTDB taxonomy): Bacteria > Pseudomonadota > Gammaproteobacteria > Natronospirales > REEB76 > DASSKW01. Next base: position 4,778 of record DASSKW010000117.1, read on the forward strand.
TCGGGTGGAAACTTGGGAAGCCGGCTGAAGCACCAGAAACCAGGGTTCCGGCAGGTCATCCAGCGGGCTCAGCTGCTCTCCGACCCCCTCCGCCCAGGCCGCCTGCCCGCGTACGAAGACTGGCACATCCGCGCCCAGCTCCAGGCCCAGCCCGGCCAGCTCGTCCACTGACAGGCCCGCACCCCAGAGCCGGTTCAGCGCGACCAGCGTGGTCGCCGCATCGGAACTGCCGCCGCCCAATCCCGCCTGTATCGGCAACCGCTTGTGCAGGTGGATATCGGCCCCCACACCCAACCCGGCTGCTGCCTGTAACCGCTGCGCGGCCCGCACCACCAGATCTTTATCGGCAGTGATATCGGCCGGACCAGTGGGACGAGTGATGCGACCATCGTCGCGCAATTTGAAATCCAGCAGATCGCCGTAATCCAGGAACTGAAAAACCGTTTGCAGCGTGTGATAGCCATCGGCGCGTTGCCCGGTTATATGCAGGAACAGGTTCAGCTTGGCGGGTGCCGGCCAATCCCGGCTGGTTGCGACTGCGTTCATGGTGTTGAAGTTTGTGGTCTGGAAACAGTACCCGTCAGATCCCATTCTTCTATGGCGAGTTTGATGCGGACCGCTTCACGCTGGATCACCAGCCGGGTCGGCAGATCATGGCCGTCGAATGCTGCATACATCTGATAACTGACATGCCAGCCGCGCTGCACGAGGTTTACCAGATGTCCGTCGGCATCCACCTGTTTCTCGAATGCGGTTCCCGGCGCCGGTAATCCGATCACCCAGTAACGCATGCTCAGCACCGGCAACGGCACATGCAGCAGCCGGGTGAAGTCGCGCTCCGGATCGGTGGTGATGAAGTCGTCGCCACGTGAACTTTTTACATGCAGGGCATTGGCGTCACCATTGATATCCAGCGCCCCGGCACCGAACGGGCCGTGAAAATCGAACTGCAGCGTCTCGCCCTGCTGATGCCAGTTCATCGAGCCGCTACCGCCCTCCTTGCCATTCACGATACCGACCCGGCCTTGCATGTCCCAATCGTCAAGCTGCATCAGACTTGCGCGCCGGCTCTGCCAGGCGGCTTCATTGGGCGGACCGGCGGGTGCAGTGCCTGGAATACTGGCACAGCCCGCAAGCAACACACTCACGGTCAGCAACAAGCCACGAAATCTCATGGTGTCACCCTGGCACGCAATTTCTGCAAGTCCGTACTCTCCGGGTGCTGCTTCGATGCTGCCGCCCATATCACATGGGCTTCATCCCGTTCACCTGCAACCAACAGCACTTCGACCAGGTGTGCGGCGATCTGCGGATCCTGTTGATGCTGATACGCCTGGCGCAGATACTTCAACGCCAGGTCAATGTGGCCGAGCCGGTATTGCACCCAGCCCATACTGTCCATGATGGCCGGGTCATCCGGCATCGTTGCGAGTGCCCGCTGTATATAAGCAAGTGCTTCCTGGTAACGCGTCGTATGCACGGTCAGTGTGTAACCGAGTGCATTGAGCGCCTCGGCATTATGCGGCGATTGCTTGATGATCTGCTGCAGATCCCGCTCGGCGCCCGATATGTCTCCGCTGCCCTCTTCCAGCAATGCACGCGCATAGAGCAGGTCTTCATCATCCGGTGCTGTTTCCAGGGCAGCATCGAGGATGGTACGTGCAGTTGCAGTATCGCCACGCCCAGAGAACAGTTGTGCTTCTGCTGCACGTAATTGCCCCGCATCATCGGGATCGCTGGAGACGACCCTGTCCATGAACTTGCGCGCCGCGCCCGGTACGCCGCTTGCCAACAGCACCCGCACGATTGCGATCTGCGCCGGCAACCAATGCTCGCCTTCCTCGACCCGGCGATACCAATCCAGCGCTGCGGGATAATGTTGCTGTAATTCAGCGATATTGCCCAGAAAGTACGTCGCCGCACCAGTCTGTTGTCCACTGTTGAGCAGACGCAGGAAATACCCGTGTGCCGCATCGAACCGGTTGGTGGATAAAGCCAGCAAGCCCGATGAATAGAGCGCCTGGGAATTGGCCGGTTGCTGTTTCAGTATCGATTCGAATTGAGTGGACGCTTCTGTATCATGCCCGGCTTGAGCCAGTAACGCGGCATAGGCAAGTCGCAGTGGGATATCCTTCACCGACGCCTGTACTCGCGGACGGATGATCGCGAGTGCGGCATCGTATTTACCCTGATCGGCAAGCGCTCTGGCAAGCAGCAGTTGTGCACTATCGAGTTGTGGTTTGATGGCGAGTGTCGCACGCGCTTGCTGTTCGGCGAGCACTGAATGCCGATAATGCAACGCGAGTTCCGCATAGGCGTAATGTGCCTCCGCAGAATCCGGCGCATCCGCGACCATCTGCTGCATCACCGGCAGTCCATGTTGCGGATCGGTCTCCTGACCCAGTAACACCGCAGTCGAAATATAGGTATCGCCATGCGGAGCACGGAGCATCTGCTCAAAATGCTGCGCCGCATCGGCAGTCCGCCCCAGGCGCGCTTCCAGTACTGCCTGAAAGCGCAAGGCGTCGCGATCACCGGGGGCGAGCTTGAGCCAGTGTTGATCGAGCTGCCAGGCAAGCTGGTCGTCGCTGATCTGGTAAGCCATGGTCAAGGCCTGGCGCACCAGAGTGATATCCCGGCTCACCGATGCAGCGAGAGCGTACTGGCGGGCCGCTTCACGCTCGTCACCACGCTGGAAAGCGAGCTCACCCATGAACACCCGATAAGTGATTTCCTGATCAGGGCTCGCAAAGGCGCTGACCACCGCGGTACGGGATTGAACGGGGGCGGGTTGCGGGGCGCTGGCACAGCCAGCCAGCAGCACCGCCAGCGTCACGGCTGCCTGATTTTTCATACTCATCTGCGGAATCTGCCGGCTCGGGTTTCGAATCGTCACTATACTCCGCCAGTCAGCCTGCCTGCATCCGGAGATACCGGGTAACAGCTTGTTATAGCGCGGGAATTCGCCCAAAATTCAGCATACCCACGTCTGATCGTACCCATGCCGCTCTTCAGCCTCGGAATCAGCCACGCCACCGCCCCTGTCGCGATCCGCGAACGGATGAGCTTCGGGCCGGAACAGATCCCACAGGCACTGCGGGAGATCACTGCGCTGACGGGTATCGAGGAAGTCGCGATCCTGTCCACCTGCAACCGCACCGAGATCTATACCAATCTCGAAGATATCGCGGTCGGCGCACAGCTCGCCGATTGGCTGGCACGGGAACGCAATCCCGGCGATCCGGACGTCCGGCAACGCTTTTACAGCCACACCGATCACGATGCAGTACGGCATCTGTTCCGGGTCGCCTGCGGACTCGATTCCATGATCCTCGGCGAACCGCAGATCCTCGGCCAGATCAAGGACGCTTACGAACTGGCGCGGCAGCAACATACTGCGCACAGCCTGTTGCACCGGCTGTTCCAATACAGTTTCACAGTCGCCAAGCAGGTGCGCACCGATACCCGCATCGGGGAAAACCCGATATCGGTCGCCTACGCGACCACCCATCTGGCAAAACAGATATTCTCGGACTTCAGCAAACTTACCGCGCTGCTGATCGGCGCCGGCGAGACCATCGAACTGGTCGCGCGCCATCTCCGGGAACAGGGCACTGGCCGGATGGTAATCGCCAACCGGACCTTGAGTCGGGCGCACAGCATAGCTCAACAGTTTGGCGGCTACGCGATCGGCCTGCAGGAGATCCCGGCGCATCTGGCAGAGATTGATATCGTCATCGCCTCCACCGGAAGCCCGGATATCATCCTCGATCGCGAGATGGCGGAAGCGGCTTTCAAGACGCGCAAACGCCGGCCGGTGTTGATAGTGGATATCGCAGTGCCGCGTGACATTGATGCTGCGGTTGCCGATCTGGATGATGTGTATCTGTTCACGATCGACGACCTGCAAAATGCGGTCGATGCTAATTTACGCTCACGCCAGCAAGCCGCCCGGGAAGCCGACGTGTTGATCGAGACCCATGTGCAACGTTTCAGCGAACAGTTGCAGAGTCTGAATGCGGTACCGACGATCCGCGCGGTGCGTGAACATGCCGGCGTGCTCCGGGATGACACCCTCGAACAGGCACGCCAGATGTTGCGCAACGGCCAACCGGCCGACGATGTGATGCGGTTTCTGGCCGATACCCTGACCAACCGCCTCCTGCACTCGCCTACCGCTTACTTGCGTGAAGCTGCGCATGAAGGCCGTGATCACATCATCAAGGAAGCCCGCGCCCTGTTCGGTATCGATAAAGACAAGTCGCGCTGAGCATGACGCACCGCAACATCGGATTCGTATCGTGAAAGACTCCATTCGCCAGAAACTCGAGCGGCTGGCTGCACGACATGAAGAACTGTCGCATCTGCTTGCCGACCCCGGCATCATCAGCGAACAGAATCGGTTTCGGGAACTATCCCGGGAATATGCCCGTCTCGAACCGCTGGCACGGAATTTTGGCGGCTATCTTCAGGCGGAAGCCGATATCCAGTCTGCCCAGGAGATGTCACGCGATCAGGATCCAGACATCAGACGGATGGCCGAAGAGGAAAGACTCGCTGCCGAATCGCGGCTCGCTGCACTGGAGCCGGAACTGGTCAAATTACTGTTGCCGAAAGATCCGCACGATGACAGCAACATCTTTCTTGAGATCCGCGCCGGTACCGGTGGCGATGAAGCCGCACTGTTCGCCGGCGATCTGTTTCGCATGTACAGCCGTTACGCCGAACAGCAAAACTGGCACGTGGAGATACTCAGCGAGAGTCCGGGCGAACACGGTGGCTACAAGGAGATCATCACCCGGGTGATCGGCCAGGGCGCGTACTCGCGCTTCAAGTTCGAATCCGGTACTCACCGGGTACAGCGCGTACCGGAGACCGAATCCCAGGGTCGCGTCCATACCTCTGCGTGCACCGTCGCGATCCTGCCGGAAGTCGAGGCAGTGGATGACGTGGAGATCAACCCTGCGGATCTGAAAGTGGATACCTACCGGTCTTCCGGCGCCGGTGGGCAACACGTCAACAAGACCGATTCGGCGATCCGCATCACGCACCTGCCGTCCGGTATCGTGGTGGAATGTCAGGATGAACGCTCGCAACACAAGAATCGCGCCCGGGCCATGTCGCTGTTGCGTGCACGCTTGTTGAATGCAGAGCGTGAGAAAGCCCAGTCCGCCCAGGCACAATCACGCAAACTTCAGGTAGGCAGCGGGGATCGCTCGGAGCGCATCCGCACCTACAACTTTCCACAAGGCCGGCTCACCGATCACCGCGTCAATCTGACGCTGTACCGGCTTGACGATATCATGCAGGGCAATCTCGATGAGGTCATCGTGCCGCTGATGAACGAATTCCAGGCCGAAGAACTGGCGTCACTTACTGGCCAGTGACCGACGGTGCACTTTTCAGCATCTTGAATCCGGCATAACACACCGCTACCGCATACCACCAGGCCAGCGCCGATAGCAGCACCGTAAATGCCTGCCATATCGGATGCTGATGTACGGCCTGATGTGCATCCAGGCTCGAAAGCAGACCCTGCAGCTGTCCTGCGGTTGGTCGTGACGAGAGCTGCGACATGCCGGCCATGATGTTGTGCAGACTCTGCAGCGCCGTTGGAGCATCCTGCAAGACCGTGACGCACAGCAATGCGATGGCTGGTACTGACACGATCAATGCCGCATGGCCCCAGTTGGACTTCGCAAGCCGGAAACTGCGCCCGAGCGACGCAAACGGTCCCTGCTGTTCGAGGACCGCGGGATAGACGAAGAATGCCAGCGCGGTACTGACCCAGGCGGTCGGCGCCAACGGTATCAGGATCGCTACCAGACCCGGAATCAGGCCGAACAGCAACGCCACCGGCAATAACAGGATCACCGCAAATCCGAGACCGAACACGATCAGCAGTTGGTACGCCAGATAGGCGATCAACAGTGTAGGAGTCGCGCTCAAGGCAGCACGCAACGGCGCGGCAACCCGCACCGTATCAAGTTGTGCAAGCCGCAGCACTGCATACGCATAGAGCAACGCCTGCACGAAAGCAGCGCACAGTACCCATCCCAGATAGGCCGGCTGCCCCAGACGACCGAGATCGGTATCCAACAATCCACCGCCAGCACCGGCGACCGGCAGCGCGCCGATGATCTCTGCCGCTAACACAAAGGGAAATGCAGTGAACAAGCCTGCGACAGTCAGCTGCCAGGCTTCCGTCAGTACGGCGCCAACCGATTGCCGCCGAATTGCGCGCGGCGCATTCATGCTCCGGTGGAAAGTGCGTGTCGCATCTTCAGATCGTTATATTGCACGTACATGATAGCGATGATGAAGGGACTGAATACCGCCTGCGCGATCATCTCCAGGACACCCTGTACCAAGAGGCTACGGCCAGTATCCACGCCGGGGTGGACTCCCAGCATCAGTGCGAACGGTACCAGCAGGACTACGGCGATCAAAACGACGACGATCAGCATCAGGATCAATACCCAGAACGTACGCCACCAGTTACCCCACACCAGTGTGTGGCTGCGATTCAAGCCTTCGATCGGCCCCTGATGATCCAGCACCACGCAGTATTGAAAGAATGCCAACGTCACTGTCAGTATCACACCAGGTACGATCAGCAATACGTAACCGACGATCAACGCACAAATCAGCACGATACTGCCCAGGATCAATGGTAGCAGCGCCTGCAACGCACGTTGCCATTCATTGTAAAAATCTGTCCTGGTGCGCTGCACCAGGTTATCGAGACGCGCCAACAATATCCCTTGTATAAAAACCCCTGCCAGCAGACAAAGCACCTCGACCAGATACCAGGATCCGCTTCTGGCAGTATCCATCACTTCACGTGTAACCGTCACGTCACCGACGCGCAAAGCGAGATACAGGACCGGGATAAGCCCGAGAAAACCAGCCAGGGTGGTGAACAGGAACAATCTGGAAAAGCTGTTGGCACCGATCCCGATACCCGCTGAGAGAATCTGGGACGGTACCTGCGGCGTGCTTGGGAGGCTGGTCATGTGAACCCCAGTAGATCATGAATTGTGTCGCGCCGCAGTGTGCCCCAGCTGACCTTTGGCATCAAGCGCACGACTTCAGGGGCGCCGGCGAAACCAGCCCGTCAGGCTGAAGCGGTCGCGTCGTGACGGCAACACTTCGTGCGCCATCTCCGCACTTAAAAAGCCTACCAGTGTGCCACCAGCGGGTAACACCGTAATCGGTTCACTTTCTTTATCGCCCGGATACAATCGCAACTCGCCGCCATCCGATGCCTGCCAATCCTGATTCAGATACAGCACCAGCGATACCACCCGCGCGTCATCGTCGCGGAAACGGTCCAGATGTCGCGCATAGCCGGTACCGGGTGGATAGACCGCGAAATGCCCCTCGAATTCATGCAGCCCGAGGTAGCCGGCGGCGTTCAATGCCAGACGCAAGGGCTCCAGTTCCTGGTCGTTAAAACTCCGTATCGCCGGCACATCGCATTCATCCAGCCACAGCACATGATCCCCCCGGATATCGGGTCGCACGTCACGCGCCGCACCACGTCCGATGCCGGCCTTGTGAAGCTTGCCGAGCGTCCATCGCTCCCGCGCGAGATTCAGAAGCTCAGCCACACGGCCGTCGGCCAAAAATCCGGGTTGTACTGACCAACCCTGGCGGATTAACTCGGCAGCGAATCTGGGATGACTCATCATCCGACGTCCTCAGCTATCGGCTATGTTGCATAATTCAACCATCAGCAACATTCCAACTCATTGATCCTAATGAAAAAATAAATTTAGTTACAGAAAACCTGCGAAATCAGCCTGAATTGTCTAGAATCTGCCCCCGATCGTGCGGTTTGCGTTCAAAAATCGCCGAGTAGTATCATGGGGTTACGTTAATTTTCTGAACTGGTGGTGAATCGATATGAAGAAGTATGCTGTTATCCTTTCCGCTGCTGCCCTCGCCCTTGCCTTGACCGCTTGCGGCAAGAGTGAACAGCCCGCTCCGGCTGCCGCGGCTCCGGCTCCTGCCGCCACTGCTCCGGCTGCTTCGACCAAGATGGCTGCTCCGGCTGCCAGCACGGCCGCCAAGCCAGCTCAGCCGACTCCTCCGGTGAAGCACTAAGATACTCGCAACCGGTCTCGACCGGTTGCGCAGAATCAAAAAAGACGGATGCGGCGACGCATCCGTCTTTTTTTATCCATCGTACCCAGACGCTCAATCTTTAAGCGCGTACTCCAGATCCGCGCGCAGATCGTTGACATCCTCGACACCCACTGACAACCGCACCAGTGAATCGCTGATTCCCAGGGCTGCGCGTGTCGCGGGCGGCACAGAAGCATGCGTCATGATGCCCGGATGTTCGATGAGACTCTCCACGCCGCCGAGACTTTCCGCCAGCGTGAACAACTTACAGCGCTCAAGGAACCGCCGTGCTTCTTGCGCGCCGCCTTTCAGAAAGACAGTCACCATTCCGCCACCGGCACGCATCTGTTGCCTGGCCAGTGCGTGCTGCGGATGACTCGGCAAACCCGGATACGTCACACGCTCCACAGCGGGATGTTTTGCCAGCCAGCCAGCCAGCTCCAATGCATTGCTGCAATGACGTTCCATGCGTAATGCCAGTGTCTTCAAGCCACGCAAGGCCAGAAAACTGTCGAACGGTCCTGCGACACTACCTATCGAGTTTTGCAGGAACGCAAGCTGTTCCGCCAGCTCCCTGTTCTCTCCCACCACCACCATCCCGCCGACCATGTCCGAATGGCCATTGAGATATTTGGTCGCCGAATGCATGACCAGATCGAAACCGTATTCCAGCGGCCGCTGGTTATAGGGTGACGCGAACGTGTTGTCACATGCAGCGATGATCTTGTGCTTGTGCGCCACCTCCGCGACCATATTCAGATCCACCAGTTTCAACAATGGATTGGTGGGTGTCTCGACCCAGATGAGTTTCGTCTCAGGGCGAATCGCCGCTTCCAGTACCTTGCGGTCACGCAGATCGACGAAACTGAATTCGAGTCCGGCAGAACGCTTCCGTACCCGCTCGAACAGACGATAGGTGCCACCATACATATCATCCATCGCGACGACATGACTGCCGGAATCCAGCAGTTCGAGGATGGTCGCAGTCGCCGCCAGACCCGATGCGAAGGCAAAACCCCGGGTACCACTCTCCAGATCCGCGACGCAGCGTTCATACGCCATGCGCGTCGGATTCTGGGTACGCGAATACTCATAGCCCTTGTGTTTGCCGGGGCTTTCCTGTGCGTAGGTGGACGTCGCATAGATCGGCTGCATGACGGCACCAGTAGTCGGATCGGGCGACTGGCCGGCATGGATGGCGCGGGTGGCGAAACCTTGCTGTTTCTTGCTATTGCTCACGGGTAGCTCCAGGGTTATTGAAGACGCAGGCGATTCAATAAATCGCTGCGTGTCACGAGTCCGAGAAATTCGTCCCCTGACATGATCGCAACTGCTGTCTCGATCTCAAGCAAAGAAAATAGTTCGTCTGGTTTGCGGGCTGCTTCCAGACGTGGAAAACCACTGTTCATGGCGGCGCGGACTTCCTGTGTGAAACCACCTTCCCCGTCACGCACAGTACGGATGATGTCCTGTTCGGTGACCGCACCCAGGAAATGCTTGCCGTCGATCACCGGCAGTTGCGAGATGCCGTTGTTGCGCAGACGCGTGTGTGCAGTTGCCAGTGTATCCGACGGTCCGACATACACGGTGGCGCGCTCCCAATATGGCCGCCCCACATAATCGCCCAGGTCACCACGTTTGGGGCGCTCGATGAAGCCCTGCTCGATCATCCAGAAATCGTTGTAGAGCTTGGACAGGTACTTGTTGCCGGTATCGCAACCCAGCGTGACCACCCGCTTGGGCGATTTCTGCGCGCGGCAGTAACGCAGCGCTGCCGCGATCAGGGTGCCGGAGGACGAACCCAGCAGCAACCCTTCCTTGAGCAGCACTTCGCGTGCGACTGAGAACGCTTCGCTGTCCGGGATCGTGTAACCCTGTCTTACCAGGGACATGTCGGCGATGGACGGGATGAAATCCTCGCCGATGCCTTCCACCAGCCAGCTGCCTTTCTCGCCGATCTTGCCGGTCTTGAGATAATCCACCAGCACCGAACCTTGCGGATCGGCCAGCACCATCTCGGTGTGCGGCGACGCCTGTTTCAGATAACGGCCGACGCCCGTGAGCGTGCCGCTGGAACCGACCCCGACCACTACTGCATCGAGCTTGCCATCCATCTGCTCGAAGATTTCGGGTCCGGTGGTCTGCTCATGCGCCTTGGCATTATCCGGATTGCCGAACTGGTTGATGAAGTACGCCCCACTTTCCTCGGCCATGCGCCTGGCAAGATCCTGATAATACTCCGGATGTCCCTTGCCGACGTCGGAACGGGTCAATACGACTTCCGCACCCATCGCGCGCAAGTTGAAGATCTTTTCCTGACTCATCTTGTCCGGGATCACCAGCACCAGGCGGTAGCCTTTTTGTGCTGCCACCAATGCCAGACCCAACCCGGTGTTGCCAGCAGTCGCTTCGATCAGGGTACCGCCCGGTTTGATCTCGCCGCGTTTTTCAGCTTCCTCGATCATCGCAATGCCGATACGATCCTTGATCGAACCACCCGGATTCATGAATTCCAGTTTGAGAAACAGCCGGCAAGGGCCGGTATCCAGATGCGTGACTTCCAGCATCGGCGTACGGCCGACCATCTCCAGTACGTTCTTGTAGACTTTCATCCGGACTCCGGCAAGGCGAAAGTGCATATTGTACGGAAGGGGTTAAAATAAACCCACGCCTGCCCGGAATATCTCATGCCCCCCACGATCAAGACCCTGTTGGACAGCGCCGCCGCCCGGCTCGCCGCGACCAGTGATTCGGCCCGTCTCGACGCCGAATTGCTGCTGGCCCAGGCACTGGGCGGATCCCGCAGCCAACTGCGCGCCCAACCCGAACAGCTGATCGATGAAGCCGCACAGTGCGGATTCGAGCGCCTGCTGAGCGCGCGTTTACAGGGTATCCCGCTCGCGTATATTGCCGGCGAACGGGAATTCTGGTCGCTGCCGTTCAAACTCACGCGTGAGACGCTGATCCCGAGGCCCGACACCGAACTGCTGGTACAGACCGCGCTCGAATGTATCCCGGCCGACGCTGCCTGGAAAATCGCCGATCTCGGCACCGGCAGTGGCGCCATCGCGCTTGCCATCGCCAGCGAACGTTTGCTGTGCCGGGTCATCGCCACCGATGTCAGTCGTGCCACACTGGACGTGGCGCGCGAGAATGCCGCGCATCTGGGCTTGGGTAACATCGAATTCCGTTGCGGTGACTGGTTCGCGCCGCTGTCGGGCGCACGTTACAATCTCGTCGTCTCCAACCCGCCGTATGTACGCGAAGGCGACCCGCATCTCGATGAAGACGGTGTACGGTTCGAACCGCGACGCGCCCTGGTAAGCGGACCGGACGGTCTCGATGCGATCCGGCATATTATCGGCCAATCACCTGCACACTTGCTGCCAGACAGCTGGCTATTGCTGGAACACGGTTACGATCAGGCTGAGACAGTACGCGCCTTGTTCGCCGCGCAAAACTTCAATAACGTACGTTCCGTACAAGACCTCTCCGGTCACGAACGGGTCACGCTCGGACAGACTTCTGTTTGATCTTCAGCTACAGCTATCCACAAGGAGATTTCCATGATCCTCATGTCCACCAGCCTCGGCGACATCAAACTGGAATTGTTCGAGGACAAGGCCCCGGTCACAGTGAAGAACTTCCTGACCTACGTAGATGAAGGTTTCTACGATGGCACCATCTTCCACCGGGTGATCGCCGATTTCATGGTGCAGTGCGGTGGTTTCACGCCGGACATGGCGCAGAAGAAAGGCCACGCAGCCATCAGGAACGAGGCCGATAACGGGCTTTCCAACGAACCCTACACGCTCGCCATGGCGCGCACCTCGGATATCCACAGTGCCACCAGCCAGTTCTTCATCAACCTGGCCGACAACACCTTCCTGGATCATGGCAGCCGCGATTTCGGTTATGCAGTGTTCGGCAAGGTGACGGAAGGCACCGAGATCGTGGACAAGATCGCCGAAGCGCGTACCGGCAACAAGAACGGGCACGGCGATGTCCCGCTGGAAACCATCGTGATCAAATCGATCAAGCGGGTAACCGACTGAGGGGATTCAGCCGCCGATCGCCGGAAACAGCACGCGCAAACCGCCGGCGATGAACTCCACCCCGATGGCGACCATGATGAGACCCATGAGACGGGTCACGATATTGATACCGGTGCGGCTCAGCGCTCGCGAGATCAATGGCGCGAGCCGGAAAGCGGCCCACACGATGCAAGAGATGATGATGATGCCCATCACGAGCACCACGTAACGGCCGAACAAGGCCGGCCGGTGCCCGTACAGGATCACGGTGCTGATGGCGCCCGGGCCGGCGGTCAGCGGTACACCCAGCGGCACTACCGCCACCTGTTCTTTCTCCTGGGTCTCCTGGGCTTCTTCCTCGGTCTGCCGCGTGGGCCCGACTTTCGCCTGCAACATGGACAGGGAGTTCAGCAGGATCAGGATGCCGCCGCCCACCTGGAACGAAGCCACGCTGATACCGAAAAAGCGCAGGATGAACTCGCCGGCCAGCAACGCCACCACCAGCACCACGGCGACGGTCACGGCGGCATTGAAGGCAGTGCGGTTACGCTCCGCGGTAGTCTGGTTCTGGGTCAGGTTGATGAAGATCGGGATCACGCCGATGGGATTCAGGATCGCGACCAGCCCGGCAAAGAACTTCAGGTATTCGGCCCAGGCGCTCATGTTGACGGCGGGTTCCAGCAGCGTGATTCGGATAAGCGCATCATCGGCATTTGGCCACGCAAGTCAAGAGCGGCACGTTAAAATGGTTCATATCCACCCGACAAACTTCCATGCTTGACACACCCGATTCGCACGACCTGCGCTACAGCCGCCACCTCGCGCTGCCGGAATTCGGCACCGAGGGTCAGACGCGCGTGGCTGCGGCGCGCGTGTTGCTGGTAGGACTGGGCGGGCTCGGCTCGCCTGCCGCCATGTATCTCGCGGCAGCCGGCATCGGCACCTTGCTGTTGAACGATTTCGACAGCGTGGATCTCTCGAACCTGCAACGTCAGCTCCTGCATCGTAATGTGGATGTCGGCCGCGCCAAGACCGAGTCCGCTGCTGAAACCATCGCAGCAATCAATCCGGAATGTCAGGTGGAACGCCTCGCTCAACGTCTGAGCGATGCCGAACTGCAGACGGTGATCGCAAGTGCGGATGTGGTACTGGATGGCAGCGACAACTTCGGCACCCGCTTCGCTGTGAATGCTGCCTGTGTGCGTGTCGGCATCCCGCTGGTCTCCGGCGCCGCGATACGTTTTGAAGGCCAACTCACCACGTTTATTCCGGACGATCCGGCCAGCCCCTGTTATGCCTGCCTGTATCAGGAAGCTGACGAGGAACTGGAGAACTGCCGTTCCAACGGCGTACTCGCGCCACTCACCGGCGTGATCGGCAGCATGATGGCAGTGGAGGCACTGAAATTGATCACCGGCATCGGTGACACCCTTGCCGGACGCCTGCTGCAATACGATGCCCGACACGCTACGATACGGACCACCTACCTGAAACGTGATCCGGCCTGCCCGGTCTGCAGCAAACGATGAAACCCATTGATACAAATGACCGTCCGGCGCTGCATCTGGAACGTTACCTGCACGACAACATCCCGCTGGTGCAGCACATGCAGATCCAGGTCGTGTCATACGACGAACACGGTCTGATACTTAGCGCGCCACTCGCCGCCAACATCAATCACAAACTCACCGCATTCGGCGGCAGCCTTGCCGCAATCTCGACGCTGGCATGCTGGGGCGTCTTGTGGCTGCTGCTGGAACCGGAACCTGATCTGCATATCGTGGTACACGAATCGCATATCCGTTACCTGCGGCCGGTCACCGACACGCTGGTAGCAAGATGTGCGCTGCCCGATGCCTCAGCACGCAAGCATTTCGTCGATACCCTGCAACGACGCCACAAGGCACGCCTGCAGATGACCTCGCAGATCGTCCAGGACGATGTCCTGTGCGCCGAACTCACTGGTACCTTCGTCGCGTTCTATCATGCCGATGCCTGAAGACGCTGCACCTGGATTGCGCCTGCCCAGACCGCTGGTAAACCAGTTGTTGCATATCGCCCAGACGGCGCCTGCCGGAGTCCAATGGGGAATCATCGGTGAGCGCGGACATGTGCCGGTCCGTTGCTATCCGATTGAAAAACTGGATGCAAATAGCATCGCTGCAGCACAGCGCAGGCTTGGTCAGCAAGGCGAGACTTTGTATGCGCTGTATCGTACTGATTCGGGCGCAGCGCGAGTGCCTGATTTGTCGGAAATCGAAGCGTTCGGAATCAAAACTTCCCTTTTGATTGGAGTATCGCTCGGCACCAAAGGCGTACTGCAATTGCATGGCTGGCAGATCGAAGCGGGACACCAGGTAGAGCTTGAGATCGGGATTAGTGAAACCTGAAATCACCCTTGTTCCTGCTCCTTCTCCCCTTGCGTGAGCGACCGCCAGGATGGCGGAAGCCCCGGAAATGCAGGAGCAATTTCCGGGAAAGGTTGGGATGAGGGGTAATGTTTGTGCGGCTTCGCCGCCTCCAATTGAAACCGGTTCCCGGACCGGCAGCCGGGGTCCTTTCCTTGTGCGAACAAGGAAAGGACCCAAAGGAAATCGCCCCGGAGGATTCCGCGCTTACCAGAAATCGAATCAGGAAATTCGATTTCTGGTGCGTTCCCTCCCTGCTCACGTCCTCGGGGCCGCGCTCACGGGATATCCCTATCCCGGTCGCGCGGACGGGGCGATCCCTCGCCCCGTCCTGCTACGCAGGCTATTCCCTGCGGGCGCTGCGCAGATCGGCGTCATCCACGGGGTTAGTCAAGAACGCCTCCGAACCTTAATTGTTTAGAAAAAGTTTCACTCCACACAGGCTGTCGTACGATAACGGTTTTTTCAGCCCTGCCGATCAAATAGGTCAACTAGGGAATTTAACGAAAGGGCTTCGTGAAATTCCATAGAACGCTGAATGTTAATCTGAACTATAATCAGATTCTAAAAAATTGGGTAAAGGGAAGTAACAGATGTCTCAGGTTATCGCTGTTATTGCTGCTATTGTTTCAGCGGCATTTGCGGGTCTCGGACTGTTAGCTGCCAACAAATCAGCGGCCGCTGCGGAGCAATCGGCGCAACAAGCTCAAAAAACTGAGTCACATATATTAGTTCTGGAATTAGTGCTTTCTGCTGAAAAAGGATTGGCAGAACTGGGGCGTGTTGAATCATTAGTTATGATTTTGCAGCGAGACTATAATTCTTTATATGCACTTTCTGGTCGGGACGTTAGTGCAGCTCAACCTAAAATTGATGAAATAAAGAAGAAAGCACAAGAACTCCTTTTGGAGAGCGAGTACTCTAAAGAAATGATTCATGGCGCAAGTCGGCTCGCAATAGCTTCACCAGAGGACTTGAATAAGGCACTGGTAAAATGCGCGGCTTTCGGCGCTCGCGCATCTATCACTAGAGAGCATTTTGAACACCAACTCTCTGACTTATCAGCGCAAATACAACCGCTGCGCGAGCGTGCTTTGAAAAATTAGCAGCTTTTGCCATTTCAAGGGTACCCCGCGCGCGCCGGTGCGCGATGTACATGGATATACAAGTGTCGCGGGAGGCAGGATGCCGGGAGCGACGGAACCCGCAATGAATTACTCGGCGAAGCCGCACTTCATTTAGACTGGACCCCGTCCTTCGCCGGGGTGACGGAGCTGGCGGTTACGCTGCAGCGACAAATCAATACGGCAAACTCAACCTCGCATATACCTGATCTTCCCCACCGGCACTGGTGCCGTGCGCAACTCCAACTCCCAGATTGAAGTTGATGAGATACGCCAGATTCAGATCCGCATCCACTTCCGCGCCAAAACTATTGTAATAACGGCTCGGCGCACCACCCTGATCCCAGGCCCCGCCCCGCTCCACAAACACCTGCGCCGACAACTGATGCAACCCGAACGGTACGGTGATGAAACTGCGTTCAGGATGCGAGATCGGGAACGCCCAGGCAGCACCCTCGACCCGCATCCGATGTCCGGAGAACTGTCCACTCGGATAACCGCGCAATGCAAACCCGCGTTGTCCGAATACGAAGTTCTGCAACAAGGTTCCGACACCTGAATCGCTGGTACCACCGAGCGAATATGCCTGTGCATCCGGCGTGGTGTAGCCTTCCGTGTAACGCAATATCAATGACGATTCGTCGCCGGTACGCAAGTATTCGTTCCAGTCGAGCCGATAGGCATTGCCCGGATAATCGCCTGGCAGATCGCGGCCGGTCTCGGCGATCAACTGCACCGTACGCCCATCATTCAGGCTCACGGAAACCGGCCAGCGGTGCGCGCTGGTCCAGAGTAACCGTAAACCCGCCACGGTTTCGCCATAGACGGGTTGCAACGTCGGTGGCGGGATCAATGTCTGGTTGTCATAGACATCCACATCCCGCTCGCGGTGCAGACCCAGTGTCGCGACGAAGGCGTGCTCAAGCCGGTACAGCAGCGGATAGGAGAACGTGAATTCGGCCTTGTCACTGCGGCGTATACGCTGCAGTGATTCGCTATCGGAAGTGTTGTAGAAATCGAATCCGCGGCCCAACGCGAACTGGAAGCGGTCTGAATAATCGTAGATCAGCGTGCCGCCGGTGAGGCCGTGCTGGAATTCGTGGTAGATATCTGCGGCATAGCTGTGGATACCAAGACTATCCTGGCCGGAGGTCGAAGCTCCCGCCAGGAATTGATCCGGACCCGCCGATAATTCAGGAAACCAATAGCGCGGCTTGAGCGTCGACCACGGTGAATAATCCCGCAACATGCTCGTATCCACAGGCTTGATCGGCGCCCGGGTCGCACGCTGTGTCAGGTCTTCAGTACTAGACGGTTCCGCGAGTATAGAAGCGGCAGACAAACGGTATAGATCGTAACCGGCAGCGCTGTATCCGATATAAAAGAGATCGCCATCCGTTCCCTGCGTTGGTGAGTACGCCCCGGTACGCACCCGTGTCAGCGTCACAATCTCACCTGTTTTGATATTGACCCGCCGCAAGTTGAATATGTCGCCCGCTGCCGACGCGAACAACACCGCGCTGCCATCCTGTGTGAAGCGTGGGTCACTGGCGTCTTTCTGCAATGCCAGTACGTGCCAGTGACGGGTGTGCATGTCAAACAGTTCGATAGCCCAACCGCGACCGTGTCGCCACAGGGAAGCTGCAAGGTGCTTTCCATCCGGCGACCAATCCAGTGCGCCGAGGATCGTATCGTCATCGGCTTGCCACAGGGTATCCAGCAGTTTGCCATCCGCATCGAGCAACACCAGACTGCTTTGTGCTCCATCGAGACGGCTCGCCGCAATCCTGGTGCCGTCCGGTGACCAGGCGGCGTTGTGGTAGCGCGCGCAATGCGTGAGGCGCGTGACATCGCCATCGGCGGGATCGATGCGATACAGATCGAAGTAATAATCGTAGTCGTCGCAGATTTCGGGGCGTGCCAACAACAGCCCCGAGTGTGCATTCCAGTCCAGACGCCCCGGCGTGCCAAAGATATCCGCGACATGCGTGATGTTGCCGTCTTGCCACTGCATCACCGCCGGTACGTGATAAGCATCATCCCGAATGAAGAAGACCCTGCCGTCGTCCGCCACAACTGGCGAACGGGTCTGATAGCCGTAATGCGTGAGCCGTTCGCCCTGCACCAGTGTTTCACCCGGCTTCACGCCGGGGGTGATCTCGTAGCGTTGTTGCAGGTATTTTCCGAAATCACTCCACACGTCGCGGATATTCTCGCCCAGCACATGATCCACATTCATGTTGATCAGGAACGGGAATACCTGATGGCTGTAATTCTGTACCAGCTCGAAGATCTTGTTCTCGCCATATTTGTGCGCCACGAATTGATAGAAGTTCACACCGTAGAGATAAGGAAGGGTGCCTGCCGGCCATTTCGTTACACCCGACATCGCCACCTGGTCGTAAGGCCGGAACCCATGCTCCACTTCGGCACGCATCAGCATGGCAAATTGCGCGCTTTGCCCGCGACCCACGCCGAGATCCGAATCGGTCTCGTCATACACCGCCAGGCCTTCCAGGAACATGGTCGGCTGGAAATTGCCGGGGAACCAGAGCGGGAAGCGGCCGAAGATATGTCGCAGCACCCGCGGTGCACCCGAAGCCTTGTCGAGTTGCAGCACGTGGGTGTATTCGTGCGTGATGAGCAGTGTCAGCCAGTCGTCGAAATCTTCCAGCGTGTAATCGGGGCGATCCGGTGGCGAGATAAACAGTTCGATGTGGTTATAGGGCAATGCCGTGGTCGCACCGTTCGGCAGATCCATGTAGTTGGACAGCACCAGTTCCACCTTGCCGGCCGGGTCCCAATCGAAACGCGGGTCGAGTTTCGCACGCACCGTTTCCGCCACCGCCAGCGCGTGGCGTGCCAGCGTCTCTTCGCCTGCCGGGAAAGTGATACGGAAATGCGGGCTTTCCAGCGTCTGCCAATGCAACCAGGGATTTATGCCTACTGCCCGGCTGGCCGGCGCATAAGTGAACAGTGAGCAAATCAGTACGGCCGCGAACAAGCCATACCAGCGATGGAACGTGCCGCAGCTTGCCTTTCCCGCCATCCTCATCCCCGGCATGACAAACGGATTGTCGGATTATGCCGGGGATGTTAGGCAGGATGACGGGTGAAGGTCAATGTCTCACGCCGGGCTTCACTGGCTGCACGTCGGCCGCGAACAGCACCTGCACATCCACCGAATCGAAATCATACTGCCGCGCACAAAATTCGCACTCCACGTGCACGTTGCCCTGTTCCCGGATGATGCCCTGCACTTCATCCCGCCCAAGACTGCGCAGTGTCGCTTCGATGCGCTCCCGTGAACACTGGCAACGGAATGATACCGGCGCCGGTTCAAATAACCTCACATCATCTTCATTATAAAGACGGTGCAACACCTGTTCGGCGGACAGCTCACTCAATTCCTGATCGGTGATAGTATCGGCCAGCACCGTAACATGCTGCCAGGCATCCGGTTCGCGCTCGCGGTCCGGCATCAACTGCAACAACAATCCCGCTGCGCTGGTTTCGCCTGCTGACAACCACAGCCGTGTCGGCAGCTGTTCGGAACGGACGAAGTAGTTTTCCAGTGACGCCGCCAATGTGTCGCCTTCCAGCGGCACGATGCTCTGGTAACGTTCGCCGTTGCCCGCCTGCTCGATCGTCAACACCAGTTTGCCGTCACCGACCAGTGCAGCGAGACCTGCGTCAGGCAATTCACCGTGCCAGCGTGCCAGCCCGCGCAGTTGCAACTGGCTGGTGCATTGCACCACCAGCAGGTGTACCGGGCCGCCGCCCTGGATCTGCAGGGTGATGCTACCTTCGTATTTGAGCGTCGCCGACAACAAGGCCGTCGCTGCCATCGCCTGGCCGAGCACGGCACGCACCGGCGCCGGATAATCCTGGCGCTCCAGCACCGCGCGCCAACTGGCGTCCAGATGCACATGACGACCCTGCACCGGCAGATGCTCGAAGATGAAGCGCCGCAATGAATCGTGTTCCGGCATGGGGGTCCGTGATGGTTGAGATAAGGATATGTTCAGCATGCGGCTCTAGATGGAGCCACCCCGGCGCTATTTCAAGGGCTACCCCGAGGGTGCCAGTACTCGAAATCGGTCAGAGCCTGGCAGCATAGCGATAAAGTATTCCCGACCGCAACCAGCCATATTTCGGGATTGCTTCGCTACGCTCGCAATGACTGACAAAAACAATGTCATTGCGAGGAACGTGATAACCGGCATAACCAGTGTCATTGCGAGGAACGGAGTGACGAAGCAATCTCGGGGTTGACTCCCGCCACGCTGCTCTCGCGGCCGAAGACTCGTCCGCGTGCGATGACCGAAATCACAGTATCTCCTCATAGAGATCACGCCACTCAGGGTTCGATCCATTTATTATCAAATCCAGTTTGCGTTTCGGGAACCTGCTTTAATCTGCTTTTCTCGTGAAATAGCGGCCTCTGGACAATCAGCAATTTCAAAATAAACAAGTTTCGTTACATTATAGCGTTTTGTAAATCCGTCTATTAATTTGCTCTTGTGCTCATAAACTCTGCGCACAAGGTTGTTGGTAACCCCGGTGTATAAAACCCTGTTGTGCTGATTGGTGGCAATATAGACGTAATACCGTCTTGACTCCATCTCACCCCGCCAGCTTCTTCTTCAGCAGATCGTTAAGCTGCTGCGGGTTGGCCTTGCCCTGGGTCGCCTTCATCGCCTGACCGACAAAGAACCCGAACAGCTTGTCCTTGCCACCGCGATAATCGGCCAGTTGCTGCGGATTGTCCGCGATCACCTTGTCGATGACCTGTTCCAGCGCCGAGCTGTCGGTGATCTGCTTGAGACCCTTGTGCTCGATCACGTTGTCTGCGTCGCCCTCGCCTGCCCACATCGCTTCGAACACTTCCTTGGCGAGCTTGCCGGAGATGGTGTTATCCAGGATGCGCTTCAACAAGCCGGCAAGCATCGTGACGCTGACCGGACTCTGTGCCAATTCGCGGTTGTCCTTGTTGAGCGCCGCCGACAGTTCACCCATCACCCAGTTGGCCACCAGTTTGGGATCGCTGCCGACTGCCTTGACCACGGCTTCGTAATAGTCGGCGAGTTCACGGCTCGTGGTAAGCACGCCGGCGTCGTACGCGGAGAGTCCGTACTGGGTAACGAAACGTTGCCGTTTCTGATCCGGCAGTTCCGGCAAGGTCTGTTTCACATCGCTGATGAAATCGGCGGCAATCTCCAACGGCAACAGATCCGGATCGGGGAAGTAACGGTAATCGTTGGCTTCTTCCTTGCTGCGCATGGAACGGGTCTCGTTCTTCTTCGAATCGTAGAGCCGGGTCTCCTGAACCACCTTGCCGCCACCTTCGAGCAGCTCGATCTGGCGTTCGACCTCATAATTGATGGCTTTCTCGACGAAATGAAACGAGTTGATATTCTTCAACTCGGCGCGGGTACCAAATTTTGCTTCCCCCTTGCGTCGTATCGAGACGTTGGCATCGCAGCGAAATGAGCCTTCCTGCATGTTGCCGTCGCAGATCTCGAGATAGCGCACCAGCGAATGGATCTTCTTCATGTAGGCGACGGCTTCCTTCGCCGAGCGCATATCCGGTTCGGAGACGATCTCCAGCAGCGGCGTGCCGGCCCGATTCAGATCGATGCCGGACAGGCCCTGAAAATCCTCGTGCAACGATTTGCCCGCATCCTCTTCCAGGTGCGCGCGGGTCACGCCAATGCGCTTGCTGCTACCGTCCTCAAGTTCGATCTCGACGCTGCCCTTGCCGACCACCGGCAATTCGTACTGGCTGATCTGATAGCCTTTCGGGAGATCAGGATAGAAATAATTCTTGCGCGCGAACACCGAACGCCCCGAGATCTGCGCGTTGACGGCGAGTCCGAACTTCACCGCCATGCGCACCGCTTCCTTGTTAAGCACCGGCAATACGCCCGGATAACCGAGGTCCACCAGGCAGGCCTGGGTGTTCGGCGTAGCGCCATAAGCGGTGGCCGCACCCGAGAAGATCTTGCTTTGGGTGGCAAGCTGAGCGTGGATCTCAAGACCGATGACTGTTTCCCATTCCATGTTCATTTCTCGCAAATCGATGTAGGGCTCAGGCGAAGGCCGCCGGGCGGTGTGTGTGCCAATCGGTCTCGCGCTGATACTGGTGCGCGGCCGCCAGCATGCGGGCCTCGTCGAAATAATTGCCGATGATCTGCAAGCCCACCGGCAATTTATCCACGAAGCCCATCGGCAGCGACATCCCGGGCAACCCGGCGAGGTTCACGCCGTTGGCGTAGATATCGTTCAGATACATGGTGACCGGATCGTCGGTCTTCTCGCCCAGGCCGAAGGCGGGCGTCGGCGTGGTCGGCCCCATGATCACGTCCACCTGCTTGAAGGCATCGAGGAAATCCTGCCGGATCAGGCTGCGGGTCTTATGCGCCTTCAGATAATAGGCATCGTAATAACCGGCCGACAATACATAGGTGCCGGTCATGATGCGGCGCTTCACTTCGGCACCGAAGCCTTCGCCGCGCGAACGGGTGTACAGATCCATCAAGTCAACGGGGTTCTCGCAACGGTAACCGAAGCGCACACCGTCGAAGCGCGACAGATTCGAGGAACACTCCGCCGGCGCCACGACGTAATAAGTCGGCACCGACAACCAGAAGTTCGGCAGGCTGATCTCGTGCACGGTGGCACCGAGCTTCTTGTACACCTCAAGTGCGGCATGTACCGCGTCGCCGACCCGCGCGTCCAATCCCTTGTCGAAAAATTCCTTCGGCAAGCCGATACGCAGACCCTTGAGTGACTGGTCGAGCCCGGCGACATAATCGGGTACCGGTTTGTCCATGCAGGTGGAATCGCGCTCGTCGAAACCGGCGATCGCGCTCATCAGCATCGCGGCATCTTCCGCGGTGCAGGTGATCACGCCGGCCTGATCGAGACTCGAAGCGAACGCGATCATGCCGTAACGCGACACGCGCCCGTAAGTCGGCTTGATGCCGGTGAGTCCGGTAAGCGCAGCCGGCTGCCGGATCGAACCGCCGGTGTCGGTGCCGGTCGCGGCCGGCGCCATGCGTGCGGCGACCGCCGCCGCAGAACCGCCGGACGATCCACCGGGTACCTTGGTGATATCCCAGGGATTCTTCACCGGACCGTACCAACTGGTCTCGTTCGATGAGCCCATCGCAAACTCGTCCATGTTGGTCTTGCCCAGCATCACGGTACCGGCGCGTTTCAATCGCTCCACGATAGCTGCGTCGTAAGGTGCGACGAAGTTGTCGAGCATCTTCGAACCGCAACTGGTCTTGACGCCTTGCGTGCAGAAGATATCTTTCTGCGCGATCGGCAAGCCGGTCAACGGCCCGGCCTCGCCTTTGGCGATACGCTGATCGGCTGCGCGCGCTGCCGCCAATGCCTGTTCCTGCAACACCGTGATGAAGGCATTGAGTTCCGGATTGAAGCGCTCGATACGTGCCAGATAGGCGCGGGCCAGTTCTTCGCTGGAAAATTTGCGCGCTTTCAGGTCACGCGCCAGTTCAGCCAGGGTTTTGTTATGCATGATGTCGATCTTCAAGAAAAGTAATGACAGATAGTGCGGTGTGCCGCCTGCTCGGGTATCCGGGTGCTTATTCGATCACCTTGGGCACCAGATACAGGCCGGCTTCGACCTGCGGCGCATTCTGCTGGTAAAGCTCGCGCTGGTCGGTCTCGCTGACCCGGTCGGGGCGCAGCCGCTGGCTCATCTCCAGGGGATGGGCCATGGGCGCGACGCCGTCGGTCTCGGCGCGCTCCAGCTGCGCCACGAACTCGAGGATATTGGACAAAGTCCGGGCATAGACCGGGATATCCTGGTCGCTGATGGACAGGCGCGCGAGGCGCGCGATGCTTTTGACGTCGTCTGGACTGAGCGACATGCTTCTCTCCGCTGGATTGCTCCGGATAAAACTCCCGGAAATTCCGTAAATTATGGCACAAACCGGCTTGCCGCCGCTGCCTGCCGTTGCTAGAGTAGTGCGCTAACTCTCCTCCTCGGCCCCATTCAAAAATAAAGCCATGTTCAAGAACCTGCGCGGATTCTTCTCGACCGACCTGTCCATCGACCTGGGTACTGCCAACACACTCATTTACATGCGTGGCAAGGGCATCATCCTGAATGAGCCCTCGGTCGTGGCGATCCGCGAAGAAGTTGGCCGTGGCAACAAGGTTATCGAAAACTACGGCCAGGACGCCAAGCGCATGCTGGGCCGGACCCCGGGCAACATCATGGCAGTGCGGCCGATGAAGGACGGCGTGATCGCCGATTTCACGCTCACCGAGCAGATGCTCAAGCACTTCATCAAGAAAGCCCACGGCAACCGTTACTTCCGGCCGACGCCGCGGGTGCTGGTCTGCGTGCCATACGGCGCGACCCAGGTCGAACGCCGCGCGATCCGCGAATCCTGCCTCAATGCCGGTGCGCGCAAGGTATACCTTATAGAAGAGCCGATGGCGGCGGCGATCGGCGCCGGCCTGCCGGTGCATGAAGCCAAGGGTTCGATGGTGCTCGACATCGGCGGTGGCACCTCCGAAGTGGCGGTGATCTCGCTCAATGGCATCGTCTATGCCGCTTCGGTCCGCATCGGCGGCGACAAGTTCGACGAAGCGATTATCGGCTACATCCGCCGCAATTACGGCACCCTGATCGGCGAAGCGACTGCCGAACGCATCAAACATGAGATCGGCTCGGCTTATCCCGGCAAGGAATTGATGGAACTGGAAGTCAAAGGCCGCAACCTCTCGGAAGGCGTACCGCGCAGCTTCGTGCTGAACAGCAACGAGATCCTGGAAGCGCTGCAGGAGCCATTGGCCGGCATCGTCGGCGCGGTCAAGGCTGCACTGGAACAGACTCCGCCGGAACTCGGTTCGGACGTAGCCACCAACGGTATCGTGCTGACCGGCGGCGGCGCGCTGCTCAAGGACATCGACCGCCTGCTGCGGGAAGAGACTGGTTTGCCGGTGGTGCTTTCGGACGATCCGCTCACCTGCGTGGCACGCGGCGGCGGCAAGGTGCTCGAACTCATTGATGAGTTTGGTCCGGAAACCTTCGCCGTCGAATGACGGTTCACGCGCTTAACCACATCTTCACCTGCCGGTTGCAACCGGCATGCCCACGCCGGAAAATCACCGGCATGTCTTTTGCTGTCTCGCTCCGAGTCGAGGCTGGTTTGTCGGTCAGCACGCTTCCCATACTCCACCCCAAGCTTCGGAACGCAGGCTGAAGCCGCATGTTCGCCAGCCGTCAGCGCGCACCTGCTCTGTTCTCCAGCAATCCCGCCGGTACCCTGCGCACCTTGCTGCTGGTCATCGCCTGCATCGCACTCATGTTTTACGATCACCAGCGTGGCCGGCTCGAGCATGTGCATGCCGCACTCTCGGCACTGGTCTATCCAGTCCAGGTAGCGGTGGATGCGCCGTATGCACTGGCGGGCTGGGCGCGGGAGAAACTTGCTACCCACATGATGCTGGTGAATGAAAATGCCGCGCTTAAGCAGCAGGAATTGAAACAGGCGCTACAGCTGCAGCGCCTCGGATCACTGGAACAGGAAAACACACGCCTGCGTTCGCTGATGGGAGCCAGCAAACAGGTCCCGGGCCGGGTGATGGTCGCCGAGATGCTGGGCGTGGACCTGGATCCGTTCCGTCACCGCGTGATCATCAACAAAGGCACCGCCGACGGCGTGTTCGATGGCCAGACGCTACTGGATGCGCAGGGTATTGTCGGGCAGGTCATCCGCACCGACCCGATCTCATCAGAAGTCGCCTTCATCACCGACCCGAGCCAGGCCATCCAGGTGGAGATCAGCCGTACCGGGCTGCGCACCCTGGTGGTGGGCACCGCCGATGTGAATACGTTGTCGTTGCCCTTTCTCGCCAACAACGCCGATGTGCAGGTCGGCGACATTCTGGTCAGTTCCGGATTGGGCGGGCGCTATCCGAAAGGTTACCCGGTCGGTGTCGTCAGACAAGTGATACGGAATCCAGCCGAATCCTTCGCGACGGTCACGGCGCAACCCTCCGCCGACCTGAACCATGGCCACAACGTGCTGCTGTATTTTCCGGTCGAGACACCGACGCCCCTGGCGAAACCCGAACCGCGCACGGATAAGAAGACCGAACCGCATAAAGCATCAAAGAAGAAGCGGCGGCCATGAGAAGTTCACAGCCACGTCGCGCTTATTGGATCATCATCGTCAGCTATCTGGTCGCGCTGTTATTGACCATCTGGCCAGTACCGGATTGGGCGGAATCCTTTCGCCCCGCCTGGGTGATGCTGGTGACAGCTTACTGGTGCTTGTTCCTGCCGCATCGCGTCGGTGTGATCAGTGCGTTCGCAGTCGGCCTGCTGGTGGACACCCTGACCGGCACCCTGCTCGGAGAGCATGCCCTGGCCCTGATCCTGGTCGCCTGGATAGTGCTGCGCCTGCATCTGCAGATACGCGTCTATCCCTGGTGGCAGCAGACCATCACGGTACTGCTGCTGATGCTCCTCTATACCCTGATCCCGTTCTGGGCAGATGGCGTACTGGGTTATACCGGCAGCAGCATCACCCGCTGGCTGCCGGTGCTGACGACTGCAATCCTCTGGCCCTGGGTGATGCAGGTGCTCGGACGTCTGCAGCAGCGCTATCAGATGAGTTGATTCGATGCTCACCAGAATCGATTGAAGCATGGCCCGCACCCGCATCCGTAACGAATGGCAGGAACGTCACCGCTTCACGGTGCGAATCATGGTGGTCGGTCTGATCGGCCTGATCCTGTTTCTGGCCGTGGTGGGGCGGCTGTTCTACCTGCAAGTCATCAGCCACAAACATTACGTGACGCTGGCCGAAGGCAACCGCCTGCGCGATGAACCGGTGGCCCCGCCGCGTGGTCTGATCTTCGACCGTAACGGTGTACTGCTGGCGGAGAACAAACCCAGTTACGAACTGGATATCGTACCCGAGCAGGTGGATGACCTGCAGGCGACGCTAACAGCGCTCGCCAAGGTAATCTCCATCCGTCCCGCCGATCTGAAACGTTTCCATGATCTGCTCGCTACCAAACGTCCATTCCAACCATTGCCGTTGCGTACCAACCTCTCCAATGAGGAAGTCGCCCGCTTCGCGGTGGACCGGCAGAACTTCCCGGGCGTGGATATCAATGCAAACCTGGAGCGCTATTATCCGTTGGGACCGGAGACTGCACATGTGGTCGGGTATGTCGGTGCGATCAGTGCCGGCGAACTGGCGCACTTCGATCCCGACCAGTACACCAATACCTCGCAAGTCGGCAAGATCGGCGTCGAAGGTGCCTACGAAAAATTGCTGCATGGCTCCGTAGGTATGCGTCAGATCGAGACCAATGCCGAAGGGCGTGCGCTGCGCACAGTCTCGTACACGCCACCTGTGCCCGGTAGCGATCTCTATCTCAGCATCGATGTGCGGGTGCAGAAAGCCGCCGAAGACGCGCTCGACGCACTCGATGACAATGGTGCTGTCGTCGCCATCGACCCACAGAACGGTGAAGTGCTGGCGCTGGTGAGCCAACCGGGTTATGACCCCAATCAGTTCGTGGGCGGTATCGATCCGGATCAATATGCGAAACTCAACAACAATCCTGCACAGCCCTTGTTCAATCGAGTCTTGCGCGGTCAATATCCGCCGGGCTCGACCATCAAACCATTCATGGCGTTGGCCGCACTCAACTACGGCGTGATGGATCCGTTCAAGGATCTGCTCTGTCCGGGCTATTTCATGTTACCCAGTAATCCGAATCCGTACCGTGACTGGAAGCGCGGCGGACATGGTGAAATAGATATGTCACAGGCGATCACCGAATCCTGCGATGTGTATTTCTACACTGTCGCAATGAAACTCGGTATCCAGCATCTGCACGATTATCTGGTGAACTTTGGCTTCGGCAAACCCACCGGCGTGGATCTGATGGGCGAACAGGATGGGGTAGTGCCGTCGCCAGCCTGGAAACGCAAGTATCTGCACCAACCATGGTATCTGGGTGAGACCATCATCGCCGGTATCGGCCAGGGTTATACCCTGGTGACGCCGATACAACTTGCCGATGCCACTGCCGCACTGTCCATGCATGGGCAGCGTTTCGTGCCACACGTCTTGCATGCCATCGGCGATCCTTTGTCCGGCGTGGTCAGCGACATCACGCCGCAAGCCGATCCGGTGGCACAGGAAACCGACCCGCGCGCCTGGGATATCGTCATCAAGGCCATGCAGAATGTAGTCAACAGTGTCGAAGGCACCGCACACCGGTTCATCTATGGCGCCAAATACTCCATCGCCGGCAAGACCGGCACGGCACAGGTGTATCACAAACGGTTGGGCATATTCGGCGAGGAAGACGAATCGGATGTCCCCAAACACCTGCGCGATCACGCGCTGTTTATCGCATTCGCACCGGTCGATCATCCGCGCATCGCAGTCGCGGTGGTGGTGGAACATGGCGGCGGCGGCGGCGCGGCGGCAGCCCCGATAGCGCGCAAGGTGATGGACGCGTATCTTCTACAGACACCCGCGCCCAAGTCTGCGCCCAGCTCTGCACCGATACCGCCATAATGTTCAACGATTACTCCAGCACCTACTCCGCTATGGGCGAGCAAAGCCTCGGCGAACAACTGCTGCGGCGTCTCAATCTGGATACGCCTTTATTGCTGGCCCTGTTGCTATTGTCAGCAGCGGGGCTCGCGATCCTCTACGGTGCCAGCGGCGAAGATATCGACACCGTCTACCGGCAGGCGATAAGACTGGCCCTGTCGTTCGGCGTACTGCTGATCGTGGCGCAGATCCCGCCGCACTTGCTGAAATTGTGGACTCCATGGCTGTTCGGCCTGGGGCTGGTGTTGTTGCTGGTGACGCTCGAAGCCGGTCATATCGGGCGCGGCGCACAACGCTGGCTGAGTCTGGGACTGGTACGTTTTCAGCCCTCCGAGATCATGAAGATCGCGGTACCGATGATGGTCGGCTGGTATCTGCACGATCGTGTCCTGCCACCCAATTGGCGCCAGTTGTTCTCACTGGCGCTGATCATCGGCGTGCCGGTGATCCTGGTAGCGGTACAACCTGATCTCGGAACCGCCTTGCTGATCGCCAGTTCCGGCGCCTTCGGAGTGTTCCTGGCTGGATTGCGCTGGCGCGTAATCCTGTTGCTGATCCTGCTACTGGCCATCGCCACGCCGATCGGTTGGCATTTCCTGCACGATTATCAGCGCAGCCGCATACTCACCTTCCTGAATCCACAACGCGACCCACTCGGCGCCGGCTATCACATCATCCAATCCGAGATCGCGATCGGTTCCGGCGGTGTGTTCGGCAAGGGCTGGTTGCACGGTTCGCAGTCGCAACTGGACTTCCTGCCGGAAAGCTCCACTGACTTCATCTTCGCGGTGCTGGGTGAGGAATTCGGTTTGCTCGGTGCACTCGCACTGCTGACCCTGTATGGATTCATCATCGCCCGTTCGCTGGTGATCGCACTGCGGGCCCAGGACACGTTCTCGCGCCTGCTGGCTGGCGCGCTCAGCATGGCATTCTTCACCTATATCTTCATCAACAGCGGCATGGTTTCAGGATTAGTGCCAGTGGTAGGGGTGCCGCTGCCGATGATCAGCTACGGCGGCACTTCAATAATGACCTTGATGGCCGGCTTCGGTATCCTGATGAGCATCCATTCACACCGCAAGCTAGTCTCGACGTGATACTTCCTCTACATCGCTTTTTCAACATCCCGGTGATCATCGGCCTCTGCTTGCTGGCTGGCTGCACACGAAACCTGAAACCCACCCCAACGCAGCCCGCCGCCGGTGCACAGATTCAAGCGTCAACTGCGCCGAACGATTACGCGACACGTCCCGAGGTAAAAGCTTTCATCGAACGCGTATCGAAACAGGATCAACTCGACCCGGCCTGGATCACCTCGGTACTGGCTGGTGCACAGCATCGTGACGATATCATCGCCGCCATCACCCGGCCCTACGAATCCAAACCCTGGTACGAATACCGTTCGATCTTCATCACCGATTCGCGCATCGCCGGAGGGGTGCAGTTCTGGGATACGCACGCAGCAACGCTGGCGAATGCAGAAAACACTTATCAGGTACCCGCCTCGATGATCGTCGCGATCATCGGTATCGAGAGCAATTACGGCAAACAGCGCGGCGGTTACCGGGTGCTGGATGCACTCGCCACCCTGGGGTTCGATTACCCGTCGCGTGCCACATTCTTCCAGAATGAACTGGAGCAGTTCCTGCTCGTGTGCCATGAGCGCGGGCTGGATCCGTCGATGGTGATGGGTTCGTATGCTGGCGCCATGGGTGCACCACAATTCATGCCCGACAGCTACCGACAATATGCAGTGGATTTCGATAACGACGGTAAACGCGATATCTGGGATGACTGGACCGACATCATCGGCAGCGTCGCCAACTTCTTCCATGCTCATGGCTGGCAACCGGATGCCTTGATCGCAGTCCCCGCCGCGTGGCAACGCACTACGCCTCCCACCGATCTGCTGGCACCGAGCACCGTAGGCGCGTTGCGCCAAGAGGGAGTGCTGCTGAGCAAAGGCGTGAGTGACGATCAGGATGCCATCCTGGTGGGGTTGCAACAACCGCAGGATACGGACTACTGGGTGGGCTTGCACAATTTCCGGGTCATCACCCAATACAACAAGAGTGCGCTCTATGCCATGGCAGCGACTGAACTGGCTGACCGCATCGCTCAAGCACGCGCAGCACAAGATCACAATGCGCCACCCTGAATACAGATTCGTATCGGGCCTGGCGCTGATACTGGCGCTCACCGGCTGTGCACAATTTCCGACTGCACCCGGCAGCGGTCAGGATTACGGTCCCTCGCAACCGGTGGATGTCTCACAGGTTCCCGATGCGGTACCGCAGAATCTGCCCCGCAGCCGTTTCGGTAATCCTGCTTCCTACACCGTCAACGGCCAGACTTACAAAGTATTACCGGAATGTGCCGGTTATCACGAACGCGGTATCGCTTCCTGGTACGGCCTGAAATTTCACGGCGGCCGCACCTCCGATGGCGATACCTACGACATGTATGCGATGACCGCTGCCAACAAGGTGGTCCCGTTGCCCTGTTTCGTGCGTGTCACCAACCTGAAGAACAACCGCAGCGTCATCGTGAAGGTGAACGATCGCGGTCCGTTCGTGGACAATCGCATCATCGATCTTTCATATGCAGCGGCGAAAAAACTTGGCGTGGTCGCTACCGGGACCGCGCTGGTCGATGTCACCGCCATCACTCCCGGTGAAGCTCCCCCACCACCCGTCGCCGAGGCACCTGCACCACAAACCGGCGCTGTCTCCGGCGCGCCGCAATTGTTTGTACAAGTCGGCGCTTTTGCAGAACAGGCCAACGCCGAACGGGCCAGACAGAAGCTCGAGAGCGACGGGATCAAACCGGTAACGATCGTCACGGCGGTCGTGGCTGACAAGACCCTATATAAGGTACGGGCCGGCCCGCTCGCTGACGTGTCTGCAGTGGACCAGCTCACGGCTGAACTCGCCAGATTGGGGTATTCCGACGCCCAAGTGGTTATCCCTTAGACATATCACGCGATCCACTGTCCCGACAGTGGGTTTCCGGGCGCTACCGCGTTAAAATCACGTCTTGGTTTTCGGCTTCGTTGCCAGAATTCCCGTCCTTAAACCCCTTTCCACCCGAGGTAACCCCTTGAGAAGCCAGCGTCTTGCCGCCTTCACTCTGGGCCTGATCGCCCTGTCCATCTGCACCGTCGTCCAGGCAATTCCAGTCCCGGCAGCGCCGCAACTCGGGACTAAAAGTTATGTGCTGATGGATGCCAACAGCGGCCAGATATTGGCGGCGAGCAATCCCGATCTGCGTACCGAACCGGCGAGTCTCACCAAACTGATGACGGCCTATGTCGTCTTCCATGCGCTCAAGGATGGCGTGATCCATCTCGACGATCCGGTCACCATCAGCGTCAAAGCCTGGCGCATGGGTGGTTCACGCACCTTCGTCAAGGTTGGCAGCCAGGTGAGTGTGGAGAACCTCATCCAGGGCATGGTGGTGCAGTCCGGCAACGACGCGACGGTGGCGCTGGCGGAGAAAGTCGGCGGCACCGAAGACACCTTCGTCGAATTGATGAACAAGTATGCCCAGCAACTCGGCATGACCAACAGCCACTTCGTGGATGCGTCCGGTCTCACCGATAATCCCGATCATTACGTGACAGCACGCGATATCGCGATCCTGTCGCGTGCCATCATCCAGGAATTTCCCGAGTACTACCATTTCTTCTCGGAGAAGCAGTTCACCTGGAATCACATCACCCAAAGAAACCGCAATCAATTACTGTTCACCGATCCATCGGTGGACGGACTCAAGACCGGTTTCACCGACGACGCTGGCTATTGTCTGGTAGCCTCGGCAAAACGCGGCGACATGCGCCTGATCGGCGTGGTCACCGGTGCGAAACATGAAAGCGATCGCGCCATCTACGATGCGGCCTTGCTGAACTACGGTTTCAATTTCTATGACTCACGCAAACTGTACGACGCAGGTACCAGCATCGCTCAGCTCAAGGTGTGGAAAGGCAGCGAAAGCAGTGTACCCGTCGGCGTATCGCAGGATTTCCATGTCAGCTTCCCGAAGGGTCAATACGATCACCTGAAAGCTGCTGTACATACCAGCGCCGGCCTCATCGCGCCGGTCAAGGCCGGTCAACAGGTAGGCAGTGTCATGGTTACCCTGGAAGGCAAGCAGATCGCCGAGGCCCCGCTCTATACCTTGAAAGCGGTACCGGAAGGCGGCATCTTCACCCGCATGTTCGACAGCATCCGGCTCTGGTTCCACAAGCAGTAGTCCATGGCGACACCCTTTCCGACTGTCTGGCTCAACGGCAAATTCATGCCGCTCGGCGAAGCACAGATCTCGCCGCTGGATCGCGGCTTCCTGTTCGGCGATGGCGTGTATGAAGTGATCCCGGTGTACGGCGGTAAATTATTCCATTTGCCCGCACACCTGCGCCGGTTGCAATACAGCCTGGATTCAATCCGTCTCGCCAATCCACATGACGATGCCACATGGCGGAAAATGCTGCAGGAACTGGTGGAGAAGAATGGTGGTGAACAGCAAGCTGTCTATCTGCAGGTGACGCGCGGCGCCGATCAGGGCCGTGACCATGCGTTTCCAGTCGGCATCCCCGCCACGGTGTTTGCCATGAGTTCTCCCATGGCTGGCCTGCCGGAGTCGCTGAAAGAAAACGGCGGCAGAGTGATCACGCTCACGGATATCCGCTGGCGCCGCTGCGATATCAAATCCGTTGCACTGCTCGGCAATGTGCTGCTGCGCCAGACCGCGACCGATCAGGAATGCGACGAAGCCATCCTGATCCAGGATGGCTATGCGACCGAAGGTACTGCCAGCAGCCTGTTCATCGTGCACGGCGGTATCATCATGACCCCTCCGAAATCCTCAGAGCTGCTGCCCAGTATCACACGTGACGTGCTACTGGAACTTGCGGCACAACTCGGCATGCCGCTGCGCGAGGAACGGATCCCGGAAGCGGAACTGCATGTGGCCGAAGAAGTCTGGCTGGCAAGTTCCACGCGTGAGGTATATGCCATCACGGAACTCGACGGACGGCGTATCGGCAGCGGCAAACCCGGCCCGCACTGGCGGCGCATGTACGATGCATTCCAGGAAGCGAAACGCGCTGTAGTCTGAAGCGTACGCCATGACCGACGAATCACCACTCAAGTTTCCGACTGAATTCCCGGTCAAGGTCATGGGCCGGGATAATGACGAATTCCATGCTGCACTCGCAGAGATCTTCGCACGCCACATCGCGCCGCTGGAGAAACTGGAAGTCACGCGTCAAGCCAGCCGTGAGGGTCGTTTCATCTCCGTGACCGTGACGTTCATCGCCGAAGACCGCGCGCAACTCGACGCACTCTATACGGAGTTATCCGGCAACGAACATGTCATGATGGCGTTATGAACAGCCACGCTGAAACTCCGTTGTTGCGCGATCTGGGTCAGGTCGAATACGAACCCATCTGGCGCGCCATGCAGCAATTCACCGAGACTCGCGGACCCGATACGCGCGACGAGATCTGGTTCCTGGAGCATCCTCCGGTATTCACACTGGGGCTCGCCGGTAAACTGGAGCACGTACTCGCGCCTGGTGAAATTCCGGTCATCCACATCGACCGTGGTGGTCAGGTGACCTATCACGGACCGGGACAACTGGTGGTCTATCCGCTCATCGACCTCAAGCGTCTCAGATTGGGCGTACGCGCACTGGTCGAAGGCATCGAGAACAGCGTGATCGATACACTGGCCGGTTTCGGCATCGCAGCCTTGTCGAAACGCGAGGCGCCCGGTGTCTATACGCCGGATGGGCGCAAGCTGGCTTCGCTCGGCCTGCGCGTGCGGCGCGGCTGCACCTATCACGGCCTGGCGTTCAACGTCGCCATGGATCTCGAGCCTTTCACCCGTATCAACCCTTGCGGTTATGCGGGCCTGCAGATGACCCAGGTCGCCGAACTGGGTGGTCCGACCAGTGTCGCAGCCGTCGCGACGGCATTGAAACCCCGGCTCATCAACCGCCTCGGTTATAATGCCCACTTACACGTACCCGACAGCACTGCTGCCGCCAGCTAGTAGCAAGGATCATCCGTGAGCGAATCCGCTTCCACTCCGCGCCCCCGG
>DASSKW010000118.1:0-5557 GCA_035690065.1 Gammaproteobacteria bacterium
ACCGAGCCAAGAACGGCCCCCCCATGAGGGGCCGTTTGTTTTTTTGGGGCAGGGGCTATAACAGCCCCCGTTCTGCGAAGCTCACGGCGTCCACACCGCCGATGACAAAGTGATCCAGCGTGCGGATGTCGAGCAGCGAAAGCGCGTCCCTGAGCCGCCGTGTCAAACGACGGTCAGACTCCGCTACCGCCGGTCCAGGGCAGACTCCTGTCTGCCCGCGCGAAGCAATGCTTCGCGCCCACCCATAGCCACCAATACAACAATTCACTTCAATTTTTGCGTCGGCACAGAACACGCCGACCTCAGCATTATGATGCTGATCCATGCGGTCGGTGTTTCTCCGGCGGACTACGTCATCCTGACTCCGTTACCGCCGGTCCAGGGCAGACTCCTGTCTGCCCGCGCGAAGCACTGCTTCGCGCCCACCCATAGCCACCACTAATTAATTTTTCTTTTGTTAGAACCTGATGCTGTCGGTATTAAATCGACCTCAGCATTATGAATGATCTATCCGATCGGTGCTTCTCCGGCGGACTACGCATTTTGCTTCGCTATCCTGCTACGCAAAATGTCCAGCCCGCACATCCTGTGCGGGCGTTCGCGGCAGTGCCGCTCACCCACGACTCCCCGCCGGTCCAGGGCAGACTCCTGACTGCCCGCGCGAAGCGATGCTTCGCGCCCACCCATAGTCACCAAATCCTTGTGAATTCAATTTAGAGTATGCCGCTTCCGATTCATAGTGGCACTTAGGTTGGCCCTAATTGTTACTAATCGAGTGTTCACGAGAACGGGTGCATTCCAAGCTGGCGGTTTTCGCCGGTTCAGAATTCGATACTGGGTTGGAACACCAGCGTGAGGTCGCTTTTTGGACTGTCGCGCAATGGGCCGGAGTATTCGAACGCGCTGTCCCAGACCAACCCGGTATCCAGCGTGATTGCATAACCCCGGTCGGGGAAGGGATATTTTTTGCCGACGATGAATTGCTCACGTACTATGCGGCCGCCATCATGTGAGAACGAGAGTTCCAGGTCGAAGTGAGAATTGTTGAGCCAGCCCAGGAAGGGCTGTTTAAAATTCAGATTGTTGCGTTCGATGCCGATGTAGGTGACATCGGCGATATAAGGATTGGCGTTGAACTTGCTGCCGACACGGAAATTCCACGATAGCTTTTCATCCTCACCCTTGAGGTCGCCTCTGATCTGCCACTCCAGTTTGTACCATTTGTCCTGGATCAACTCATTGTCCTTCAGACGTTGCGCACCGCCGCCGATGAGCCAGCCGCTGTAGCCGATGTTGTTGTTCGCTTGAGCCTCACCGGGTAACTGCAGGTTGGCGATGTTACCGAAGAAGGCAGACACCGCCCAGGGATCCTGATAACTGGTGCTGGAGGATTCCACCAGATTGACACCGGTATTGGCGAGGTCGCCCTTCTGGTAGGTATGTGGCGAATGCGATTTCAGCCAGGTAGCGAGCAGTGGGACCGGGTAGGCGTCGGCTTGCAACTGCATGTAATGCGGTACCAGCGAATCTTCCATGAGTTCACGGAAGATCACGGCATAATCATCTGACTGGATAGTCGGAACAGGTTTGTCGCCAAGCGGAATGTTGACTGCCAGACTGGACTCATAAGGGCCGAGGTTCCAGGTAGTTTCGGCCTTGCGCGTTGTGGTCGTCCCGGAAATCACCTTGCTTGGTGCGCCGGTGGTGCCGGACGTATCTGCCGCTGCGACAGGCAGCGAGGTGGCCATCACGAGCGTGAGGATACCAGCCGCCAGCGCGTTGTTTGGCATGTAGCTGTTGCCGATGAGATTATTCGGCAATAAGTGTAGCTGGCCTTCATGTCGCGCACAAGCGGCATCAATACTCGTTATTGATCTACTGGCAGCCTGATCTGGACGAAGATTCTGCGGCTATTCAGGGGGGGTTGCCCTGCTTAATACTCCACGAATTCATCGTCCGGATAACAGTATAGCCAGCGCTCGCCCGGTTCGGCAGAAGCGATGACGGGATGTTCGGTAGCGTGCGCGTGTTTAGTGGCATGCTGATTTGGGGAGTTGTCGCAGCAGAGGGTGACGCCACATTGCTGGCAAGTGCGTAGATGTACCCACTGGCCGCCGATCTTGATGCATTCCTCGCATTCGTGACGTTTAGCGACCTTGAGTTCCTTGACTGCATCTATGTGCGCGCAGACCTGATTGGGCATGACCATCTCCTGCTGGCTGATACCAAATCCTAACAGAGCGGGGTGGTCCGGCGACAGCGGGTCACATACGACGAAAATTTCGGGTATATTTGACTGAAATGAGAACAGGGGCATGGCAAATGCCATGTGCCGGAATCTGGGGACAAGCGATGATCCGTATCCTGATTGGCATGATCGTGGTGCTGGCAGTGCTATGCGCAGCATTCGGGGAACTACTCTGGCATGAGCGGGCGCAGATGGGCCGGCAGGGTTGCGAGATTTCGGTCGCAGCGCAGGCCAATGCCGATACGCAAAATACTGCCAACGTCCAGCATCAGGCTGAACAGAGCCGTATCCGGCAGTTGCAAGCCCAGATCACCAGATTACAGGCTGATGCTGATGCTGCGGCGCATCTACGGCTGGCGCTGGAATCGAAACTGACTAAACAGACCGAGGTACTGAACCATGTACACGACACTGACACTGAAGCCCGCCGTTGTCTGGATTCCGATGTGCCTGATTCTCTGCTTGACAGCCTGCACACCGCGACTGGCAGTGCAGCCGACCAAGCCGATAAAAGTGGTGGAATATAAGCCTCAACCGATCTCTGCGGATCTGTTACGCGAAGCTGAACCGACCACGCTGCCGTTGCACGCGACCTGGAGCGATGTCTGGGATGCCTATCTGCAGGAACGCGCCAACAATGAACGACTGAACTGCCAGTTGGAAGCGATCGCCAATCACCTTTCGATATCCTGCCGGGCCTTGTTGGGACTGCAGGAAGAGCAGGTCAAGCCGACGAAAGACCGGTAGGCCGTATTACAATCCGGCCGCCAGCAGCCGCTCGTTGGTGTGTGACAGGCGTTCGATCAGGGTGTGGGCAAAGACTTTGTAGAAGCGGAATTGGCAGTCGCGTGATGCACGTTCCATCAGGGTCGCATTGACACACAGCAATGTGACATCGCTGTTGGCGCGGACGCTGGCGGAACGTTTGGTCTTGCTCAGATAACCCATCTCACCAAAACAATCTCCGGCGGCCAGGGTGCCGAGTGTGGTCTTGCCTTTGTGCACGGTAGCTTCACCGGCAGCGATGACAAAGAAACTCTCATCGAGATCTCCTTCGGAGATCAGGATGTCGCCTTTCCTGAATCGCTTCCAGGTGCCGGCGCGGATGATCTCCCAGATTTCAGGCTGGGCAAAATCACTGAAGAAGGCCAGTTGACTGACCATGTTGTAGTGTTCCTGCTCGTTGAACTCCGCGGATTTCGTGTCCAGATTGTCCGAGACATTGATCAGATCGCCGGCGATATCCATGCAGGTCTTGTAACGGGTCTTGAGCGGTTTCTTCAGGCAACGCATCACGATGCGATTCAGCGGTTCCGGCACATCGGCACGCAACTTGTCCACAGCCGGAGGCTCGTGATTGAGTATCCGGTTGGTAAGGCCAGGCAGACTGTCGGACATGAATGGTGGAGTGCCGGTGAGCATCTCGTAGATCATGATCCCCATCGAGAAGATGTCGCTCTGGTTGGTGATCTCAAGGTCGTTGATCTGTTCAGGAGCCATGTAACGCGGAGTGCCTACCACGCCGCCGATGTGAGTGGTCTCGTCGAAAGCGCTTTTGGCAACCCCAAAGTCCACGATCATCACGTGTCCTTCGCTATTCATCATGACGTTGGCCGGTTTGATGTCGCGGTGGATGACGCCGTTACGGTGCGCGTAGTCCAGTGCCTTGCACATGGCGAAGAATATCTCAACCACGGATTTTATCGGCAATAATGTATCGGGTTTGGTATGGGCCGTTAACGGATAATAATTCTCAAGATATGTCATCACCACGAAGCGATAGTCCTGCTCCTCGCCGGCATCGAGGATCGGCAGGATGTTTGGATGCAACAGGCGTCCAGCCATCCGGGCCTCGGTAAAGAACAGTTTGCGGTAAAGCTTCGCGGTTTTTTCACTCATGCCCTTGTCGGATGCATAGAGCTTGAGTGCAACCTCCCGGCCGGTTTCATTCTTGGCAAGATAGACGATGCTGGATGCGCCGCGTCCGAGTTCGTGACTAAGCATGTACTTGCCAATTTTCATTGACATGTGAGAGCCCTTTGTTGTGAGCGACCCGGCAGGATGAATGGCGGAAATCTGCCGGCGCTATGACTGGTTTTCATCTATCCGGCCCCGTTGCAGGCCGTCTTCCATAACATTTCGCTGAGGCTGTCGGGTGCGACACCGATGATCGGGGCAGCATTCTTTGGCGGTATTATCGAGAAGACCGGATTACCGTGCCCATCCAGATAGGCTTCGTTGATCACCTGATAGGTCAGTGCTGAACAGTCTGCATCGAGTTCAACGGTACGTGCATTATAAGAGACAGTGTGTATCACTGGACCAGCAGTGAGCGTCCCCGGCTTCCGGTAATAGATATGGAAACGCGCGTTTGCAATCTGCCCCGAATCCAGCGATGGCTTACCGACCAGGTAAATTTTCTGGGTCTGATGAGGGTCCATGCCCAGATAGCGAAGTTCTGTCGGGCGTCCGCAGGCAGCATCGTACATGAGTCCGCGCACGCTATCGGCCGTGGCCGGCATGCTGGCTGCGTCATCGGCGCCGGGTTGGATGTCGAATACTTTGTGGTCATCGGCGTCGTAATAGACTTCATGCAACAGCGTGACTTTATAAGTACGACAATCAAAATGCAGCGTACCGATCTTGGTGACATAGCTGACGCGCTGCATCGAGGGTGCGGCTATCAGACTCTGAGTGCCGTCATATTCTGTCTTGAACCAGGCTTCCGTGCCTGCATCGATGGGCTGGCTGGCGGCTTTGCCCATGACATAGATCTTCTGGCTGCCGTCCTTGCTGGTGCCGATATAATCCCAGCCGATCGAACGTCCGCACACAGCCTGATACATGATGTCGTTCACGCCGCCGGGGATGACACGTTCGGTACTGATATCGTTTGGCGGCAGGCTCTGGTCCAGCACGCGGGCGTCATCCACATCGTAGTAACTTTTGTCGAGCACCTGGATCGACTGGTTGGCGCAATTTACGCGCACCTGGTCGCGCTGTTCTATGTAGCTGTAGGTTTTGCCTTTGTCACTGGTGACTGAACGCGGTGCTGTGTATTGATAACGGAACGTGGTGGTCAGATTGCCGTTCTGCGGCACCGGGGTGACCGTCGACATCAGGATGTTCTGGGTGCCTTCCGGGTCGTTGCCGATATAGGCCCACTCATCCCCTGTAGCCGGGCCAGGTGGCGCGCTGGCGCAGCCGGCCATGACAATCAGCAGCAGGATGCTCGTGAAACGCTTCACCAACTCGCCCCAAGTATCTGATTTAGACGGGGGATACTTTACCTTATTGTCAAACCAAGCG
>DASSKW010000119.1:0-19297 GCA_035690065.1 Gammaproteobacteria bacterium
TTACCTCTATGCGAAGTTATGGATGATAAGCACAATGATGGTGTCTTCCTTGTTTCAAAGGAGGGTATCGTGTTCTTGAGGCTGGTTCCTATAAAGGGAAAGTCGCCCTTTGTATTGCTGGCGTCACCAATCACTCTGGCAGCTGATGTTGCAATGGCGCCTTTGTATCTGGCTTATTTTGGAGCTTTTGCCGCGGATTCAAACTAGCAAGCGTAGGTTGAACTGACGAAGGAAGCCCAACCTGCATAAACTGAATTTCATGAGGGGTCTCCCGTAATGACTCTGACTACGATCATTCTTCTGGTGCTAACGCTTTATATGCTGCAGATCTTTCTGCAGGAGACGTCACGTTTCGGTTTCGATGTGCGGGGGATTGTCGGCAATCGCGACAACCCGCCCGAGTTGACGGTGATGGCGGGCCGGCTGGATCGTGCCAAGAACAACATGCAGGAGGCCTTGCCGATGTTTCTCGGTCTGGCGCTACTGGCGCTGGCGACGGGCCGCGACAGGAGTGTGGTCACTAATGCTGCCCTGGTGTTCCTGATCGCGCGTCTTATCTATGTGCCTGCGTACATGAGCGGCATTCCGGTGTTCCGGTCACTGGTGTGGCTGACCGGGGTTGCCAGTCTTGTGGTGATGGCACTGCCGTTGATTGGGTAAGCGCAGCGCGGTAGGTTGGGCTGAGGAACGAAGCCCAACGTCACACAAGGAAGTGAACACACGATGCGCTATAGAAGAGCTCATGTTGCGGGCGGCACTTATTTTTTTACCGTCAATCTCGCAGACCGGCGCTCTTATCTCCTCGTGCGACACATAGAAGACTTCCGCCACGTCTTGGATAAGGTCAAGAAAACACATCCCTTTCATCTCGTAGCGATGGTGGTGATGCCTGAGCATCTGCATGTCATCTGGCGCCTGCCGGAGGGCGACGCAGACTATCCGATGCGCTGGGGGTTGATCAAAGCAGGTTTCTCGCGGCGATTAACGGCAACTGAGTGCATCCGTGCAAGCCGCAAGGTGAAGCGCGAGCGCGGAATCTGGCAGCGGCGATATTGGGAACACCAGATTCGGGATGAGGCTGATTTGGCGCGTCATGTGGATTACATTCACTATAATCCGGTGAAACACGACCTTGTAGCACATCCCGTGGATTGGCCTCACTCGACCTTGCATGCCTATATTGAGCGGGGCCTGGTGTCTTATGATTGGGGCGGTTGTGTGGACGATGTCGGCTATAGTTATGGCGAGCGGTGAAACGTTGGGCTTCCTTCGTCAGCCCAACCTACATGAACTGGCGCCAGATTGGGGTGGTTGTGCCGGAGATTTAGGTAATGGTTTTGGGGGGCGCCGGGACGTTGGGCTTCCTTCGTCAGCCTAACCTACGTGAACTACATCGAGCGGGGCCTGGTGCCTTATGATTGGGGTGGTTATGGCGAACGGTGGACGTCGGGCTTCCTTCGTCAGCCCAACCTGCGGGAACTCATGACCTAAGCGCGAGCAATCGGGAATAACACGGACATGGAAAGGGGAATGGAAGATGGGGAATGGAAGATATAGATAGACTCATCGCGCGGTTCTTCGGGGCGTTCGACAATCGCAATGGCCGGGTACCGGCGTGCGCGGATATCGCAGCGCTGTTTGTCGAGGGCGCCGTCATCTTGTACAAGGCGGGCACGGAGACATCTGTCCTGACGATTGCCGAATTCGCTGAACCGAGAGTGGCCTTGCTTGCGTCTGGGAAGCTTGTGGATTTCCATGAATGGGAAACCACAGGTACGACGAAGATTTTTGGAGCATTTGCGATCCGGACTTCAAACTATTCGAAAGAAGGCATGCTGGATTCGCGCCGGTACGAAGGCCAGGGCGTGAAATTATTCCAACTTGCAAATATCGATGGCGATTGGCGTATCGCTTCCTTGTGCTGGTATGACAGCGAGTAGGTTTGGCTGACGACGGAAACCCGGCACCACACAGGGAAGTGAATACACGGTACTTTATCGAAGAGCCATTGTCGCTGGCGGCACCTTTTTCTTTTACCGTCAATCTTGCCGACCGACGTAATGACATCCGCGTACGAACGTATCGAAGGGTATAATAACGATCGGAGAGGGTTGGCGTGCCAGGCATACCGGCCCTTCGTCGTTTATCCCCCTGCAGACGAGACCACCATGCCGAACGGTGCTGAAGAAGCTGTGTTGAATACGCCAGCCGATCAGCAGATGCCCGCGGAGCACACCGAATTTCGCGTACTTGGCGCGATCAGCTTCGTGCACATGCTCAACGACATGATGCAGTCGTTGATCCTGGCGATCTACCCGATCTTGAAATCCGGATTCAATCTGAGCTTCCTGCAAGTCGGGCTGATCACACTTTCGTTCCAGTTGACTGCCTCATTATTTCAGCCGGCGGTCGGGCTGATTACCGATAGACACCCGATGCCGTATTCGTTGCCGATCGGCATGACGTTCACGTTGTCGGGACTATTGCTGCTTTCGGTCGCACCCACGTTTCCGATCCTGCTGCTGGCCGTCGGCCTGGTGGGCTGTGGTTCGGCGGTATTCCACCCGGAATCATCGCGCGTGGCCCGCATGGCATCGGGCGGACGCTACGGGATGGCGCAGTCAGTATTCCAGATCGGTGGCAATGTCGGTTCTTCACTGGGTCCGTTGCTGGCGGCATGGGTCGTGCTGCGCGATGGCCGTGGCAGCGTGGCCTGGTTCGTACTGGCGGCATTGCTGGCGATCGTGATCCTGATCCAGGTCGGTGGGTGGTATAGCCGTCATATCTCCGAGCACGTAAAGCGCAAGATGAGATCCGCCGTGCTGCCGAACCTGTCGCAAGCCGTGGTACGGCGGACGTTGGCCGTGCTGATGCTGCTGATATTTTCCAAGTATTTCTATCTGGCCAGTATCAGCAGCTATTACGAGTTCTATCTGATCCATCATTTCGGAGTATCGGTAGCCAACGCGCAATACCACTTGTTCGTGTTCCTGCTCGCGGTTGCCTGCGGTACCGTGATCGGTGGTCCGATTGGAGATGCCATCGGCCGCAAACTGGTGATCTGGGTGTCGATCCTGGGTGTGGCGCCGTTTACGCTGTTGTTGCCCTATGCTGATCTCACCTGGACCACAGTGTTGAGCGTGATCATCGGTGTGGTGTTGGCTTCGGCATTCCCGGCCATCATCGTGTACGCGCAGGACCTGATGCCGCGTCGCATCGGCGCGATATCCGGCATGTTCTACGGGCTGGCGTTTGGTCTCGGCGGCCTTGGTGCGGCGGTACTGGGCTGGCTTTCCGATCTGTATGGCATTGAATTCGTCTATCGCCTGTGTGCGTTCCTGCCGTTGCTGGGCATATTTGCGATCTGGCTCCCGCGTTTGCGCACGCGACCTGCGGTCAAGAGTGTCGTCTGACCGGCCAAGACATCAATGCTCCGACCCGCAAATAACGGCTAGACTGTGGTTTAGTGTTGTGGAGTGAAGTCCATGGATTACAAATCAGTCAATTTCGAACAGAAGCTCAGCCTATTCGACGAACACTGGGCGCCGAAAGTGATCGCCGAGATGAACGACTACCAGTTCAAGGTCGTCAAGATCAAGGGTGATTTCATCTGGCACGACCACAAGGATACCGACGAGACCTTCATCGTGCTGGATGGTCAGTTGCGCATCGATTTCCGCGACGGTGCTGTCGAGATCGGCAGGGGCGAGATGTACGTAGTGCCGAAAGGCGTCGAGCACAAACCTTATGCACAAGATGAAGTCAGGATGCTCTTGATTGAACCACGCGGTGTGCTGAACACCGGCGCTACCGGCGGCGAACGCACCGCCCAGAACGACGTATGGATTTGAATCAATCCGGGCTGAAACCCGGGGTGTCCAGGGTGGCGGGTTGCTGGCAGGTAAAGATTTGTTGTCCGTAAAGCCACGCGGATGGTTTGTTTAACCCTGTACCGCAAGGCTTCAAGAGGCCCATGACCGGATTGCATCCTGTAGAATCGTGACCGGCTTCTCAAGGAACAGATCGGTGAGATTCAGCGTGCTGGTATTGCTGTTTGTAACCCTGGTCTGGGGTACGACATTTCCCATCATCCGTGCCGCGTCCGCGCATCTGAGTGGCGTGGAGATCACGGCGCTGCGGTTTCTGGTCGCCGGTGTCTGCATGTTGCCGTTTGCGGTCAAAGCCTCGCGCGCAGCGTGGCGGGACGGCATCGTGCTGGGTACGGTGGCGCTGCTTTCCTATGTGACGCAGGCGGTCGGACTGGAATATATCTCGTCGAATCGCAGCGCCTTCATCACCAGTCTTAACGTGCTGATGGTGCCGTTCCTGGGCCTGCTGGTCGGCGGACGCCTGAGTATTCAGATCGTGAGCGCAGCAGTACTTGCCTGCGCCGGTATCGGGTTGATGTCCTGGGGAGGGGGTGCAAACCTGATCGGCGACAGTGCGACGTTCGCTTGTGCGTTGTTCTACGCTATCTACGTCATCCTGCTGTCACGCCGCATCCAGGCACACGAATCGCGTACGCTGGCTGCGACCCAGATCGTCGCGATGGCAGTGATCAGTGTGGTGTGGTTGCTGATTACCGATTTACACGGCGATGCCTTGTTGACCTTGACGGCGCGAGCCGGTCCCGTGTGGACGTCGATGTTGTATCTCGGTGTGGTCGCCAGCGCCGGCATGTTGTTCCTGCAGGCGGTCGGGCAGCGGCACGTCTCGGCGGAGAAGGCCGC
Organism: Gammaproteobacteria bacterium; assembly: GCA_035690065.1. Lineage (GTDB taxonomy): Bacteria > Pseudomonadota > Gammaproteobacteria > Natronospirales > REEB76 > DASSKW01. The sequence continues at coordinate 4,731 of DASSKW010000119.1, forward strand.
AGTGATCTATGCCATGGAGCCGGTGTTCGCAGCGGTATTCGGCTGGTGGTGGCTGGGTGAAGCGATGGGCGTGCGCGGACTGGTCGGCGGTGCGATGGTGGTCGGCGCGGTGATCCTCGGCGAATGGCGCTTCAGCTCCCGCCAGCGTAGCCTGAGGGGAGCGTAAACGCTCTGCATAATCTGTTTGAGGAGATGATATGAAAGCCTATCTCTATACCACCTGCGTGATCTTTGGCCTGTTCTCGATCGGGCACGTAGTCGAACTGTTTACCCACTGGTCCACGCTGGGGACGGATAAATGGTTTACCTACGGGATTACCGCCATCATCGTCGTCAGTGGCGCGCTCTGCATCTGGGCTTTTACGTTGCTGAAGATGAAGAAGATGAAGGAATAGCGTGTTGCGCCCATGTTGAATAACTGACACCCCAACCCTTGCCGAGTAAGAATTAACCAAGGACACCTTATGCAAAACGTATCCATATTTCATCCGATGCTGGTCCTGGTATTCTGGACCTTCGTCATCATGCTGTTCCTGGGGTACAAGCGCTTCAGCGCTGTCGCTGCCAAGCGCATGAAATTCGGTTATCTGAAAGTGGGTGAATCGGAAAAGGTGCCGGACGATGTGAAAGTGGTGAGCCGGAATTTCATCAATCTGTTCGAGATGCCGGTATTGTTCTATGCGGTATGCATCTCAGCCTATGCCGTGCATCAGGTCACCCACGCATTGCTGATATTGGCATGGGGCTACGTGATCCTGCGTATCGTGCATTCCTTGATTCACGTCACTTACAATTACATCAATCAGCGGTTCCTGGTCTACGCGACCAGTTGTGCAGTGTTGTTTGTGATGTGGATCATCTTTGCAGTCAATCTGCAGAATGTGTCCACGGTTTCGAAGCTCTGGCCATTTCAATGAGTTGAGACATGGCGCCTGGAGATTTCAAGGATCATTTCTCGGGTCATGCGACCGCATATGCCGATGCCCGACCGCATTATCCGGATTCGCTGTTCGCTTGGCTTGCGACACTCACACCGCAACATGAACTCGCCTGGGATTGCGGGACCGGCAACGGGCAGGCTGCCGTCGCTTTGGCGAAGCATTACGCGCGGGTGATCGCGACCGATGCCAGCGTGCAGCAGATCGAGAGTGCATTTCCATGCCCGAACGTCGAATACCGCGCCGTACCCGCGGAGCGTTCCGGTCTCGCTGCGCATGGTGTGGATCTGGTGACGGTCGCGCAAGCCGCGCACTGGTTCGGGCTGCCGGCTTTCTATGCCGAAGTGAGGAGAGTGGCGAAACCCGGCGGCGCCATCGTGCTCTGGTGCTATGGTTTGTGCAGCATCGCGCCGGAAGTGGATGCCGTCATTGAAGAATTCTACGAGGGGGAATCCAAGCCGTATTGGCCGCCGGAACGGCGCCTGATCGATGCCGGCTATCGGACTCTGGAATTTCCATTTACCGAGATCACAGCGCCGACTATCCACATGCAGCAGCACTGGAGCATGGCGCAGTTACTCGCCTACCTGCGAACCTGGTCCGCGGTGCAGCGCTACATCAAGCAGACCGGACGCGATCCGATCCCCGAACTCGAGATAGCGATGGCCGCAGCCTGGGGCGCTGCCGGGAGCGTCAAGCAGATAGATTGGCCGCTGCATTTTCGCGTTGGCCGGATAAACTGATATATCGAGAACAGTCGATAAAAAAGGCACGGTACTGATGTACCGTGCCTTCGTGCAGATGGCTGTCAGCGTTACTTGCCGCCGCCTTGCTTTTTCTTGTCCTGCTTGGCAGGCACGGTGGTGGACGTCTTGCCGGTCTTACCCTTCAGACATTCGCTCATGAACTTCTTGTGTTCAGCCCCCTTCTTGCCCTTCGATTCGTGCGCACAGCGCGCGAACTTCGACTGCTGAGTGGACATCGGCTTGGCGCTGGGGGTCGCGGCGGCGGCCTGCTGCGTGAAACCGAATGCGAGCGCGCCCGCGACGATGAATGCTGGAGCGATAAATTTCTTCATATTGATTCCCCTGAATTATCTGTCCGTGAATTTAATTTACATATAATCCGCTTTCTCATAGCGGTGATTGATTTTAACATCTCGAATCTGTATGTCTACCCATACGACTTATTTTTGATGTGTGAGTGATACGAGTGGTACGCGTGCGATCACCGAAGACTCCGGCTGCAGGGTGGTGTGTTCGATGTGATGATGTTCGCTGAGATGATGTTCAAGACGCGCCAGGATCGCCTGCCAGTCACGCAGGTCTTCGATCACGATGTGCGCCGAGAGCGATATCTCGCTCGAAGATAGCGACCAGATATGCAGATCGTGCACCGAGATCACGCCGCTTACGCCTGCCATGCTGCGGCCGATCTTCTCGACCTCAAGTCCGGCCGGTACGCCTTCGAGTAACACGTGGCCTGCATCGCGCAGCAGGCGGATGCTTGAGGTCAGGATCAGCACGCCAATAAACAATGACAGCAATGGATCAATCGGCATCCAGCCGGTAAACCAGATCACGATACCGGCGATTAGTGCAGCGACGGAGCCGAGCAGATCACCCAGCACATGCAGGAGTGCGGCGCGGGTGTTGAGCGATTGCTCGCCATGCGCCAGCATTTTATAGACGATGATATTCACGACGAGGCCCATTGCCGCGATCACCATCACCGGCACTGCATGTACCAGGCCCGGATGCAGCAGGCGCAGGATGGCTTCGTAACCGATGCCCGCGACGATCGCCAACATGCACAACGTATTGAACAGGGCAGCGATCACTTCCATGCGCCCGAAACCGAAGGTATGGCGGGCAGAGGCGGGGCGCTGGGCGAGCCAGGCGGCACATCCGGCCATGCCGAGCGCCACACTGTCGGTCGCCATGTGTCCGGCATCACCCAGTAGCGCCAGCGAATGTGCCCAGATCCCGCCGATGGCTTCGATCAGTGCGAAACCCAGTGTGATCAGCAATGCGGGGATGAATATCCGGGCGTTTACAAGATGGCGCGGATCAGGATGCGCGTGATCGTGCATCGGCAATCAGCGTTCCGTCGGCAAGCCGGCCGCAGCCCAGGCGGCATAGCCGCCCGCAAGGTTGGTCACATCCTGATAACCCAGTTCCTGCATGACGACGGTGGCGAGTGCGGAGCGACCGCCGCCCTGGCATTGCAGCACGATGCAGCAGTTGCGGTCACCCACGATGGGATGGCTGTCAAGACGGAATTCCAGCAGCCCGCGCGGGATGTTGATGGCGCCTGGCAGGTGGCCGGCCAGAAATTCTTCCGCTTCACGCACGTCGATGATCGTGACATGACCCATCTTGCCGGACAATTCCTGCGGCGTGATTTCACGGATACGGCTCTTGGCTTTGTTGACGAGATCGGCGGCGGTGGGCACGGTGTACTCCTTATAGGCAGTCTGGTTGGATCGGGAATAGGCTATGCTTTCTGAAATCGAAAGTGAAGGTCATCACATGGTGCAGATCAAGAGTTTCTTTCATCAGGGCTCGTCGACGTTCTCGTATCTGGTGAGCGATACCGATACCCATCACGCGGCACTCATCGATCCGGTGCTGGATTTCGATGCCGCCGCCGGGCGCACCGGTACGGCTTCCGCGGCTGCCGTTGTTGCATACATACGCGGCGCAGGCCTGACGTTGGACTGGATCCTTGAGACACATGCTCATGCAGATCATCTCAGCGCAGCGCAACATATCAAGCAGGAACTGGGTGGCCGTATCGCCATCGGCGAAGGCATCCGGCAGGTGCAGCAGGTCTTTGCAAAACTGTTCGATGTCGAGGCCGAGGTACCGGCCGACGGCAGCCAGTTCGATCATCTGTTCAAGGATGGCGAAACCTTCCAGATCGGCTCATTGGAAGTGCGGGTGATGGCGACACCGGGGCATACCAGCGACAGCCTTGCTTATGCGATCGACGATGCCGTATTCACCGGCGATACGCTGTTCATGCCGGATTCAGGGACGGCACGTTGCGACTTTCCGGGTGGCGATGCGGGGATGCTCTACGATTCCATCCAGCGGATGTTGGCGTTACCGCCGACCACGCGGATGTTCCTGTGTCACGATTACGCACCAGGCGGACGTGAATACAAAAACGAGACCACGGTGGCGGACCAGAAACGCGACAACATCCACGTGCATGACGGCATCTCGCGCGAAGAATTCATCAAGCTGCGGACCACGCGTGATGGAACGCTCAAGGTGCCCGCGCTGTTGTTGCCCGCAGTGCAGGTCAATATCCGCGCCGGTGCGCTGCCGGAACCGGAAACGAACGGGATGAGTTATTTGAAAATTCCACTGAACCGGTTCTGAGCTTCAGTTATCGTTTATGCCAGCCTGCTGCGACTGATGCATAAAAAAAGCGCCGCCTTGTTACAGGCGGCGCTTGCGTCTCCCGGTCTCGCTGAGCTTATTTCACGATCAGCGGGATGATCAGCAACGCGACGATGTTGATGATCTTGATCAACGGGTTGATGGCCGGACCCGCGGTGTCCTTGTACGGATCGCCGACGGTGTCGCCAGTGACCGCGGCCTTGTGCGCCTCGGAACCCTTGCCGCCGAAATTACCGTCTTCGATGTATTTCTTGGCGTTGTCCCAGGCGCCGCCACCGGTGGTCATCGAGATCGCGACGAACAGACCGGTGACGATGGTGCCGACCAGCACACCGCCCAAGGCCTGTGGACCGAGTGCGACACCGATGATGATCGGCACTGCGATCGGCAACAGTGACGGCACGATCATCTCCTTGATCGCAGCCTTGGTCAGCATGTCCACGGCGCGGGAATAATCCGGCTTGGCCTTGCCGGTCATGATGCCGGGAATCTCCTTGAACTGACGCCGTACTTCATTGACGATACCGCCCGCCGCACGACCCACGGCTTCCATCGCCATCGCGCCGAACAGGTAGGGGATCATGCCGCCGATGAACAGACCGATGATGACCCTGTAATCGGAGAGATCGAAGGTCAGCGATTTGCCCAGCGCCGCGAGGTTGTGGGTGTAATCCGCGAACAGCACCACCGCAGCGAGCGCCGCAGAGCCGATCGCATAACCTTTGGTCACGGCCTTGGTGGTGTTGCCGACCGCATCCAGCGGATCGGTGACACCGCGCACTTCGGCCGGCAGGTCTGCCATCTCGGCGATACCGCCGGCGTTATCGGTGATGGGGCCGTACGCATCCAGTGCCACGACCACGCCGGTCATCGACAGCATGGTAGCGGCAGCGATGGCGATCCCATACAAACCGGCGAACGCATAGGCGACGCCGATGCTGATGCAGATCGCGATCACCGGCAACGCGGTGGCTTTCATGGAGATGCCCAGCCCCGCGATGATGTTGGTCGCGTGGCCGGTGGTGGAAGCCTGTGCGATGTGTTTAACCGGTTTGAACTGGGTGCCGGTGTAGTACTCGGTGATGCCGACCAGGACCACGGTCAGCACCGGACCGACCACTGCGGCGCCGAACAGACTCAGCGCGCTGTATTGCGGCATGTTCGCCATCAGGCAGTGACCGACGAACCAGAAACCGACGATGGAAAGCACCGCGGCCACGATCACGCCGGTGTAGAGCGCGTTCATGATCTTGCCGCCTTCCTTGCCGCGCACGCAGAAGATGCCGATGATGGAGGCGATGATGGAGACACCGCCGAGTGCGAGCGGATAGACCACCGCATTCGCGCCCAGTTCGTTCAGCATCAGCCCGCCCAACAGCATCGATGCGACCATGGTCACGCAATAGGTCTCGAACAGGTCGGCCGCCATGCCGGCGCAGTCGCCGACGTTGTCGCCGACGTTGTCCGCGATCACGGCCGGATTGCGGGGATCGTCTTCCGGGATGCCGGCTTCGACCTTGCCCACCAGATCCGCGCCGACGTCGGCGCCCTTGGTGAAGATGCCGCCGCCGAGACGCGCGAAGATCGAGATCAGCGAGGCGCCGAAGGCCAGGCCGATCAGCGCGTGCAGCGCAGCGTCTTCACCGATGTGGTGACTCAGGATCATGTAATAACCGGCGACGCCCACCAGTGCCAGGCCTGCGACCAGCATGCCGGTGATGGCGCCGCCGCGGAACGCGACCTTGAGCGCCGCTTTCACGCCCTGGCGTGCCGCCTCCGCAGTGCGCACGTTGGCGCGCACCGAGATGTTCATGCCGATGTAACCGGCGGCGCCCGAGAAGACCGCACCGATGGCAAAACCGATCGCCGCCCACCAGTTGTGCAGCACGAAGCCGATCAACAGGAACAACACCACGCCGACGATGGTGATGGCGCGGTATTGCCGGTTGAGGTAGGCCTTGGCGCCTTCCTGGATGGCGGCGGCGATCTCGCGCATGCGCTCGTTGCCGGCCGGTTGCTTCAGGACCCAGCCGACGGCCAGGATTCCGTAGAGGATCGCGAGCACGCCACAGGCGAGCGCGAACCACAGACCATTATTCGCTAGCATCTCAGATATTCTCCCGTTTGAGACTTGAACAGGGCTTGTTATGGGTGTTGCCATGGCTGAGCCGGCTCCACGCGGCAGGCGCGGGAGACCGTCAGGCAGCAATTTTTCCGCTAAAAACCCGCGGGAGTCTATCACAGGCAAATCAGGCGGTACCAAGCACGGAAACGGCCGCCCGGAGGCGGCCGCTGGTGGGTTGTCAATATTTGAGACTGATTGTCAGGGAGACACGGCCACCACGCCGCTATCTCCGGCTACCACGAACGCGCTGTTCCCGTAGGCTGCGCCGTTCAGCGATGAGCTCACGATTGTACTCGGCAGGTACGAAGTCGCATTGGTCCAGTTTGCCCCATCGGTACTTGTGTAGACCTGTGCCCCGGAGACGGACCCGACCGCCAGGAACAGGCCGCCGCCATAACCGATGGCGTTGAACCCATTGACGCTGACCGAAGTGGCGGTCCACTGGCCGGTGGCATCGGCCGCGGTGAGGATCTGGCCGTTGTTGGCGACCGCCACGAATTTCCCGCCGGCATAAGTCACACCTGTCATCGCTTGACCGGTGGTGAACGAACGGTTAGTCCAATTCGCCCCATCCGGACTGGTAAGCAGCAAACCGCCGTAGCCGACGATGACATAGGTGCCGTTACCGTAGGTGATCGCGGTGGGCTGGGCATAACTTCCGGATAGGATCGTCTCGTTCCAGCTGACGCCATCGGTGCTGGTAAGGATGCCCCAACCTTCTTCGGTGAAGAACAGGTTATCGACCGCTACCCAGAGACCGTTGCCGTACACCGAGGCCGTCAATCCCTGCGGGTAGGTGCTCAAATCCGGCGAGGTCACGGAACCTGGCGACCAGCTCAAGCCATCTGTGCTGACCAGGATACCGAGTTGTGACAAGGCGACGAAGGTGCCGTTGCCGTACGCGACATTGTCGAGGCTGTAATAGGTGGCTGAATTTTCCTGGGTCAGACTCCAGCTCTTGCCATCAAGGCTTTCACCGATCTCACCCGAGCCGCTCCCATTGCCGACTGCGATCCAGCGATTGTTACCGAAGCAGATGCTTCTGAAACCGGTAGTGGTGCCCGATACGCCTGTCTCCCAGGTGTAACCGAGCCCGGTCAACGTGCCGCCACCACCAGAACCGGAATTGCTGCCACCTGATGAGTCGTAGTTATCGACGCTGGTGCTGGGGCCGCAACCACAGAGCAGCACGAGCACGAGAGAAATCAACGTGAGTGAAGCGAGACGAGGATGACGGTTCATGATGAAATACCCCTAATGATATTTGCTTTACATGCATCTTCAGACTGGCCCAGGAACCCGGTTGCATCACATATGGCGTTATCCAAATCCCGGCGAGTTCCGTTCAGCTATGACATGAAGTTTAGGTTATGACAGTTAGGGATTTTTGCGCCGGGTTATGGGTTATTGCGGAATTGTGCGTCCATGCGCTGCGCGAAATTCGCTGGGGAGTTGCCCGAGGAATCCACGGAACGCGGCGATGAACTGCGAGTAGCTTTCAAAACCGCAAGCGCGTGCGGTATGGGCAAGTGATGTTGAGCGGCCGGTCCTTATTAGGTGCATGGCTTTCCGCACTCGGCATTCGAGCACGAACTGCCACAGACCCTGACCGGTCGTTGCGCGATAGCTCCGACTCAGGTGGTAAGGGCTCAGATCCACCGCAAATGCAATCTCATCAAGACTGATACTGCGATCCAGATTCTGCATCACGTATTCTTCGACCTGTGTACGTCTCCAATGCGTCAATGCAGTCCCGCGATTACGGCCCCTTTTCCCGCTTCCATAGGCACATAGCAGATGTGCGGCGATCGTGGTCAACAATGATTGTTCGAACAGTTTTCCGGCCCGGCGCCCGGAGATCAGATAACACTCCATCGTCAATATCAGCTGAGCCAGCAGCGGATCATCGTGTGGCAGGATGTTGGAGACCAATTCGGATGGCGTGCTGCACTCTGCTTCGCCCAGCGTACGTCGGATCACATCGGGGTGCATCGCGATCAGGATGCAGTCCAGCGGTTCATTCCAGGTGGTTGCCAGGCGATCTCCCGCGGCGAGAAACCGCATGCGGCCCGGCACAAATTCTCCATTGACCTGACGACCGTTGAGTCGACTATAGAAAGGTATCGCGGCCGGACCCATGGGAAGCATGAACATGTGTTCTTCAAACGCGTGTACACGCATCTCTCCCGGCGAGACCCGGTGATGCTCAAACACATAACTTCCACGGGCGCCTCCTGCGACGACCGGTTCATCCGTCAGGTAAAGCTCCTGCCGGTTTTCAAATTTCGTGAATATGCGCGGGCTGGCGGGGTCGGACGTCGACGATCGGCGTTGCCTGCTGTCATGGGATGAAGAATCTTCGATCATTGACGCCCCCCGGCGAACAGCGATCTGGAATTATGGAATATCAGGCGCCCTTGAGGATTGGCTGTCAAGGTACCGGCACCGGGACCTAGTAGAGGGAGCAGTGCCCGCCCGCACCCGCGATGGGCTGACCCGGTGGAGGCTGCGGGCGTCTCCAGGCTCAGATCTTGAACGATGTCTTGAGCTTCTTTTTCACCGCCAGGTTCTTTAACTGCACATACTGCGGCAGGCCGTCCTTGTACGGCGGGTAGTCTTCACCTTTTATGAGCGGTGCCAGATAACGACGGCATTTCGCGGTGATGCCGAAGCCATCCTTGGTGATGAAATCCCGCGGCATGAATTTCTCGCGGTTGGCGACGTCGACGAGTTTTGCCATGCCGATCGACCACTTGTATGGCTTGTCGGACTTGCGCACGATGGTCGGCATCACCGCGTTGTATCCCTTGAGCGCGAATTCCACTGCCGCCTTGCCGGTGGCATACGCTTGCTCCACGTCGGTCTTGCTGGCGATGTGGCGCGCGGCGCGTTGCAGATAATCCGCCAGCGCCCAGTGGTATTTGTAATCCAGTTCGCGTTTCACCAGTGCGGCGAGATACGGCGCGACGCCGCCGAGCTGGGCGTGCCCGAACGCATCGCGGCTGCCGGCTTCAGCCAGGAATTTGCCGTCCGCGTCGCGCACGCCTTCGGACGCGACCACCACGCAGTAGCCGTATCTTTCCACGCTTTGTTTCACCCGCGCCAGGAACGCAGGCTGATCGAACGCGAGTTCCGGGAACAGGATGATGTGCGGCGCGTCGCCGGGTTTTTCCCCGGCCAGCCCGCCGGCCGCAGCGATCCAGCCGGCATGCCGGCCCATGACTTCCAGGATGAAGACCTTGGTGGACGTCCTGGCCATCGAGGCCACGTCCAGCGCTGCTTCGCGGGTGGAGACCGCGACGTATTTCGCCACCGAGCCGAAGCCGGGGCAGGTGTCGGTGATGGGCAGGTCGTTATCCACGGTCTTGGGCACGTGGATAGCCTGGATCGGATAGCCCAGGGTCTCGGCCAGCTGTGAGACCTTGAGGCAGGTGTCGGCCGAGTCGCCGCCACCGTTATAAAAGAAGTAGCCGATATCGTGAGCCTTGAAGACCTCGATCAACCGCTCGTATTGGGCGCGGTTCTGTTCCAGGCTCTTGAGCTTGTAGCGGCAGGAGCCGAAGGCGCCGCCCGGCGTGTGTCGCAGGGCGCGGATCGCAGCCGCGGATTCCTTGCTGGTATCGATCAGGTCCTCGGTCAGGGCGCCGAGGATGCCGTTGCGCCCGGCATAGACTTTCCCGATCCGGTTTTTGTGCTTGCGCGCGGTCTCGATGACGCCGCAGGCCGAGGCGTTGATGACGGCGGTGACGCCGCCGGATTGGGCGTAGAAAGCATTTTTTCTGGAAGTCATTGTTCTGTAAAGCTCTTTGGATAACGTGGGAAGGGTCGCCCAGATTGTGGGTGGCCCAGATTGTAGCCGGGTGCCGTGTGCTTGCCAAAAGAATATGTCTCCTGCTGCACATATCGGGGGATTTCTGTTAGTTTAATGACACATATTTCCGTCTTGAGGTCGGAAGGAGCGGGGACGGTGTTACAGGGGGTGCCGGTTCCGCCAGAGAAATTTATGGGGTCAAGCAAGAAAAACGGGTGGGGAGAAACAGGGTGAAAGGAACGTTCGCCGCTTTTGCCATGGGCATGTCGGTCGCCGCATTCTGTTGCAGCAGCGCTGCGCAGGCTGTACCGCCACCAGCGGTACCCACTCCGGGTGCCGTCCAATCCACCCTGCCGGCCAAGCCAGCCGTACCCAAAACCAAGGCGACGCCTGAAGTCCAGACTTCACCTGCGCCTGCGCCGGGCGTGAGTCCGGGTGGGCCGGAAGTGCTGGTCAAGGGATTCGTGATCACCGGCAATACCGTATTCAGCGACGCCGAACTGCAGGCGCAGATCGCCGCCTGGGTCGGCAAGCGCCAGACACTGGCCCAGTTGTATGAGGTCGCCGACAAACTCACGGCGTTCTACCGCCAGCACGGCTACGGACTAGCCTACGTCTCATTGCCGGCACAGACCCTCGCGAACGGCAACGTGCGTCTGCAAGTCGTGGAAGGCCGGATCGGCAACATCGCGATCCAGGGCAACGATCATACCGGCAGCGCGACACTCATCAAGCGGGTCTCGAACATCCATACCGGCGATGTCTATACCGATGCCGCGATGGAACGCGCCGCGATGCTGCTCAACGATCTGCCCGGCATGCATGCACGTGCAGTGATGAGCCCCGGCCAGGAATTCGGGACCTCAGATGTGTTGTTCAAAGTGCAGGAGACGCCCTACAACGGCGATGCTTCGATAGATGATTACGGCCGCAGCGTGATCGGCCGCTGGCGCCTGAATGCGGATGTTTTCGTCAACAGTCTCACCGGACACGGCGATCAGCTCTCTGCGGGCATCACACATTCTGCCGGCAATCTGCTTAACTTCGGCAAACTCGGTTACAGCCTGCCATTCGGCCCTGCCGGGGGCAGTCTGACAGCCGGCTGGAACCGCGCCGTGTATCACGTGGGCGGCAGCTTGTTCGGACCGCTCAACATCAGCGGCACGACCCAGAACGGATCATTGAATTATCTGTATGCGCAGGAACGTACCCGCAGCGAAAGTTTCTATTGGGGGTTCGGTGCCACGCACAACACCAGTACCGTAGATACCAGTGGTAATAGCGTTACTTCAACCGATATCAATCTTCTACAACTGACCACGTTCTATACCCGCAGCCATCCCGATTTCAGTTATTACACTCTGGCGGGCAACCTCTGGACCAACGGCAAACACAACGACGGCACCCTGACCAATGCCGAGAAACTGCGCGTGCAGTTCGATGCCAGCTACGTACAGCCGTTCGCGACCCTGTGGCGCTTCATCAGCAGCGGCAGCCTGCTGTATTCGCCCGATCCGCTGGTCGATACCGACAAGTTCTCGCTCGGCGGCCCCGACAACGTGCGTGGCTTCCTGCCAGCGGAACAGCGGGGCGATCGCGGTGTGTTCGTATCGCTGGAATTGCAGCGTTCGTTCGCGATCGGCGGCCTGCCGATGGCGCTGGGCGGTTTCGTGGATAGCGGCAAGGTCTGGAATGTCGCCACCAAGACCACACCGGGCAGCAATCAGGGGCTCAGCAGTGCCGGTGCCGAATGGTTGTTCGGTCCGAGTTCAGGCGCCTGGAATGCACGTTTGCAATGGGCCTATGCCATCGGGGGTTATCGTCCGAGCGATGGCAATGGCGGCGGCCATATATGGTTCACTTTGGGAACCAGGTTTTAAGACATCTTGAAGAATCCGGTTGAAAACTACGCGCAGGATGCGCGACAAAGATGAGCGAGAGGATAGCGATATGAAGCACCGAACCCCGACTTTACGGCCGCTCAACGCGTTGCTCAAACAGGCCCTGCATTCGCGCGCACTCAGACGCGCCGCGCTCGGTCTCGGCGCATTCGCGCCGGCACTCGCGCTCGCCAATCCTACTGGCGGGCAGGTGGTGGCGGGTAATGCCAGCATCAGTGTCCCGGATTCCGATCACACCGTCGTCAATCAGGCTTCACAGAGCGCCATCCTGAACTGGCAGCAGTTCTCGATCGGCAGCAACCAGTATGTGCAGTTCATCCAGCCCGACAGTTCAGCGGTGGTGCTGAACCGGGTGATCGGCGGCAATCCGTCGCAGATACTCGGCAACATGTCTGCCAACGGACAGGTGTTCCTGGTCAATCCGAACGGCGTGTTCTTCGGTCAGGGTGCCAGTCTCGACGTGCAGGGTCTGATCGCGACCACGTTCGATATCAAGAACAGCGATTTTCTGGCGGGCCATTACGTCTTCGCCAAGGGCGACGGCGCGCCAGATGCCGGCGTGACCAATCAGGGCACGCTGACGGCGAACAATGGCTACATCGTGCTGGCCGGCGATTACGCGAACAACGACGGCGTGATCGCCGCGCAGGCCGGGCAGGTGGTGCTCGCGTCCGGCAACCAGATGACGCTGACCCTTGCCGACAATTCGCTCGTCAGTTTCGTGGTGGATCAGGCGACGATGTCGCAATACGCGGGCGTCAGCAACACCGGCAGCATCGAAGCCGACGGCGGCGTAGTACTGATGACGGCGAAAGTCGCCAATGCATTGACCGCGACCGCAGTCAACAACAGCGGTCTCATCACCGCGCACAGCATCCAGGATCACAACGGCACCATCATCCTTGCCGCACAGGGTGGCGACATCGACGTGAGCGGTACGCTGGATGCGAGCGCGACGCAAGCCGGCGTCACCGGCGGCAGCGTGGTGATTCGCGGTAACGGTCACACCGAGATTGCGAGCACTGCGAACATCCTGGCCGAGGGCGATGCCGCAAAAGGCGGATTCATTGAGCTGTCGGGGCACACGCTGAAAGTGCGTGGACAAGTAAATACCGGGCGTAGCGGTGAATTGTTGATTGACCCGAGTATTTTGACTATTGGCGCCGGCACTAACTTTAGTAGTGGCACGGGCGGCACGCCTTCGACCGTTACAGTTGGCGTTGGGTATATCCAGAATCAATTGAATTCAAACAAGAGCGTCGTCCTGGTGGCGTCCAATTCCATTGGACATTCTGCCGGCGTGACCAGTTTGACTGCGACAGGCAACGGTAATCTATCACTCAAGATTGGTTCGGTGACAGCGGGATCCGGAAGCCTAAAGGATCCGTCATCATTGGGTTTTGGCTACGGAAATGGCTGTCAATATGCGGGCGTATGTTCCCCGGGCACATCATATAAGTTTTCTCCCAACAGCAACGGCACTATCAATCTCAGCGGCGTCACCATCAATATCAAGGGTACGTTCACCGCCAGCGCCAGTTTCGGTACGATCAAGCTTGGCAATGTCACGGCCAAGGCGATCACGCTGGGCGGCGGCGGGCCTTCGGGCTACGTCTATGACATCAGCACCCAGAATCTGACGGCCACCAATGGGGCCGTGGTGATTTATGGCGGTAATCAGGCCGACGACCATGTGACTATTAACGGTTCGGTATCGGCCGAGAGTAGTAGCGGCTCGGTATCGGGCAAGAGTATCTCGATTACCAGCGGCTACATCGATGTCACCGGAAATCTGGCTGCTACGGGGACTGGCAGCGCAATCCGGATCCGCGGTTATGGCTCATCCGACAACGGCGGTTGGATTCATATCGGCGGCAACGTAATCGCGACCAACGGCAGTGTGAGCATCACGGAAAACGGCGGCGCCAGCATCACCGTCAACGGCAGCATCCAGGCGCTAGGCAAGGTGTCCATGTCTGTCAACGGCAACCGCAATGCTCCCGCTTTAATAGATGTTGGCGGCAATATCAATGCTGGTGGTGCAGTCAATATCGTGGCTCACAACAGTGCCAGCGCGACGGCAGGTGCCAGTATCAATGTAGCTTCGGTGACCGGTAAATCCATTACGCTCACCGCTACTGCATCGGGAAGCGCCAATATCACTGCCAGCACTCTGCATGCGAATGGGGCTGCTACTTCCGATGGTGTCTCGGTGAAAGCCAGCACCAGCCAGGCCAGTCACAACGGTGGCAAGATCAACGTCAATGGGGGCATTACGGTGGATCACGGTGGCGTCACGCTGAATGCCAAAGGTGGAGAGGATTCCGGCGGCAAGATCAGCGTCAGCGGCAATATCAGCGCCGCTGGCAATGTATCAGTCAC
>DASSKW010000120.1:0-7084 GCA_035690065.1 Gammaproteobacteria bacterium
TCTGCTATCGGTCATGTAATCATCGAGCCGGCAGGATTAGAATGAGGATAGCCGAACGCACGGGGGGGGCTAGACTTTGGTGTCCGTCCATACCGCTCCGCGCTGGCGCCCCGATTGAACCTTGTTAACATGTGTTGGTAAGGATCGATAACGTGACCAGAACATTATTGGCTAGTCTCGTTCTTGCAAGCGCTGTGCTCTGGCTGCCGGTGATAGCGCATGCAGACGACGATAACTCTTATGCCGAATTCGATGCGGGTTCGGCAATTTTCAGTGGGAAGTCTGCTCAGAGCATAGGTTCGCTGATCGGGGCTGGGAACGTCACCACCGGTTCAGGTAGCTCTTTCAGCAATTCCACCGGCTACCGCTTGATCGGGGGGTATCAAATAAATCCCACCTGGGGGGTAGAAGCGAGCTACGTCGATTTGGGGGAATCAGATTTCAGTATCCTGCAGCCGGGCTTCCTCAATGCAGGCAATCCGGATTACACCGGCGGTACCCGAGTGTGGGGATGGGGTGTGGCCGGAACCGGGACTTTGCCGCTGGATGATCACTGGGCGCTGTTTGCACGGCTGGGTGCCATCGATGCTCATGTAAAATTGTTCTATATCACGAATACCAACCTTGGGATTTTGACAGCCAGCAATTCCAGTGCTGACTGGAAAGCGACACTGGGCGCAGGAGTGAACTGGTCATTTACGGATGACTGGAGCGTACATTTTGGCTGGGATCATTACCATAAGTTGGGAAATAGCCATACGACTGGTGAAGCGACGGTAAATCTGATCTCCGTTGGCATCGTCTATGCTTTTCCGCTGGCCTACGAATTTGGAGGTTAGTGTTAAACGGCCATTGTGACATCTGATTTTAACCAGATTGTCAAAACCCTTCATGATGGACTGAGTGTGTGAATATTCCGACTTCTTCGCAACGCGATAAAGATATGCTCCGCTCAGGCTGGAGGACATGGCTGATCTGGGGTATACCGTGGACGCTGATCGTCGTCGCCCAGTTTGCTGGCAATACAGTGCATACCGCGTTGTGGGTTTCAGGCTTCGGTGCAACCGGTATCATCTGTATGGTAAATGCTCGTCGTTGCGGGCGGCGCCATTGTTTATATACCGGACCACTCTATCTGATATCAGCATTGGCATCGCTGCTTTACGGCCTGCAATTACTGCCTTTGGGTATCGATGGCTGGGAGTGGATAATGTACTTCGCCCTGGCTGGGACAATCTTGTTCTGCTGCGTAGTAGAGAATGTTTTCGGTAAATATATATCGATTCGTTGAGCGCTCAAGAAGCAGTGGAGCCATTGGCGTGATCGGAGACGGCGCTGGTTTTATTTGACACGATGCACTCTTTGCATACATTTTGCGGTGATAGCGGGTGGCTGAATCTTCCAGGAATGTCATCTGAAGTCAGGGTAAAATTTACACCATGCGTCGTTTACGACACGCCGAGTTACCTGAAGCCACGGAAACGCTTGCGCGGTATCTCGTCGGTAAAACCCTGGTACGCATCGTACCTGAGGGCCGGCTTGCCGGTCGCATCGTCGAGACCGAGGCCTATCTGCCGAGGGATGCAGCGTGCCATGCCTACGGTGGATTGACGCAGCGCAACCGGGCGCTGTTCATGGCGCACGGCCATGTTTACGTGTATTTCATCTACGGTAATCATTTCATGCTGAATGTGTCGAGCGAGGCTGAAGGTGTGGGGGCGGGCGTGTTGTTGCGCGCGGTTGAGCCTATCGAAGGGATCGCCTTGATGCAAAAATATCGCGGCATCACGCGCTTGCGTGAATTGGCTAACGGACCGGGCAAACTGGCGCAGGCGTTCAGGATAGACATGCGACTTTACGGTCATGATTATTGTGCTGGTGCTCCACTGTGGTTCGCAGATACAGTAGAGCCGGTAAGACGCATCGGCAAGAGCCGCCGTATCGGCATCAACAAGAACGCCCATCGTCTGCTGCGATTCTACGAACGGGGCAATCCATTCGTGAGTGGACCGAAGAGTTTGCGTAATTGATTTGTCATTTCAGCATAAACGGTGATCTATCCGAATCGATGTAATGAATATCCGCTTGCACGAATGTGGCAGATATATCCGCTTTTACTCAGCAGCAGTTGCTGGCTTGTTGTTTTGGCGGACACGGTACCGAACCGTACGAACAGAACACGCAGCAATCGCCGGGCTGCGGTTTCAGCAAGCTGTGGCAACCGAGGCATTCGAAGAGATACTGGCAGGCATCAGTGGGCATGATCTCAGTGTGCTGGTGACCGCACTGAGGACAGGTCAATATGGATTCGAGACGGGGTGTGCTGTTCATGATCGGCCTTGGTTCGATGCTTGTTGGACAGTGTGAGCCAGACTGGCCGGGTTTTACAAATTCTTACATTCCTGAAACACATTGGCGGACTGCCTTGGGCTAGCATTTATCCCGCTGACGCTTATCGAGAGAGTGTGTAGCACAATCTTCGTGTCGGTATCAGATTTGGTCCGGTGAGTGTTCCGGGATGTCTCCTCCCGGTATACCGATGCAGAGACTGTAGTCATGTGTTTGTTCATCCGCAGAGCCCGGATGTGCAGGCGAATGGCGTGTGAGATCGGCTGTCGCCCCGACAGTCGATGAACCATCGACTTCCCCAAGCCGATGGTAGCCCGGGGTTCCCCTTTCCCCGGCAGTTGGCGCCCACTGCAAAGTGGGCGCTTTTTTATGGCGCTGCCTCAATGTATTTCAGGATCCTTGTACGCAAGGACTCCACCTCCGTGCGGATTACACACATATATGTGGCCCTGATTATCGGCAGCCACGCAGTGCGCATGTTCCGCAGTCGGATAGGTAGCCAGCGGTGTGAGTGAATTCGATGGCGTGACATCGAAGATCGTCAGGGTGGCGCTTTTGGAGCCGGGCACATACAGATGATGCAGTATGGGGCTGTAGGCGATGATATCGATACCTTCGCCGGATTTTGTATGTGCCAGCACTTTGCCGTCAGCCTTCAGCGATAGCACGCTGATGGCGCCTTCCTTGCAGGCGACGAACAGTCGCGCGTGCGCCGCATCCATGGCCAGGCCGCGACTACCCTCACAACCGTTTGACCATTCGCTGACAATCTGATGCGTGGCGGTATCGATGACTACAGTTTTTGTCTTCCACAAGTTGGCATAGGCGCGATGATGTGCGGAATCAAACACCAGTGATTCGGGTCCGCCCGGGATCGAGATCTTTGCTTTGGGTGTCAGCATCGGTTTCGCATGGGCGTTGAAGCTGAAGACTTCGATCTGTGCTGCTTCCGGTTCTGTCACCCAGAGTTCATGTTGTTCAGCGAGATAACGCACGTAATCGGAACCACTGGCCAGCGCCGCGCGCGCCAGCACGCGCTTGTGCGCCGGGTCCACGATGGCGATTGACTTGTCGGTGTGGTCGCTGGCGAACAGCAGATCGGCACCGTAGGCCGCAGAACTGGTACCTTGATCGCGACCGTGCGGTTTGACAGCTTGCGGTGCGATGTCGGGAATCAGGGTGAGTGCGTTGTTGTCAGGATCTATCAATACCAATGTGCCGGTCTGCCCAGCGGGCACCACGACACGATGCAATCCTGGCAGGTAAGCCATATCGTCGAGGCCAAGACCGTGTTCACCGCCGGGCAGGGTGATGGCGATGGGTTTGGTAATCGGAGCACGGGCTGCCGCAGTATCCGGCAACGTTATAGAGGCGAGCAACGCGATCGATATCAACCCGACTGATTTCGTAAATGTCTGCATGCTCATGCTCCTCAAGAATGATAGATCAACCGTTCAAGTAATGTCCGACACCAAAGCCTGTTGTAGAGGCTTCTGCATGGTCTCTTCGCCCAGCCAGGCGGAGATGGCTGCGCCAGCGATCGCGACGAGTGCGAACAATAGCATCAACCCGGCGTTACCGATGCGGTCCTGTATCGCCGGCAGCAGGAACACCGCCAGCAAGGCGCCGACGCGGGATACGGCAGTAGCGATCCCGTGCGCCGAGGCGCGCAGATCGGTGGGAAACAATTCCACCGGGAACAGCCAGCAGGTGTTGCCGGGACCGTAACTGTTGGCGATCTGCCAGAACAGTAATCCGAAGATCAGGATCGCGAGCGGCGGTTCGCCGCGTAATGCGAACACTCCGATCAGGGCCAGACCGATAGCATCGCCGATGAAACCGCGTACCTGGGCCTTGAGGCGGCCACTGCGATCCACCGTGAACGCCAGCAGGGCAGTGCCGATCAACGACACGATGTCGAGCACGGTGTTGCCGATCACGGATTGCACTTTGCCGTGCAAGCCGAGTTGCATGAGCAGCAACGGTGCGTAGATGCCGAAGCTGTAACTCATCACGTCCACCAGGAACCATGGCACGGTGATGAAGAAGGTGCGGCGCAGGTACGGGGGTCTGAACAGCGTGCGCCACGGCGCTATCGGCTGCACACTTTGTTGTGATTCGGCAGCGAGCAGCGCATGCCGTTCCGCTGACGTGAGCGAAGGATCCAGCTCGCCCAGCACGCGGACAGCGTCTGCGATACGACCGCGGCGCAGATACCAGCGCGGCGATTCCGGCAGGTTGTTGCGTAACCACAATACTGCGAAGGCTGGCAGGGCGCCGGAGGCGAGCATGATGCGCCAGGCGTGCTCGCCGAACGGCAATAGCGCGAGACCGACCGCACTCGAGACGGCGGCGCCGCCCATCCACAACGCGAATACCCAGATGCTGATGCGGCCACGCTGTGCGCGCGGCAGAAATTCCACCAGATAGGTCGCAGACAGTGGGTAATCCGCGCCGACGCCGATGCCGAGGATGAAGCGCATCGCCACCAGCGATGCCAGATCCCAGGCAAAACCCGAGGCGAGTGCCGCAATCAGGAAGGTAGCGATGTCGAGCAGGTAGATCGCCTTGCGCCCGTAACGGTCGGCGAGGGGGCCGCCCAGCAGGCTTCCCAGGAATGCACCGGCCAGCGCGGCAGCGCCCAGCAGTCCGGTCTGGAACGGGCCCAGTTGCCATTGGGGTTTGAGCAGGATCAGGGCGACAGCGATGATCGACAGGTCGTAGCCATCGAGAAAGATGCCCAGCCCCGCTGCCCAGGCGGAGCGCCGGTGCAGGGGCCCGATAGGGGCCTGATCCAGCCGTTCCAGGATTGCACTCATGCTTGGCCTCGTTAGCAGGCCGTCTTTGAGACGTGCACTGCTTCACAGACATGTGCTGTTACCGAGAGGAGCCTAAAGGGCTCAGGCCATGCGGGGCAAGCTCCGGCAGCCGGTCTGGCTAGTTGACTCTTGGGAACGTTTCCCCAATTATCGAGTGTGCGCCCAGCGGACCGGGTGCATACTGTCATCCGAGGGATTGGCCTGTCAGACCGATGGGCAGCAAAAGGCGGCCGAAGGATATCGGGTCAAACATAATGCGGGCCCAGGCTCCGCATCCCGGTGACTGAAGGCTGTCTAAAGGATTAGACATGCGCCTGACGACGATCGAAAAGAAAGTACTGACTGGTTTTGCTGCGACCTTCCTGATCCTCGGCGTGATGGCAGTCGGTGGCGCGTTCTCGGTCCGTGCATTCGTCGATGCTTCGCAGTGGGTCGCCCACACGCATGAAGTCCTGCAGACTATCGCATCGCTGCACTCGCAGGTGCAAGCATCCGAACTGAGCACTCGCGCCTTCGTCATCACCGGTAATCACACCCAGCTCGCCCAGCGCGAGAGCCACCACGAGCGTATCAACGAGGGGCTCGATGCACTCCTGGTGCAGACAGGGGACAACCGGATCGAGCAGGTCAGGGTGGCGTTGTTACGCGGTGAGGTCGAGCAGTTGCGACTGATCCAGCAGCACACGATCACTGGACATGGGAATCCGCATCCGGATTCCGCTGTTGCACGCTCCGATATGACGAATTCATATCAGCAGCTTCAGAAAATCAATGTCTTGCTGTCGAGCATGCAGGATACCGAGAAACGATTGCTCGACCAGCGCATCGATCGGGCGCATGCCACGGCTTTTTATACCATCCTGAGTTTCGGCGTGCTGGTGCTGCTCATGCTCGGCATCAAGCTGTATCTGTTCCTGCGCATCAAGGACGAAGTGCAGGAACGTGAACGTATGGACGAAGACCTGATCAGATCCAAACAAGAACTGGAAGCCACCAACAAGGAACTGGGGAGTTTCAGTTATTCGATCTCCCACGACCTGCGTTCACCACTGCGCGCGGTGAACGGGTTCGCTCGTATCCTGGATAGCGAATATGGGTCTCGGTTCGATGAGGAAGGGCGCCGGATCATCGGAGTGATATTGCGCAATTCGGAGAAGATGAGTGCATTGATCGATGACCTGCTCGCGTTTTCGCGCGTGGGACGGGGCGTGATCAACAAGAGCGATATCGATATGGCAACACTGGTCGGTAAAGTATATTCCGACCTGATACTGTCCGGAGACCATGCTGCCGCGAAGTTCTCGCTCGGCGACCTGCCCGATGCGAAAGCCGATCCCGCCCTGTTGACCCAGGTCTGGACCAACCTGATCGGCAATGCGTTCAAGTACAGCAGCAAGAATCCTGCTCCGGAAGTCGTGGTGAACGGTGTAGTGCGTGACGGAGAATGCATCTACTCGATCAAGGACAACGGTGTCGGTTTCGACATGCGTTATTACGAGAAGCTGTTCGGCGTGTTCCAGCGCCTGCACAGCGAGACGGAATTCCACGGCACTGGCGTCGGTCTGGCCATCGCGCAGCGGATAGTGATACGGCATGGCGGGCGAGTGTGGGCAGAGTCGGTGCCCGGGCGGGGTGCCACGTTCTATTTCTCTCTACCGAAGGGGTGACCGTATGGGCGAACAACTCAAACAAGTTGAGATATTACTGGTAGAAGACAGTCAGGAGGATGCCGAGATCACCATCCGCGGCCTGCAGCAGGCGAATCTCGCGAATAACCTGGTCTGGTTGAAGGACGGTGAGGAGGCGCTCGATTTCCTGTTCCAGCGCGGGCGTTTCAGCGAGCAGGCCGATTATCAGCCACGACTCATCCTGCTGGATCTGAAGATGCCGAAGCTGGATGGGATCGAAGTCCTGGC
>DASSKW010000121.1:0-21786 GCA_035690065.1 Gammaproteobacteria bacterium
AGGGCTGATTCTCCGAGGAAAACGCTGATTTCCGACGCGCTATACTGAGTACAAACTTGCTGAGGATCACACGCATGCTGACATCAACGACTGACATCAATCATCAACCGCTGCTCGAAGCATTGCCCACCCGCGAGACCACGCTGGGCGAAGGCATACGCATCAGGCGTGCATTGCCGAATCGGCTGCGGCGATTGGTGGGCGCATGGACCTTCCTGGATCACTTCGGGCCGATCACGCTGGCAGCGGACAGCAAGGGCATGCGCGTGGGCCCGCATCCACACACTGGATTGCAGACGGTGAGCTGGCTGTATGCCGGTGAGATGCTGCACCGCGATTGCCTCGGCTTCAAACAGATCATCCGTCCCGGCCAACTCAATCTGATGACTGCGGGACATGGCATCTCGCATTCCGAAGAATCGCCACCTGAGCGTACGCCTTCGCTGCATGGTTTGCAGTTCTGGATCGCATTGCCGGACAAGGTGCGTCATATGGATTCCAGTTTCGAGCATCACGCGGAGTTGCCGATCATCGAGCGTGACGGCTACCGGGTGACGGTCGTGATCGGCGAGGCCTTCGATGAACGCTCACCGGCGCGCGTGCATTCACCACTCGCTGGTATGGATCTGCAATTCACGGATACCGGCGCTCGGACGCTGCCGCTGAACCCCGGTTTCGAGCATGCGATCCTGCTGACCGAAGGCGAATTGGAGGTGGCAGGCACCCGTATGGATCAGGCCACGCTTTATTATCTTGGCAGCGGCCGCGAGTCCCTGGTGCTGAACTGCAGCAAACCGGCGCGGGCTTTCTTGTTCGGTGGCACGCCGCTGAACGAAGAGGTGCTGCTGTGGTGGAACTTCGTGGCACGCAATACTGAGGAGATGCAGAGCGCACGCACCGACTGGGAAGCGCATGCGCCGCGCTTCGGCGAGGTGCAAGGCTACGATGGCCCGCGTCTGACCGCACCCGAACTGACCGGCCGCCTGCTCCGGCGCTGAGCATCACAACCGATCAAATCAGGAATCACAGATGCAGTGGTTTAACCGGTTCGCAATCGGATTAGTGTCGTTGCTCGTGCTGCTGGCGATTATCGGTTTATTGTTGCCAAGCCGATTGCATGTTGAAAGCAGCATCGATATCGCCGCGCCGCCCGCCAATGTGTTCACGGTGTTGAACAGCGCGCACGTCTTCAATAAATGGTCGCCGTGGACGGCACCCGATCCGGATGCTCAATACACATATTCCGGCCCCTGGTCCGGCGTCGGCACGCACATGGATTGGCAAAGCAGCAATCCGGAGCTCGGCAGCGGCAGTGAGATCGTGACCGCCAGTAAGCCGTATCAGCACCTGGCTGTAACGTTCGAACTGGCCAAACGCGGCACATCTGACACGGCGCTGGACCTGTCACCGGACGGCGACGGAACACATGTCGTGTGGAGTCTGGATGCTGATTTCGGCTGGAACCTGCTGGAGCGTTATACCGGTTTGCTGCTCAAGCAGAAGATCCATGAGGGTTTCGGCACCGGGCTCGCGAACCTGAAACATTTCGTGGAGTGTTTGCCGAAGACCGATCTGGCAGGCGCCGATATCAAATTGTTGCAGATGCAGCCGCTGTCGATCGTCTACGCAAGCGGCAAGACCACTACCGATGGCCGCGACGTGGCGAATGCTCTGGATGCTGCCTACGCGAAAGTGAAAACCTTCATCGCGGCGCACCATCTGAAAGTGACCGGTGCCCGCATGGCGGTGACCCGGGTCTGGGATCCGGCACACAACAATTATGAATTCGATGCGGCTATCCCGGCGGCGTGGGACACCCTCACGGTTCCGGTCAACAGCCCGGTAAAACTCGGCCAGACCCTGGGTGGTGAAGTGGTACTCGCAACCTATACCGGACCCTATTCCGGCACCGGCGAGGTGTACAACCAGATCACGGTCTGGCTGGCCGCCAACGGCCTCACCGCTACCGGATTGACCTGGGAGCAATACCTGAACGATCCGGCGAATACCCCGGACGACAAACTGGTGACCAGGATCTATACACCGGTGAGATGATCTCCACCGGCCGCTCTCAGGACGGACGCTGTATCAACTCCGTGTGCACGATGGCGTACTGGATCTCGTCGAGACGCAGGAACGCCGGTTCTCCGCTACCGTCGGTCAGCATCACGCATCCAGGTACCACTTCATCGTATTGAGTGGTCGCGAGTCCGTGGAACATGTCGTCCAACGGACCCTTGCCGGTGTAGTCGAATACCAGCGGTGCGTTACGCCCCCTGAGGTAGAAGGCCACGCCGCCGGCCAGCGAGGGTTCGCTACCGGATTTTGCCGCGAACCGCACGGTCTGTACTTCGCGCAAGGCAATCAGTACGGACAGCTTGTCCGAGATCGTGAATAGATACAGTGCTTTGAGATCGGTACTCCCGGCCGCCAGCGCTTTCAGATCTTCGAACAAGACTTCGTAATCGGCCTGACCGATCGGGACCTGTAATGCAGTTTCGCGACCGTAGAATGTGATCCACAGATAGTGTGTTGCCATTACCTACTCCTCCAGTCCCGGACACACCTTGAGACTGATTTAATGGACGCAGAGTCGATGAAGCCGCGGTTTACAACCGCCTTGTGGGTATTTGACAATATGCCCTAATTTAACAATGCATGGGAAGTATAGTCGGCTTCGGCGAGAACGCTTGCTCCAGGCGACCGACCGGGCTCCCATCGGGCACAAAAAAAGACGGCTATCCGAAGATAGCCGTCTTGCCACTCCCCTGGGTTCCCCGATTGATATGTCCTGATACGGCTTTTTTCGGGCCTGCTGGCCCAGGATCACCCCCCGGTAATCCTGAAATCCGCCGCCTCCCCAAGCCTTGATTCGATTTTCCGGGTGCAAAACTAGTATATTTTCACTCTTCGATGGGCATGGCCGAATAAATAATTTGTCTGGGGAGGTTTTATGAATTTTAGCCCGACTGATCTACGCATCCTGCGGGAATTACGGAACAACGCACGGATTTCCAACAAGGTGCTTGCGGGCCGGGTGGGATTGGCGCCATCCACCTGTCTGGCGCGGGTGCGCCGGCTGGTGGATGGCGGCGCGATCTCCGGCTTCTACGCCGAGTTCAACCCCAAGGAGATCGGGGTCGGGGTGCAGGCGATGATCTGTATCCGCATGGCGATGCACGACCGAGAGGCCATCGACCAGTTCCGCGCCCATATCCAGGCCCAGGACGAAGTCGTGTCTTTCTATCTGGTGTCGGGGCGGGATGACTTCATGATGCACGTGGCAGTCCGCGATGTGGATCACTTGCGTGAATTCATCCTGCGGGCCCTCACTGAACGTCCGGAAGTCGATCATCTCGAGACCCGGCTGATGTTCGAGGAATCCCGCAACCCCGGCTTCCCGGTGTACAAGGGCGCGGCACCCGAGAGAGAGAATCCGACCGAGACTTGACGGCTATTGATATGGGAGGGCAGTGCAGGACACCCGGGGCTGCACGCCCGATCAAGCCTCAGGTATCGGGCAACGCCCCAGCATCGTCCAGCATCTCGCTGCGCGGTGCGGTCTTGCGGGCACGTTTCGACGTGTACATGGCGCGGTCTGCCTCGTGCATCGCCGTCTCCAGTTCTTCCATGTTTCGGAAACCGGCACTGCCGATACTGGCATTGAGCGGGATCTCGATATCCAGCGCTTCGAGTTTGAGTGGCGCCGCAGTGGCGATCAGCGTCTGCATACGCTGCTCGGCCACGCTTGCCACGGCACGCGGCATCACCACCAGAAATTCATCTCCGCCGAGGCGATAGAGTTTGTCGGACGGGCGTAACCCGCCACGCAATACAGTGGTGAAATATTGCAGCAAGGCATCGCCATACTTGTGGCCATAATGATCATTGATGGTCTTCAGGTTATCCATGTCGAATGCCACCAGCGCACCGAAACTGCTGTGAGCCTCTTCCAGGCCGGTACCTTCGTTGAAGGCACGACGGTTATATGCGCCGGTCAGGGAATCCGTGAATGATTCGCGCAACAACTGTTCGTGCGCGATACGCAGTTCGTTGTGGGCGGTATCGATCTCGCGACGCGCGTCTTCGAACAGTACCAGCACCATGCCGAATGCCAGCAACATGTCCAGGATCAGATCGAGATAGGTATTGCGCCCGCTCAGAATCGTCCAGAGACTGGTACCGAAATCGATCCGGGGGAACGCTATGTGCAGCAACGCGATCTCGTAACTGATCCAGAGCAAGGCGGTCGCCGTAAGGCACAACCCGGTGACGCGCGTACCGAGACTGCGCCGGGAACCCGGTAACCACAACAGGGTGACACCGCACCACAGATAGACCACGACATTGAAGCTGCCCTGCCAGAACAAGACCACGCGTTGATCCGCCGAGATTACTACCGAGATCACGGAAAATACCAACGCGAGCAACCACAGCCAGCGCAGATGACCGAGTGGCGGGTCAGCCGTCCCTTTCAGGTACAGCAGTATGCCCTTCAACACAAACAGCAGGAACGCGAATTTGCCGAATTGATAGACGAAGTAACAGACCCGCACCCACCAACTGTGTTCATCCCTGGCGCTCGGCAGATCGGCCAGAACCTCGAAGCGTATGACCAATGCGATCAGCGCGATGGTGAGTGCGACCCAGGCCCAGGTCCAGGCATGGAAATAGGTGCGCCGGTTAGCGTAACGATGCAGTAACAGGAACAGGACGAGGAACAACATCATCGCCAACGTCTGGCTGGCGAGTCCGAAGTAGGACAACACGCTCGGTTGTAACAACTGAGCCGGGTCCAAACCGCACTCCTTTTATATGCTGACTGCCATCGCGGACATAATGCACCCGCCTTCCGCTCACGACAACCGCCGGTCGTCGGGGTTGTACTACCTTTCGGCGTGGACCGCGCTTTGTGATGTGTGTCACACCACCCCACTGGACAGGGCGAGCTGGAGACTGCACACTGCCGCGCAGCCGGGTGAGGTGCAGGTGCACACGATCCGGCGGTTGTGGATTCGGTCAAATACCGGATCCGCCGAATCTGCAATGACCACGGACCGGTTTTTGCAGAGGTTTCTGAATCCTTGATGCAAGGTTGTTCTTGATCCCGCCCGGGAGGCGGCCAAGGGAGACCGGGAGGCGTGATGGCGATTGCCACCATGGCGGATACGCTCGTACTGGGCCGTGATGTCGGCCGCAACGTACGGGCAGAACTTACCAATCTCTTGTACCAGAACACACGCGGGATGCATCTCGCGGGCCTGACCGTTTCCCTGCTGTTGATCGCCCTGTTTCGCGGCATTGAGCCGAACCATTATCTGGTGGGCGGCTGGTTCGCCTACATGGTGATGGTGGAGATCGGCCGCGGCTTGCTGAGCCGTACGTTCCGTCATCGTTCGATCGATGCTGCCGACGGCGGACTCTGGAAGCGGCGCTTCATCATCGGCACGTTCCTGTCTGCGCTCGGCTGGGGGCTGGCGGGAGTGCTGTTGTTTCCGAGCGGCGACCTCTCACACCAGTTATTCCTCACCATGGTGATCATGGGAGCGTGCACCGTCGCGATGCCGGCGCTCGCCGCCAACATCGGCGGCTATCTGGCTTTTCTGCTGATCGCCGCGACCCCGCTTACCCTGAGCCTGTTTCTGGAGCTGAATCAGACCACGCTCACTGCAGGCATCATGGTCTGCGTGGTGATCGCGCTGCTGGCGCGGATGGCATTCGGCCTGCACAAACGCCTGGTCGAACAACTCAACATACGTTTCGCATTCGCCGACATCGCAGAAGAATTGCGGGTCGAGATGGCGGACCGGAAACGCGCCGAAGAACAACTCACCCTGCTCGCCAACTACGATCCGCTCACGTCACTGCCGAACCGTTCGTTCTTCGAGCAGAAACTGGAGCGTGCGGTGACGCGGGTACGCTCCGGTGACAGCGAACTGGCAGTCCTGTTTGTGGATCTGGACCGTTTCAAAGACATCAACGATTCGCTCGGCCACCACACCGGCGATGAAGTGCTGAAACGCGTGGCGCAGCGTCTGCAGCGCACCCTGGGTGAACGCGATACCGTGGCCCGGCTCTCCGGCGATGAATTCATCATGCTGATCGAAGACAGCGAGGATCGCGAGGAAGTGGCGGCGCTTGCGGAACGCATCTTGCGAGTGATCGGCCGGCCGATGTTGCTGGGCAGTACCGAGATGCGGGTGACAGCCAGTGTCGGTATCACCATGCTGGCGGCAGACAGCCCCGACTGCAAGAGCCTGCTGGCGAACGCCGACACGGCGCTGTACCGCGCCAAACATCGCGGCCGCAACCGCTTCCAGTTCTTCACACCCGACATGCATGAAGCCGCTCTGCAACGGCTGGCGCGTGAACTGGAGCTGCGCAAAGCCTTGCAACGCAGCGAACTGGTGCTGCATTACCAGCCGCTGTACGACATGCCAAGCGGCAAGCTGATCGGCGTAGAAGCGCTGGTCCGCTGGCACAGCCATGAATTCGGCCTGGTACCGCCTTCGGAATTCATCCCGCTGGCGGAAGATACCGGCCTGATCATCCCGATCGGTGAGTGGGTATTGCATCAAGCGTGCGAACAAGCGGCACGCTGGCGCGAACTGAGCAAGGGGCAATTCCACATGGCTGTGAACCTGTCGGCCCGTCAGTTCACGGTACCGGATCTCGCCGGCACCGTGGGACGGATCCTGGGCGAGACCGGTTTGCCGCCGCAGGCCCTGCTGCTGGAGATCACCGAGACCGTCGCGCTTTCCAACGAGGACAACAATCTGGATGTGCTGCGCAAGTTGCGTGGCATGGGTATCCGTATCGCACTCGACGATTTCGGGACCGGCAATTCTTCACTGGGGTATCTGAAACGCTTCCCGATCGATGTCGTGAAACTGGATCAGAGCTTCGTGCGCGATGTCGCAGTCAGTATGGAAGATGCGGCAGTCGCGCGCGCCACTATCCGTCTCGCCAACGCCCTCGGCATCAACGTGGTGGCAGAAGGCGTGGAAAACGAAGCTCAACTCAAGTGGCTGCAGGACGAAAGTTGTTCGTTGATCCAGGGTTTCCTGTTCAGCCAGCCTCTCGATCATATCGAGTGCGAAAAACTGCTGGCCACACCGACACCGGTCAGGGCCGCACCCAATCGCGACAAGATGAATTGAAGGTCCACGCGGACTGGTCCGCGTACAAGTCTGCTACCATCCCGGCACAGTCCCGCGGAAACATCCATGTTTCAGGATCAGATGAAACTACTGGAACCTTATCTGGCAGCCTACGGCTATCCGGTATTGTTCATCGTCATCTTCATCGAGAGTTTCGGTGTACCTGCGCCCGGACAGACTCTGCTGATCGCCGCCGCCCTGCTCGCTGCCCACGGCAAACTCAATATCGTGCTGGTACTCGCCACTGCCTGGCTGGCCGCGGTTGGTGGTGACAGCCTCGGCTACTGGATCGGCACCAAGGGCGGCCGCAGATTGCTGCTCCGCTTCGGGCGCTACATCCGTATCGGCCGCCACGAGATTCGCAAGATGGAACATGCTTTCGACAGATATGGCGGCTGGTTCGTGAGTTTCGCCCGCTTCTTCGAAGTATTGCGCCAGGTCAACGGCATCGTCGCTGGCACCATGGAGATGCCCTTCCGCCGCTTCCTTCTGTTCAACGGGACCGGTGCGCTGCTGTGGATAGCAGTATGGGGATTCGGGACCTGGAGACTCGGTACCCACATGCGCGGTTACGAGCACCTTTTCGACCAGGCAGGCAACCTGCTGCTGCTGGGCGGCATCGTATTAGTGGCAGTCGTGTTGCTGATCATCCGTCGCCGCTGGCGGAACAACGCCAAGTGACGATATGCCGATACCGCACTCCGCATAAGCTCTTGTTTAGGTTTCCGATTTACGGAATACATAACCTGTTCCGGTCACTGGACTATACTTCCCTCAGTATCAGCATCCGTGTAACCGATCAGGGGAGCGTCTCATGAGAAAGATTATTATCTCACTGCTTGTGGCCGGCCTGTGTGTGGCCTGCACCAAGACTCCAGACAAGACAGTGACACTGCAAGCCAATATCCCGACTGAGAACCAGACCATCATCAAGTCAGCAGTCAAGCAGCTGGTGACTTCCTGCACTGGTCTCAACCAGTATTCATATGACCTGACCAACTGGCGCGCTACCATGGCGTCGAACGGCGACAACCCGTTCAATTACCATACAGAGACCTGGGGCTGGACCAAATGGATTACCGTCACCGTCGAAGTACGCAAGAATGCGCGCGACCTTCCCAAGGAATGGGATGCGAGAGGCAAGGTTCTGCAATTCGATCTGGGCGGCGGCAAACAACCTGGCATCGACGCCAAGACCACTCTGTCCCAGTTGTTGTGCGCGACTGTCCCGATAAGTAACGACCCGAACAATCAGGATACTTTTCTCGCCGTACCTGCAATGCAGATGATAGACAAGATCAAATAACGCGTTTATTTCAGAAAGAAGCCGGGAAAACCCGGCTTCTTTCTTGCCTGGATGGCACCGATCTCAGCCACGGGGTATGCTAGAGCGTGGCACTCACCGATGGACAGAATCATGGCCGAAAACAGTAAATCGATACCCCCCCTGCTCTCTTCGCAAATGCCGGGTGCCGACTATGGCGTGTTTCTGCTGGCGACCCCCATCATCGCGATACTGGGCCTGCTCACCGTCGCACTCGCTGCTCACTCCGTTGTCGGGATGATCTGGTTACTGATCTTCACCGCGCTCAGTACCGGATTGTTTGCAGCAGGCGAAATCTTCCAGTCTCCCACCGCCTGGCGCACCGGTAGCCCACTCAAACCCATGTTCAGCTGGTTGGGGCTGGTGGCCGTGCTGTGGCCATTTGGTTATCCGGCTTATCTGCGTGCCCGCCAGCGGTTCGGTCTCGGTAACTGGTTTATCAGCGGCCTGGTTGTGGAGGCACTGTTCATCGCCGGAGCAGTGGCTGCCGGCATCATCACTGTCACCGGCTACGGCAAAGCGCCGCCCCCCACGACCGCAAGTGTTGAACAGCAATTTCGGATACTCAAGACCGACCCGCGCTGGGTGCCGGATACAGGCGATGTGAACGTCGTGCAGAGCGGGCACTTGAATACCTGCATGGACAAGACTGTGAAACAACTGGTGGACGGCTATTTCGCTTCACCGAAGTGGGAAGGAGGGGCGGCAGCCGGCGGTATCGATTTTGTGAATGCCAGCGGTACGGTCACATATCAGGGCAAATCGGTGACGGCTACGTTCCAGTTCGTGATGGACAAGGACAAGAAAGGCTTCAGTTATCAAGGTTTCGAGATCGACGGCGTGCCGCAGACCCTGTTCGTGGCGGCATTCACGCTCGCGCAGATGTGTTCAAGCTGAACCTCAGGGCACGTACTTGCGCGAGCAATCGCGCCGCCAGTTCCAATCCGCGATATAGGCGCGCGCCAGTTCCGGAACCTGCTGCAGATATAGCAGGTTCTCGGCATTGCGCTGATCGGCAGCATAGCTGAAATTGTATGAGCCGGTGATGACATCGGTGCCATCCAGTACCAACACCTTGTTGTGCGCAGTCTCAACCGTGTCATCTATCCATACCGGGATGTGCATGGTGGCGAAGCGTTCTGCGACCGATGGCCAGCCCCGGTAACGTTCCAGATCGCTCTTGTCGAGGATCACGTTCACGTCCACACCACGTTGCTCGGCACGCTCCAGCGCCGCGAAGATATGTCCATCGGTGAAACTGTAAGCCTGCATCAGGATCGAATGCCGGGCGGCATCGATCGCCTGCACGATCAACGCTTCGCCGCCGCCTTGCGGAGAAAAGATCAGCGTCGTATCGACTTTCGATAATTGCAGATGAGCAGTCGGCAGGTGATGTGCCACGCACGGCTGCACTTCGGCAGCGTGCTGCACGGTCTCGTGCGCCTGCCCGGCAGACGCCAGTAACCAGTTTCCAGCGACGGAGAATAAAAAGACAACAGCAAGACGCGACATACCCGGCCATCCATAGTGAACCTGTGCAGTCAGTCTAACAGGTCGTCCTGCGGGCACAGTTCAGTCGAGATCGGCGAGCAGATTCCTGGCCGTGCGCATGCGATGCCGGATCGAAGCGAGATAGCCATCTGCCGCGATCTGCTGGTCACTCATGCTGCGGGCGCGTGACGGGCCCTTGTTGTAACACACCACGCCGCGCTCCCAACTGCTGGTGTGCGTCATGCAGAACGCAAGGTAGCGTGCCGCGAGGCGGATGTTGAGCGCATCGTCATGGCGGAGTTTGTGCACGCTTACCGGTTTGCCGTTGGCCACATGCGCGGCGCGTTGGTGCAGTTGGCCGCACCCGTAACCGGTGCGATCGAGTCCACGCTTGTGCCGGCACAGACTGGATTCCTGCAGCAGGACCGCGGCCAGAGTCTGTTCATATCGATAGTTGTCCGGGATCGGGTCCGCGTAATAACTGGTGCCGACCACCGTGACATAGCCCAGCGCCCAGTTCTGGTGCGGGCGCAGACCGTTACCGGCCCACGCCGGCGCGGCCGCGCCGAGCAAGGCACCGGCCAATACGGTAAACAGGCATATGTTAATAATTCTGTTTAAAATCATGCGCTTGCGGTCAGTAACATCAAATACGGGAGAAACCGGAAGAACCCGGTACCGGTCAAGAAGTGCGGATTTTGGGCTTTTAAGCGGTTCCAGGCAAGGACCTGGTTCGCAAAATTACCTCAGGCTCAGGTCCGCCAGCGACGGAAGATCAGGCTCGCGTTGATGCCGCCGAAGGCGAAGTTGTTGCTCATGATGTGTTCGACTTCGAGTCCGCGGCCGGTCCCGGTCAGATAATCCAGCTCGGCACAGGCCGGATCCAGGTTGTCCAGATTGATGGTCGGCGCGAACCAGTTCTCGCGCATCATCTGGATGCTGAGCCAGGCTTCCAGAGAACCGCAGGCCCCCAGGGTGTGGCCGAAATAGCTTTTCAGGGAACTGATCGGCACACGCTTGCCGAGCACCTGCTGGGTCGCGATGGACTCGGCGATATCGCCACGGTCGGTGGCGGTACCGTGCGCATTGACGTAACCGATGGCTGCCGGTGACAGTTCCGCATCTTCCAGCGCCAGCTGCATGACCACGGCCATGGTCTCGACCTGCGGCTGGGTAACATGCGCCCCGTCGGCGTTGCTGGCGAACCCCACCACTTCCGCATAGATCGGCGCACCGCGCCGTTGGGCGTGCTCCAGTTCCTCGAGGATCAGGGTGGCCGCCCCCTCGCCTACCACCAGCCCGTCGCGGTCGCGATCGAAGGGACGCGGGGTACTGGTCGGTGCATCGTTGCGGGTGCTGGTGGCGAACAAGGTATCGAACACCGCAGTCGGGCCCAGACTCAGTTCTTCGGCGCCGCCCGCGATCATCACATCCTGCTTGCCGTACTTGATGGTCTCGTAGGCAAAACCGATGGCCTGACTGCCCGAGGTGCAGGCGCTGCTCGAAGGGATGATGCGGCCGGTGATGCCGAAGAACAGACTGATGTTCACCGCGCCGGTGTGGCTCATCATCTGCACGTAGGTATTGGAAGTCACGCCGCGCAAACTGCCGGTACTGGCCATGTTGCCAAACGCTACTACCGGTTCGGCACTGCCAGCACAGGCACCGTAAGCGATGCCAGCGCGGCCGGACTTCAGGATCTCATCGCCGATCAGCCCGGCATCTTCCAATGCGAGTTCGCTGGCACGCGTGGACATCAGCGCGACGGGGCCCATGCTGCGCATGCTCTTGCGATTGTATTGGGGTGGCAGCTCGTATGCTTCGACTGGCGCTGCGAGCCGAGTACGGATGTCCTGGAAATCCGCCCAGTCCTGCATGAATTTCACGCCGGACTGGCGGGCGCGCAACCTGCCGCCGATAGTCTCCCAATCGTGCCCCAGCGCAGTCAGGCCGCCCATCCCGGTCACTACCACGCGTCGCAACACGAACTCCCTCCCTCGGGAAACCTCGAACCCGTGTCAGGTCTTGGCGGCAAGCAGCTTCTCTATGACCTGTTGGACATCACCCACAGTCTGCACGCCCTTGAAATCTTCCGGGCTCACCTTGCAACCGGTGAGCTCCTGCAGCTTGATGATCATGTCCACCGCATCGATGCTGTCCAGGTCCAGATCTTCGTACAAGCGGGCGTCGGGGGTGATTTTCGCAGGGTCGAGTTCAAACTGTTCCACCAAGGTGTGCTTGAGGGTTTGAAAGACGTCCTGTTTATCCATGGGTCACTCTCGGAATGGCTGCGTTATTTAAAGTGTGAGGACGAATTTTGCCAGATTCCCTCTGGGACTGACAGCTTGGGACAGCGCTTTGGAACTACTTTAAGCCCGTAATTCCGCACAAAATCAGCGGGATTGATGCGTACCCTCGCCGGATCGCCCGAGTAATTCCGGAACCGTGACGCATTCCAGGCCGCGTTCCCGTAAACCCTGCAGGATCAGCCGCAGCGCGGCGGCGCAGAACGGGCGCTGCCCGCCGGGCAGGTCATGGCCATCGTGCAGCAATATGATGTCGCCGCCGCGCACCTTTGCCAGTACGCGTTGTGCGATCCGCTGGGGGTCTGGCAGCCGGGTATCATGGCTGTGCAGCGACCACGCGACCAGGATTAAATTATGCCGCCAGGCCGCGCGCGCCAATGCCCAATTCTTCAGACCGACCGGCGGACGATACAGCCGCGGTGGAGTACCCGTCACTGTTGCAATCGCCTCGATCCCGTGACCGATCTCCTGTACGTGCCATTTCGAGAAACGGAAGTTCTGTAAACGCGAATGCTGCCAGGAATGATTAGCAACCACTTGTCCTGCCTCCACCATGCGTTTTGCCAGCGCCGGTTGTGCCGTCAGTTTTTTGCCGATCACGAAAAAAGTGGCACGGGCATCGTATTCCGCCAACGCATCCAGTACTTGTGGCGTCATCTCCGGATCCGGGCCGTCATCGAACGTCAACGCCACGCGCTTGCTGTCACGTGGTCCGTGCGTGATGGTGGGATAAAACAGGTTCGAGCCGGGACGTGCGATGCCGTCCGCGAGCAGCAGTGCGAGCAACAATACCGGTATGCCGAGCCAGAATCCTGGCCACCCGAACAAGAGGACTGCGATCACACACAGCAGGATGCTGACGTGGGTGAGGTGATGCAGGTTCCAGCGCAAGCCCTGCAACTTCATGCGTCGTGCCGGATTATGGGATCCAGTCTGTTCGATGCCGTTGCTCATGCTGGATTTCGGTCTGGATAACTGCCAGTGACAAGACGATGACGCACGTTCATTTTCCCTGCAGGAACTGCTGCCGGGCAAGCGGCTGACTGCGCCAGCGGCCCGGTTCGATCATGCGCCAGGATTCGATGTCGGGCACATCCCCGGCATCGCGTACGGCCGTCGCCAGACGCCATCCGGGTTCGATACAAGCCGACATGAACTGCCAATCCCCGCCCGGAAAGGGTGACCGCGGATCGAACCCGGCTTTGTCGAGATCGAAACACGCGTGACGCAAACTGGTCCAAAGCGAAACCCCAGCCGCTTTGCAGGCGGCTTCCTTGAGTGTCCACAATACATAGAACGCATCCTGCAGTTCCGCTTCCGGTAACGCGTTCAATTGTGCTGCTTCGGGCTCGGAGAACACCTGCCCGGCGTGCAGGATCGACTTGCGCGGCCTCGGCCATTCCAGGTCCACGCCGATACGCTGGCCGGACAAAGCGATGGCGATCAACTCCCGACAGTGACTCAGACTGAGATGGATAGTCCCGTCTCCGTACCGCACACCGCCCTCCGGGTCGGTGCGCAACGCGGCCGCATCGACATGGCCAAGTTGTTTTGCCAGTGCCGCGAGCAGGAGCGCACGCCCTGCCAGCCAGACCTGTCGCCGTTGCGGGTGGGAGAAATTCCGGTAACGCGCCTGTTCCGTAGCATGCAGGCGTGACAGTGTGTCCCGCTCCCGTTCCGCATGCGAGTCGAGCGTCAAATCCATGAGCATGATCTGGATACTGGAATTCACGTACTCACGCTTCGCTTGACCCGGCACAGCCGTCACTCAACAATAGCATGCGTGCCGATTGGCCGTGTTGCCGGATACTTGCAGGACATGAATATTCCGACCCGGCTTAGCACGTTACTCATTGTCGCTCTGCTCATCGTCCTGCACGACTGCCGGGCAGACACGGCATCTACACCCGATGGCAAAGGCACGCATCTCGAACTCGGGTTCGGGATCGCCGGGGCGCATTTCCCGGATTACCCGGGCGCGTCCCGCTACTGGAATATCCTGCTGCCGCTGCCCTACGTCAGCCTGCAAAGCCCGCACCTGGAAGCGAATCGCGATCGGGTGCGCAGCAAGTTGCTGCACGGTGACAACTGGTCGCTGGATGTCGATTTCAGCGGTTCAGTTCCGGTCAGTTCCTCACGCGACCCGGAACGCAACGGTATGCCCGACCTGGGCTGGATCGCGCAGGTCGGCCCGATCCTGAATTACCGACTGTGGCGCGATGACACGACCGGTTACCGACTCGATCTGGCACTCCCGGTGCGTGCCGCCGCCAGCGCCAATGGTTTGAGCCTGCATCATCGCGGCTGGGTAGCGCAGCCGGCACTCAAATTGATGCGGTTGTGGGGTAGTGGTGACCGGCATTATCACGCCGATGTGACTCTGTCCCGGGTCTATGCGACCAATGATTATTTCAATTACATCTATGGCGTCGCGCCGGAATATGCCGGCCTCGATCGTCCTGCCTACCAGGCCGGCAGCGGCTCCGGGGCCTATCGGTTGGAATTGGGTTTCGGCTGGCGGCAAGGCGATATGCGCTGGGGCGGCTTCGTTCAATACACTGATCTTTCAGAAGCAGGTTTCCGCGACAGCCCACTGGTAAGCCAGCGGCATCAGGTCTCGTTCGGATTTGCGGTCGCTTGGGTGTTCCGGCATATCGATCGGTAAGCCTTGCCCCTTGACCTCACGGCCTCCGGCCGGTCTAATAGCGCCCCCTGATTTCCCGAATTCGGCCAGGTAGCTCAGTTGGGTGAGGCCTGTGCTTTATCAAGATGCCGGTGGCATCTTGATCAGGCCGAACGCGAGGCAGGCAGATTTTTGCTCCTGCAAAATCTGCACTTCCGCCTTCCGTGGCGGTCGGGCCGAGCTGGCGAGCATCACAGGGATGTGTCCGTGTCGTTGCGGTCTGTTGCAGTCAACGTTTTTATGGCCAGGTAGCTCAGTTGGTAGAGCAGCGGACTGAAAATCCGCGTGTCGGTGGTTCGATTCCGCCCCTGGCCACCAGTTAATTCAAGTAACTTCAAAATACGCTGGCTAACCGGTTACCCGATTCTCTACAGACGGAATCGAACAGCATTTTAATCGGTGGTTCGCACGGCAGGCTCTACTTTCCTGTTCCGCCTGCCTTTCCAGGGCAGTCTTCCTGACTGCCCGTTCGCCGGCGCGAAGCAGTGCTTCGCGTAAATCCCCGGCTCACCCACCCCTGGCCACCAGTTAATTCAAGTAACTTCAAAATACGCTGGCTAACCGGTTACCCGATTCTCTACAGACAGAATCGAACAGCATTTTAATCGGTGGTTCGCACGGCAGGCTCTACTTCCGACCGCCATGGATGGCGGAAGTGCAGATTTTGCAGGAGCAAAAATCTGCCTGTTCCGCCTGCCTTTCCAGGGCAGTCTTCCTGACTGCCCGTCTCGAAGTATCGCGCTGTCAGCCTCCCTGGATCACAAACTGCAAAGCTGCGTATTGCCTCGCAGGCAATTCGTGACTCGCGCTGGCCTTGTCAGCAGCCGGATTTATTCAACAAACCCGGCAACCATCTTGGTACGCCGCATGCCGAAATAGCCTTTGAACGCGGCGATGACGAGCGGAATGGCACCGAAGATGATGAAGACCAGGTCGCCCGGTAGACGCATCCACTCGATGAAGTGCGAACGCGGGCTGCCGATGTATTCGATGCTGCGCGCATGCCAATAGCCATGCTGCACCACATCCCACACCTGCAAGATACCCGCGGGGAACAGACTCAGGACCACCATCATGGCCAGACCGATGTTGGTGCCCCAGAACGCTACCTTGACGTAGCGCTCGATGCCCAGCCACTGCGTATCATCGTTACTCTGCCGCAGTACAAACACCATCAGTGCAATCGCCAGCATGCCGAATACACCCATCATGGCCGCGTGCCCGTGGTTGGGGGTCAGGAGTGTGCCCACTTCGTAATAGCTCACGATAGGCAGATTGATGAGAAAACCGAACATGCCAGCACCGACAAAGTTCCAGAACCCGACCGCCATCAGGAAATAGAACGTCCATTTGTGCGGCACAGCGACTGGCTTGCCTGCTGCACCCTGTTTGCCGTGAGTGGTCCTGACGAAATCCCATGCGTCGAGCGTCAGCAAGGTCAACGGCACCACTTCCAGCACCGAGAACAATGCCGACAGCGCCATGTTGAAATTGGTCTGGCCGGTGAAATACCAGTGGTGACCAGTGCCGATCAGACCGCCCAGGAAGTACAGGATTGCATCGAGGTAGATCACGCGCAATGCAGTGTTGCGTCCGGTCAGACCAAGCTGATAGAAGGTCAGCGCGACCACCGTGGTGGCAAAGAATTCAAAGAACCCTTCCACCCACAGATGGATGATCCAGAACCGCCACGTGTCCACTACGGTGTAGTTAGTCTTTGCGCCGTAGAACAACGCCGGCAGATAGAACACCGGGATCGCCACCGCCGCCAACAGGAATACTGTCGCCAGTGGTCGTGCCTGTGCATTGGCAACGGCACGCGGCCGCGCTGTCCAGTACAGCAAGGCGAACCAGACCAGCAAGCCGATCACCAGCAGGTATTGCCAGATGCGGCCCAACTCCAGATATTCCCAACCCTGGTCACCGAGCCAGAACCACCACTTGCCGAGCAGTTGCAACATGCCTGCCCATTCGCCCAGCAGGCTGCCGCCGATCACGGCCACGAATGCGACAAACAACAGATGCGCCCACACCGCCAGGCCCCGCGGTTCATCGCGGCGCAAACTGCGACCAAGAAATAATGCCGCGGCGACGTACGAGGTGGCGATCCACATGATGGCACTTTGCAGGTGCCAGGTACGCATCAGGTTGCTGGGGAAGATGTTTTCCAGCTGGAATCCATAGAAACTGCCAGGATCGGCGCGGTAGTGTGCGGTGGCGCCCCCGACCAGGGTCTGGAACAGGAACACCAGTGCCACGATGATGAAGAATTTGACCAGCGCACGCTGTCCTTCACTGGCTTCACCAGGATGGATGTGAGGATGTTGCTCGTGGCCGCGACTGATCCAGCCCAGATAGTCGAACTTGCCGAACATCAGCAGCACGGTGGCGATGCCGGCCAGCAATACCAGCAAGCTCAGGGCACTCCACAACAGCGCGCCCGGAATCGCGAGGTTGCCTACACTTGAATCGTACGGGAAGTTGTTGGTGTAAGAATAATTCTCGCCCGGCCGATTGGCGACCGAGGCCCACGCCGCCCAGGTGACGAAAGCAGTGAACTGGCGCAATTCGGCCGGATCACTGATCAGGTCCGGTTTGAGTCCACCGTTAGTGGTGGGATTTTTGAAATAGTCGGTCCAGAAACCGATCTGTTGCTGCCATGCCGTGGTTTCTGCAGGTGTCAGCGTCAGGGTACCGTTGGTGGCGTCATAGCGATTGGTTTTCAGGACTATTGCGACCTCGGCGTGCAGCGCAGCTTGTTGCATGGCATCGAGTTCTGCCATCGGCTTGCCGAAATTCTGTTGTGCCAGCACCGCGCCGGTATCCTGGCCTATCAGATGCAACGCTTCGGCGGAATAATCCGGGCCGAGGTAGGCGCCGTGACCCCAGATGCTGCCGTTATCCATCAGGCCGTACTTCAGGAACACCGTCTGGCCGTCGCGAATTTCGGCACCGGTGAACAGCGTCGTACCCTGCGCATCGACTACCGTTTCCGGAATCGGCGGTGCGTTGCGGTAGGCCAGCGCGGTGATGAGGATCAGGACTGCGAACCCGAACACCATCACGATCAGGACGGTGCGGAGCCACCAGGGTGAAAGTTTGGAATCGTCAGAGGAATCAACGCTATTCGACATGTCTGCGTACTCCCAACAGGCGTGTTACAGGTCCCGGCCGTATTATCCGCACCAAGGCCGCATTCTATAACTCTACCGGGCGATAGCTTCAAACTCATTGATCTATATCAACGATGAACTACCGTAAATATGGCACTGGACGGAGTAATCCTGTCCGTCACCTGGATCTAATGCTGTGGCTGTACCGGCATGACGCCTGATTGCTCAAAGCCCGTCGCACTCGAACTCGACCTTCGGCAAGACCTCGGCTTCGTAATCGACATCCTGCCGCTCGAAACCGAACAGACGCAGGAAATCCTGTTTGTATTTTGCGTAGTCGGTAAGCTCGAAAAGATTCCCGTCAGTCACCCGTGGCCATAAGGCCTTGCAGGCTTGCTGCACATCAGCCCGCAGCTCCAGGTCATCGAGTCGGATATGCCCGTGTTCATCCAGAGCCGGCGGCTGATGGTCCACGCGATACAGGAAATCCCGGAACAGGCGGTTCTGCTGTTCGATCGCGCCTTCATGCAACCCCTTCTCTTCCATGACCTTGTATACCAGCGACACATACAGCGGGATGACGGGGATAGCGGCGCTCGCCTGCGTGACGACGGATTTCATCACTGCCACGCGCGCGTCGATGCCCTGCTCGCGCAACGCTGCGGCTGTCGCATCGAGATGCTGCTTGGCACGGCCGATGGTGCCATGCCAATAGATCGGCCAGGTGACTTCGGGTCCGACGTAACTGAAGGCGATGGTCCTGGCGTCATCGGCAAGCACACCGGCAGCGCGCAAGGTATCGATCCAGAGTGCCCAATCCTCGCCGCCCATGACCTTGACGGTATCGTTGATCTCCTGCTCAGTGGCTGGTTCGACGCTGACGTCTATCAGCGCGTCCCTGTCAGTATCGATGGTCTTGCCGGTAAATGGCGCACCGA
The DNA here is from genome assembly GCA_035690065.1 of Gammaproteobacteria bacterium. Taxonomy (GTDB): domain Bacteria; phylum Pseudomonadota; class Gammaproteobacteria; order Natronospirales; family REEB76; genus DASSKW01. The sequence goes on from DASSKW010000121.1 coordinate 19,016, forward strand.
TCGGTTTCAGTGCGGTGTGCACCAGTTCGCCACTGTCCGGCAACCGGCGCGCCGGCGCGGCCAGCGAATAGATCACCAGATCCACCGACCCGCCCATCTCCTGTTTGATGAGCTCGATCACGCGGGTGCGGGCCGCTCCGGAAAATGCATCGCCGTTGATAGACCAACTCTGCAACCCGGCCTGTTTCGTAAATTTGTCGAATGCGGCCGAGTTGTACCAGCCTGCGGTGCCTGACTTGGTGTCCTTGCCCGGTTTTTCGAAGAACACTCCGAGTGTCGCGGCGCCAAACCCGAACGCAGCCGTGATCCTGGCTGCCAGTCCGTAACCGGTGGAAGCACCGATCACCAGCACCCGTCGCGGACCATCGTTGCGCCTGCCGAGCTTTTCGGTGAATTCACGCTGCTCGCGCACGTTCTGCTCACATCCGACCGGATGCGCTGTGGTACAGATGAAGCCCCAGACTTTGGGTTTGATGATCATGCGCGCAAGACTCCAATGCGATGGAGCAATTCTACCCGAGACGCCCCGTCTGTCCGCCGCCAGGATACCGGTTCTGACCGCTGGTAAATGCCTTACAATCACCCGCCGTAATCATTCCAAATGAAAAATGACATGGGGATATCCATCGGTGCGCGGACTTCCGCCCACCGACCTTGTGAGCAGGATCCAGTTCGATCATGACTGAACATGAACAAACCACAGGCTGGTGGCAGCAGGCGGTAACCCGCTTCAAATCGCATTGGCTGCTCAAGATGCTCGGCACCACTGCGTCCATCACGGCATTCATGTGCGTGTATTTCTGGTTACTCAGACATCCTGCGTATCCGGTCACCATCATGCCTTTGACTTCAGTCGACCGCATGATCGGTTTCACGGCATGGAGTCTGATACCGTACGCCACCTTGTGGCTATATATATCGCTGGTTCCGGCCCTGCTCAACCTGGAGTGGCGTGAACTGGCACCGTACCTCAGTGCCGTCAGCCTGCTGAGTCTGACCGGTTTCGTGATCTTCTTCTTCTGGCCCACCGCCATCCCCAAACCGGACATCGACTGGACTCAACATCCTTCCATCGAGTTTCTGAAATCGGTGGACACTTCGGGCAACGCCTGCCCGTCCCTGCACGTGGCGTTCGCGGTGCTGACTGCACTATGGCTGCACCGGTTGCTGAGACGGATGAATGCGCCTGCACTAGTGCACATACTGAATGTCTGCTGGTGCGTATTAATCGCCTGGTCCACCCTCGCCACCAAACAACATGTGCTGCTCGATCTCAAGGCCGGTGCAATTCTGGGACTGGCAATAGCGGTATTGCACCTGTATGTACTGCCCAGATTGCGCAGTCTGCAGCAGGCGCCGGAATCGGGTTGAAGACCGGGCAGACGACACAACACCCTGAATAAACTACTGAAAACAGGCATTATGTCTTGCGATAGACAAAATGCGGCCATTAAAATGCTGCGTTGGATTGCCCGTACAATGGCGGCGGGCAGACATCGTGAAGACGGGGGCTGGAATTGATAAATACCCAAATAACTCCGGTCCAATCATCTGATTATACTGGGTTTTTTGGAATCTCCCGTTGGCGGGCATGGGCTCCGGGAATCAAGGATCCGACGCAATGGCGTGCCTGGATCGATGGCCGGCAAGCGCCTGTGCCGGACGACCAGCCGGATGTGAGCTATCTGCCAAGCCTGTTGCGCCGCCGACTCGACCGGCCAGGCCGCATGGCACTGCACACGGCCTGGCCATGTGCAGAAGGGCTGGATTCAGTCCAACTGGTATTTGCTTCCAGACATGGGGCTTTGCACCGGACCGTAGGCATGCTGACCGCGTTGACACAGGATGAGATGTTGTCGCCGTCCGTGTTCAGTCTGGCGGTACACAACAGTACCGCCGGCCTGTTTTCGATCGCACGCGGTGACCGCGGCGCTGCCACGGCGATGGCTGCCGGGCTCGACACCCTGGCCTTGAGCATCCTGGAAGGAGCAAACATGATCGCGGAAGGTGCTCCCAACGTGCTGGTGACTTACACGGACGACCTCGCGCCGGTACCTTATCAAGGGCATATCGCGGACCCGGCCACCTTGCCCTTCGCGGTCTCGCTCTTGCTCACCCCGGCGGCCGACGACACCCCACGCTACCGGATGGGCCGCGATACCGGCCCGACGGAACAGGCCCCGGAAGCTGCCTTGATGCAATTTTTGCTGGAAGATACGGCGCAGACTGTGCTGGGCGCGGCCCAGAACTGGCGACTGGAGCGGGTTCATGCTGGCTAAGCTGTTTCGAGTATGGCGTGCGCTGGGTACCGGCTTCTGCTTCCTGGTTTACGGGGCACTGAGCCTGATCTTCAGCCTGACGGTACTGCCGATACTAATCCTGTGGCCGGGCGACGCGGCGGCGCGGGAACGGCGTATCCGGACTTTGGTGAGCTGGTCATTCCGGGCCCTGCTGGCGGCCATCGCCGGCCTCGGTCTGGGTCGCGTCAAAATCGAAGGCCGCGAGTGGCTGGCCCAGGCAGAAGGCAAATTGATCGTCGCGACTCACCCCATGTATCTGGATGTGGTAGCGCTGCTGGGCTTGCTGCCGTTCGCGGATTGCGTGGTCAAAAGCACCATGCTCAAGAACCCGTTCTATCGCCGTTTCGCCAAAGCGGCCGGCTATATCAGCAACGGCGATTCCGCCGCCCTGATGAACCTCTGCATAAACTCGCTGCAACATGGTCGCAGCCTGATCCTGTTTCCCGAGGGCACCCGTTCTGTGCCCGGCGA
>DASSKW010000122.1:0-10144 GCA_035690065.1 Gammaproteobacteria bacterium
CTCCCACCCGGAACGCTGGCTCGTTTCCGGGGTCTGACTAAGCTACACCCTGTCCGGTGAACTACCAGACCAACAAGAGGACACCCCCGTGAAACGCCTATTCATGTTGATACCGCTATGCCTGGCCCTCGGCTCAGTGACGGCTCTGGCTGAAGACGCCCCCCACAAGGGCGGCGACAAGGCCTCAGCCCCCAGCGCCACCGCCCCCAAGGCGGAGAAGTCCGTCACCCACGGCAGCGTGACCGTCGGCGGCGAGACCATCAAGTACACGGCCACCGCCGGCACCATCATCCTCAAGAACAGTGAGGACAAGCCCACCGGCAGCATGTTCTATGTGGCCTATACCAAGGACGGCGTGTCCAACCCCGGCACCCGCCCGGTGACGTTCCTCTACAACGGCGGCCCCGGCTCCGCGACGCTGTGGCTGCAGATGGGCTCGGTCGGCCCGGTGCGCGTCGAGACCGCCGATGCGGCTTATACCGCCCCGGCGCCCTACAAAGTGGTAAGTAACCAGTATTCGCTGCTGGACAAGACCGACCTGGTATTCATCGACGCCATGGGCACCGGTTTCAGCAAGATCATCGGCAAGGATGACGGCGGTGTCGGCACTGGCAAGGACTTTTTCGGTGTCGATGAAGATGCCAAGGCTTTCGCCCAGTTCATCTACGATTATGTAAGTCACAACGACCGCTGGAATTCGCCCAAATTCCTGATGGGCGAGAGTTACGGCACCACCCGCTCCGCCGCGCTGGTGGATTACCTGGAAGAACACGACAACATGGACTTCAACGGTGTGATCCTGGTGTCCTCGATCCTCGATTTCGAGACTGCAAGCTTCAACGCCGGCAATGACGAGCCCTACATCCTGTATCTGCCGACCTATGCCGCAACCGCGTGCTATCACAAGGTGGTGCAGTGCCCGGCGGATCTACCGGCTTATCTGCAGCAGGTCCGCGACTTCGCCACCGGCGCCTATGCCAATGCCCTCATCAAGGGTGACACGTTGACGACGCAAGAACGAAATACTGTATTGTCCAGGCTCGCTCAGTACACCGGTCTGTCGCAGGATTACCTGACCAAAGCGAACCTGCGCGTCAGCCTGTTCCAGTTCATGGCCGAACTGCAGCGCAGTCGCGGTCTGGTGACCGGTCGGCTGGATTCACGCTTCTCTGGCAGCGCTTCCGATCAACTCGCTGAATGGGCGTTCAACGATCCGCAAAGCGACGCGATCAGTGGCGCATATGTGGCCGCGTTCAACCAGTACGTCCGGGATACGCTGAAATTCGGCGAGGACAAGACCTACAAACCCTCCAACGGCGAGGCCAATCAGAATTGGAACTGGAAGCATCAGCACGGCTTCTTCGATTTCGGCTGGCCGGGCTATACCAATGTGGCGGTGGATCTGGCGGATGCCATCCGTTACAACCCGCATCTCAAGGTGCAATTCGAAAACGGTTACTACGATCTCGCCACACCGTTCTTCGCCACCGAGTACACGGTGGATCATCTAGGGCTGCCGGAGAACCTGCGCGGGAATGTCTCGCTCAAGTATTACGACGCAGGCCACATGATGTATGTGCATGTCCCGGCATTGAAAGCACTACATGCCAATCTGGTGCAGTTCTACGATCAGACCACACATAATTAAACAGGTCCATGTGAAAAGCCCGCGGCGATCACCGCGGGCTTTTTTCACCGCGTATTTCCCGAGGAGATCCCCGTGAAAAGATTATTGTCAGCCTTTCCCATGCTGCTGTTGCTGGCCGTGAGCCTGCCGGCCTTCGCCGATGACGCACCCAAAGCCGGTGCCGACAAAGCCGCAGATACGACTCTGCCGGTGCCGAAAGAAACCAGCTCGGTCACTCACCACAGCGTCAGCATCGACGGCGAGACCGTCAAATACACCGCCACCGCCGGCAACCTGGTCATCGACGACGACAAGGGCGATGCCATCGGCAGTTTCTTCTATGTCGCGTACACCAAAGACGGTGTGAAGAGCAACGCACGCCGCCCGCTGACGTTCCTGTTCAACGGCGGCCCCGGTTCGTCGTCGATCTGGCTGCACATGGGCAGTTTCGGGCCGGTGCGTGTAGAGACCACGGATGCCGATGCCACGCCGCCGGCGCCCTACAAACTCGTACCGAACCAGTATTCGCTGCTCGACAAGAGCGACCTGGTCTTCATCGATGCGATGGGCACTGGTTTCTCGCGCATCGTCGGCAAAGGCACGCCCAAGGATTTCTACGGCACCGATCCGGATATCGAATCGTTCGGCAAGTTCATCGAGCGTTACGTCACGCTCAACGATCGCTGGAACTCGCCCAAGTTCCTGCTCGGTGAAAGCTACGGCACGACGCGTGCGGCCGGACTGGTGGACTGGTTGCAGGGCAAAGGCATGGCCTTCAACGGTGTGATCCTGCAATCCTCCTGGCTCAACGGATTCGTGGATTTCCCGGGCCCGGCGTACTCGCTGGATCTGCCATACGAACTTTATCTGCCCAGCATGGCGGCCACCGCCTGGTATCACGACAAGATCCCCAACAAACCCGCCGACCTTGCCGCTTTCGTGCAGCAGGCCCGCGAATTCGCGCTCGGCGGTTACGCGCGCGCGCTGGATCAGGGCAGCAAGCTCAGTGCCGCCGACACCCAGGCGATCGCAGAGAAGCTGCACGCGTTCACCGGTTTGCCGGTGCAGTACATCCTCAACGCCAAGCTGCGGGTCAATCCATTCCGGTTCGAGAAGGAATTGCTGCGCGGCGAGGAGCGCACGATCGGCCGACTCGACGCGCGCTTCCCCGGTATCGACCATGACGCCGCCGGCGAGTATCCGGAATACGATCCCTCGGGCTCCGCTATCGGTCCGGCCTACACCGCCGCGTTCAACTGGTATCTGGCCAATGATCTCGATTACAAATCCGACACCAGTTACAAAGTCGAGAACTACCGCGAAGTCGGCCGTGACTGGGACAACGGTCAACGTATCGATGGCCAGAAATATCCGCTCATGGACGTGGAAGAAAATCTGCGCGAAGCCATGACCGAGAACCCGCACCTCAAGGTGTTCTCGGCCAATGGCTATTTCGATTTCGCGACACCGTTCTTCGAGACCGAATACGACCTGGATCATATGGGCCTGGATCCCTCCTTGATGAAGAACATCAGTTACGGGTATTACCAGTCCGGACACATGATCTACCTCCATGTCCCGGCACTGAAGGCATATAAAGCCGACGTGGCGAAATTCTACGATGCCACTATCGGCAACTGAAGAACCATTTCAAGGAGAATACGATGAAACATTATTTACCGATCCTGCTGGCGCTCACCGCCCTGGTCGCGATGCCGGCCTTCGCAACCGATGCACCGCAAAAACCGGATACGGCGAAAGCCGCCAGTGATACCGTGACCAAAGAGGAAAAGATCCTCACTCATCACAGTATCGATCTCAATGGCCATACGATTCATTACACTGCCACCGCCGGTAACCTGGTGTTAAAGAACGACAAGGGTGACCAGACCGCCAGCATGTTTTATATCGCCTATACCGAGGACGGCGCGAATGCCGGCAAGCGCCCGGTAACGTTCGCTTACAACGGTGGCCCCGGTGGTTCTTCGGTATTGGTGAATCTGGGTGGTTTCGGTCCGATGCGGGTCGTCACGACCGACGCGGCACCCACCCCGCCCGCGCCTTACTCACTGGAACCGAACCAGTACAGTCTGCTCGACAAATCCGACCTGGTCTTCATCGATGCGGTCGGCACCGGTTTCAGCAAACTGTTGGGCAAATCCGAGCCCAAGGATTTCTACGGCGCCGATCAGGATGTCGAGGCCTTTGGTGACTTCATCCAACGTTACATCACGCTCAACAACCGCTGGAATTCGCCCAAGTTCATACTGGGGGAAAGCTACGGCACTCCGCGTTCCGCGATGCTGGCGAACTGGTTGCAGGACAAAGGCATCGCGCTAAACGGCGTGATCCTGCTATCCAGCATCCTGAACTTCAACGATGAATTCTGGTTCCAGCCGGAGGGTTCCAACGATCTATCCTACGAGCTGTATCTGCCGAGTTATGCCGCTATCGCCTGGTATCACGACAAACTCCCAAACAAACCTGCTGACCTGCCGACGTTCCTGAAACAGGTGCGCGAATTCGCGCTGGGTGATTACGCCAACGCGCTGGAAGCCGGCGACAGCATCAACGCCACACAGGAAGCAGCAGTCATCCAGAAGCTGCACGCCTATACCGGCCTGAGCGAGACCTATCTCAAGGAGGCCAAACTACGGGTATCACCGGGCCGTTTCATGAAGGAGCTGTTGCGCGACGAAGCGCGCACCGTCGGCCGTTACGATGCGCGCTATGAAGGCATCGACTACGACTCGGCCGGTGAGTACATGGATTACGATCCTTCCGGCACCGCCATGTTCCCGGCAGTGGTCGCGGCATTCCATAACTATCTGCAGAACGACCTAAACGACAAGAGCACGGCGAATTACGAGTTCCTCAGCTACAAGGTCAACCGTGCCTGGGACTGGCACCATCGCGTGGACGGTCAGAAATTTCCGGTCCCCGATACCTTGCCGGATCTGCGCGAAGCCATGACTCAGAATCCTCACCTGGAGGTGTTCTCCGGTAATGGGTACTACGATCTCGCTACGCCGTTCTTCAAGACCGAGTACGAACTCAACCACATGGGGCTCGATCGGTCATTGCAGAAGAACATCACGTTCGGCCACTATGACGACGGTCATATGCTTTACATCCATACGCCTGCACTGAAGAAACTTGATCAAGATCTGGACCGTTTCTACGACAGCGCCACCTCCGACTGATCTTCTACACCAGTCATCCAAAGCAACACCCGCGGACATCCGCGGGTGTTTTATTTTGTGTATCTAACGTTAACGACCAGCATCGGCCTGGCGGAAATGGAGTACGGACGGGATCAGTCTTTCCATGCGACTGCTTCCTGTAACAAACCACGATCAACAAGACTTTACGATCACCTTGTCTCAGCCTGGCTCCAGGCGCCCACCCCGATCGGGATGATGGAACAGGATCACGACGACTACCGAAGACAGCGCGAGCAGCGCCATCAGCCAGAAAGCATTGTTGAAACTATGCGTCATGCCGACCACCCAGCCGGTTACCAGCGGAGCGGCAAATCCCGAGATTGCGAAGAACGTATCCATGACGCCGAGCGCGGTACCGGCGCGCTCCCGCGCCACATCCACGTTGATGGCATAGAACGCCGCGTTCGGTCCCATGCTCAGTCCCACGGCCAGCGAGATGAATACCAGCATCACGCTGAGGTCGTGCACGAAGATCACCGGCAGGATGCACAGCCCCGCGAGTAATTGCGATATCCAGATTGGATGGGAACGCGCGATGCGCAGACTGCCGGTACGGCGCAGCAAGGCATCGGACAGGTAGCCGAATCCCCATAACAACACGGCCGCCAGCAGCCACGGCAGGATCGAGAAGATACCGATCTGCCTGAGATTGAGTTGATAGACCTGCTGGAGATAGCTCGGCAACCAGGTCATGAAGAAAAACAGGTAATAGCCGAACACGAAGAATGACCAGTCATTGGCCAGCAGCGTGGGGTTCGACAGCAGGAACTTCCACATGCCTTTGATATGCCGACGCCGGTCATGGGTAACCGCAGCGCTGGCAGCCCGGTCCGCGACGCTGTGCTCGCGGATATGCTCCAGTTCTGCCTGATTCACATGCCGGCTGTGTTCGGGGAAGTCGCGGAACAGAAACCACCACAAGGGCAACCAGATGACACCGAGCAGCATCAATACGATGAACATGCCGCGCCAGCCGGCATGGATGATGAGCTGGGTGACGACCGGTGCGCCGATAGCGAGCGCCAACGGCACCGCCACCAGCGAATTGGACAGCGCGATAGCGCGCTCGTGACTCGATAGCCAGTCCGCCACCGCACGATTCATGGCCGGGAAGTTGGGGCCTTCCGCCACGCCCAGTAGCACCCGGGCGCTGGCCAGCATGACGAAACCGACTGCCAGCCCGGTGAGCCCGATGGCGAGTGACCAGACCAGTGCGGCCCAGAACAACGTGACCCGTGCACCGTGACGATCCGCAAGGATGCCGCCAAAGAAAGTAGTCAGCATGTAGCCGATGCTGAATGCAGCGAGGATGAAACCGCTCAGGATTGCTTTATCGTGCTGACTGAATCCCAGGTCACGGGCGATATCACCGATCCCGTAGGCGATGGCGGAACGGTCGATGTAATTGACCACGGTGATAAAAAAGATGAGCCCGATGATGACCCAGCGAAAACGCGTCCGACGCATGATCTGCCTCCCGCTCAACGGTAAGGCAATACTAACCGATGCCGGACTTAATCCTCGAAATAATAGACTCCGATACCGACAGGATGCAGGTCGGCCGCAGAATCTGCGGATTTGGAATAACCGCTCAAACGTCCTTCGAGACGACGCGTGAACGCCTCGGTTTCGGTACGGACAAAATCGCGTACTGCCGGCAACATGTTCTCGGACACCAATACCGGATCAAGACACCGCTCCGGCAAGGTTGCTCCGTCATCCAGATGCTGATTCCGTTCCAGGGTATCGAGTAATCCGCCGAGTCTGACGCTAGCGCGCTCTAACTCCTCATTGACCAAAGCCGAACCGCTGGTACTGATAGTCAGCTTCAGTTTGTCGCTGGGAAGTTTTTCTACCAGACCGTTCTGCATCAACTCATCGAGGATCGCGCGATGCGGCACATCACCACTGTACAGGCGGACCAGATCCGCGAATGAACGCTGCCCCTTGTTCACCGCGAGTTCACGCGGCTGGCCGTCATCGTCCACGAAGTCGTTGTGTGTCATCCAGCCCGCTACCACCCGGACTGCCCGATTACGGCTGGGGATCGCGCCACGTTCTTCGGGCGGCGGCAGGTCTGCGAGTCGCATCACTTCCTTGCGCGACAACCCGGTCAGGATTGCGGCGCGCGACTTGAACGGACGATTCCGATTCGACAGTGCGAATTCGGACTCATGCATGGAGACGTCCACGAATACCCAGCGGCTGATCTCCTCGAACTCGAGACAGGACATGCCGTGTCTCAAAAGGATACGTGCCAGTGGTCTCAGAACCCGCAACACCAGCACAATCAAGCTTCTCGACAAGATCGCGGGTGCGTACGCCGCAGTAGTCACATTATTGCTCATTGTCTTGCCCCTTACCCATTTGGGAGATCACAAGGCCAGCGTTATGACAAAACGCACCTCGTAACCCGCTTCCTGCTTGCGCAGTCCGTGCCGATTTCACATAAAGCATACACCGAAACACGAAATTGAGCGCAGGAATGTTTTCCCAAATTTATTAAGGGCTTCATGGACAGTAATTCAGGGCACAGGCAATGAGCATAATTTGCCCACTTCCGGACAGTCTGGGCAGGCGGAGCAGGCTCCGGGGAATCGAGGGGGGTCAGTGGGCTGTTGTTACCGCCTGGGGCGGCGGTGGGGTGAACTGTACGCTGACGGTGACATGCTGGCGGTTTTCCTTCCGAGCCGATGCCTTGCCGTCCAGACGCTCGAAATACCATGCCTTCACGGCGGCAATGGCCGCCGCATCGAACAATCCCGCCGGATTGGCAGCCACTATCTTGAGATCTTCTGCGCGGCCGTCGGCACCGATGTCGAAGCCCACGGTTACCGATCCGGCCAGACGCCGATTCAGCAATTCGGGCGGATAGACCGGGTCAAACCGATAGATGCGCCAGTCCCCCGAAGTGACGATGTCGCAGTGCCGCGCCGGGGCGTAGATCGAGGCCTGATTACGACACAGGAACACCGTGCGCTGGCTGGCCGCATCCGGGCCGAAGAACAACGGATAGATGAAATCGCGTGCCACTGGCCGGCCCTGCTCAAGAGCAGGCTTGAAATGCCACTGCTGAATCGCGGTCAGTGCGGCTGCGGTGTCCTCCGGTGACAGCTTGGTGAAACGTGCCTGGGGATTCACCACACTGCCATCGGGCTGCACCGTGAAATGGATCAGCAGCTGACTATCCTTCTGGGCCTGCTCCAGGGTCTTGAGTGCCGGGGTTATAACCTGATCGGTGGGTGTGCCGATCATGACTGGCACAGGCTTGGGGGCTGGCTTGGGGGCAGGAGGCAGCATCATGCAGCCGGTCAGTAACAAGGCATACAAGAACACGCCCAGGATCGATCTCATCACGGGATTTCCAGCTCGTCGGGGTCTATGGGACTAAAAAACCGGTCAAACCGGTTCAGGGGCGCTACCTTAACATGTCCCTCCCGACTCCCAAAACCTGCGTTCCAGACGAGCAATTCAGATTATAATCAACTGTATGTAATCACAGTCTGTGTATTATTACAGTTCAGCATGAGCAAACCTCCTACTACGTTCAAAGGCCGGGGAGCCCTCTCCAGTCCCGAAGGGCGCTTTGAATCGCGTCGGCTGGAAGCTTTCGATGATGGCTGGACCCCGCCCGCGGGAGACGATGCCGAATCGGGTCCACCCACCACGGTTACACCGGAGCCCGCGCGCAGCATCATCAGCCGCAACCAGTCGCCGGATATCCCGTTCGCGCAATCCATCAATCCGTATCGCGGCTGCGAACACGGTTGCATTTACTGCTATGCCCGTCCCAGCCACGCCTATCTGAACCTCTCGCCCGGTCTCGATTTCGAGACCAAACTGTTCTACAAGGCTCAGGCCGCCGAACTGCTGGACCAGGAACTGCGCAAACCGGGTTACCGCTGCGCGCCGATCACGCTCGGTGCCAACACCGATCCTTATCAGCCAGTGGAACGCAAGTTGCGCGTGACCCGCAGTCTGCTCGAAGTGATGCAGCGCTTCGGACAACCGGTGAGCATCATCACCAAGAGCACCTTGATCACCCGCGACCTCGATATCCTGGCCGGGATGGCGCGTGAAGGATTGGTGAGTGTGATGGTAAGCGTGACCACCCTCGATGACGATCTCAAACGGCGGCTGGAACCACGCACCCCGGGTGGCATGACGCGCCTCAAGACCGTGCGTGCTCTCGCTGCCGCCGGTGTACCGGTCGGTGTGCTGGTCGCACCCATCATCCCGATCGTGAACGACTCCGAACTGGAACGGATCCTTGAACACGCGGTTGAAGCTGGAGCCCGCGGTGCGGGTTACGTATTGATAAGGCTGCCTTATGAAGTGAAGGACATGTTCCGGGAGTGGTTGCAGACCCACATGCCACTGCGCGCAGCGCATGTGATGAGCGTGATCCGTCAATCACGCGGCGGCAAGGATTACGACTCCCGCTTCGGCGTCCGCATGCGTGGCCAGGGTGAATTTGCGGAACTGATTGCGCAGCGTTTCCAGCTTGCCTGCAAACGCACCGGACTGATACAGGGCCGCCGACTGACGCTCTCGACCGGACGCTTCCGGATACCGCCAGCGGCGGGACAGATCGGGTTCGAATTCGGCTAGTTTCCCGAGCAGTTGAATTGTTTGACGGGTTCCGCTTTCAGCGCTTCCAGTTCACGTGCTACCAGTTTCGGATTCACCAGATTCATCTCCACCAACCGCTTCAGATGCGCGAAACTCTCGGCATCGCGCGCCTGCCAACTGCAGCCGATCTGGTCGCCGGCCACATGCGCGACTTCGGCATCCATCTCTAGCGTGATCAGCTCCGCCAGACGCCATTCCACCCGCAGCCGGTCACCGGGAAAGACGCGCCAATTGGCCGGGCAACGGGCCAGAAAGCCCCGGAACGAAACATCCAGCAATGAGCAGTCCCACGATTCGTCTTCCCGCCGCAGGCGGACCACGGAAGTGAAGCGAAAGCGTTTGAAACGGCGCCGTTCGGCGGGGGTCGGGGTCGACACAGGGAAGCTCACCACGCATTTCAGTGTCTTCAGTATAGTGCCGATACCCATTTAGAATCAGTATAAATCCCGGCCAATGCTTCACAGGGCCGCCTCAATCTGGTACTAAGACGGCTGGCCGTGCACCGGAATGGCTTCCATTTCGGCCGCCGGCCTCTTTTTTCAATACCTGAACGGAACCCGATTATGACAACCAATACCCCGGTATCCCAGACCCGATCCTTCTCAACCGTGTTTCTGATCGAGATGTGGGAGCGCTTCGGCTATTACGGCATGCAGGCGCT
>DASSKW010000123.1:0-14171 GCA_035690065.1 Gammaproteobacteria bacterium
GCACGTGGTCCGTGGTGCAAGCACGATAAGCGAACAAGTCATCCGCATTTTGCATCCCCGGCCACGCACCTACTGGTCGCGCTGGGTCGAGGGCTTTGAAGCTCGGGAGCTGGAGCAGCACTTCAGCAAGGCCGACATCCTTGAGTTCTATCTCAATGAAGTTCCTTACGCATCGGAACAACGGGGCGTAGTGCAAGCCGCGCGGTGGTACTTCAATCGCGACCTCGAAACGCTGAGCCGCAAGGAGATGCTTACCCTCGCGGTTCTGGTACGTGCACCCTCGGCATACGACCTGTACCGCAATACAAGCCTGGTGGAGCGGCCCGTAGAAGAGCTGGCACAGAAGATGCGGGATGCCGGACTCATGACTGAAGCCCAATATGCGGCCTTGAAGCAGGCGCCATATCAGCTCGAACGGCCCGCACCGGATGTCGATGCTTCCGCCTTCTCTGACTATGTAATCCGTTCGCACCCACCCGTTGAGGATGGCTATGTCCGGACCACGCTCGATCTGAGTTTGCAGCGCAAGGTCCAGGCACTCCTCAATCATCGCCTGCGGCAGATGGCCAATGGTAGCGTGCACAATGCTGCGGCGCTGGTCGTGGACAACCGCGATAACAGCATCGTTGCATGGGCCGTAGGTGGTCAGGGGCATACTGCTAATCAAGGTAAGCTGGATTCGCCCGGTACCAGCATCGACGCGGTGCTGACACCTCGACAGCCAGGCTCAACTCTGAAGCCGTTCCTGTATGCGTTGGCGTTGGAAAAGGGCTGGACACCCGCCACGCTTATCAACGATTCACGCATTGTCGAACCGGTCGGCCACGGGATGCACACCTTCCGGAATTACAGCGGTGAACATTACGGGCATATCACCTTGCGTGACTCTCTGGGTAATTCGCTCAATATCCCGGCAGTACGTACTGTCGAGTTTGTGGGGCCGCCGCTGCTGCTCAATACCCTGCATCGGCTTGGAATAAACACGCTGAATCAGGAGCCGGACTACTACGGCGATGCTTTGGCGCTCGGTGACGGGGCAGTCACGCTCTATGGACTCGTACAGGCGTACTCGACGTTGGCTCGTGGCGGGGAATTCTGGCCGCTCAAAAGCCTTGAGGATGTCAGACAAGTGCATGTCCCGGTTCGAATATTCAGCAAAGAAGCAAGTTCGTTGATAGCCAACATCCTCTCTGATCCCGGTGCGCGACGTTTGGAGTTCGGCCAGGAGGGCCTGCTGGATTTCCCGGTACAGACCGCAGTCAAAACCGGCACCAGCAGCGATTATCACGACGCCTGGACTGTCGGATTCGATTCGCGTTATACCGTTGGCGTATGGATGGGAAACCTGGATTACGCGCCCATGGATGGTATTACGGGCTCGCTCGGGCCAGCAATGGTCTTGCGCTCGATTTTTGCCGAGCTTAACCAGCGTGGCGATACCACACCTCTGTATCTGAGCCCCAAGCTTGTCGAGCGGGATATCTGCGTACATGAGGACGTAATGCCCAAGGGTCAGTGTATGCAACGCACAGAGTGGTTCATGCCGGGAACGGAGCCAAAGCAATCGAAGCTGGCAGCAATCGCTGTCAAGCCGCATCATGTCTCGCGGGTACACTTCGAAACGCCTTCAGACGGGCTATTGCTTGCCTATGACCCACGCATCCCCTCGGATTCCCAAGCGTTTCTTATGACCCTCAACAAGGGGCCGCAATATACGCGGGTAGCCTGGTTTGTGGATGGCAAACGGACGCGTGTCACATCGGGTCGCGACTACCTATGGCCGGTCAGTCGCGGCCATCACTCGGTGAGCGTACGAGTATGGCTTTCGGGGCAGACCCGAGAGGTACAGCTTGCGAGCGTGAAATTCACAGTCAGGTGAAGCGTATTTACAGCACCGATTTGAACGATTCAATGGGCAAAAAAGGGCAGTCCACCAAGGTGATGATTTTTTCGCCATAAAGGTAAGGGCCATTGTTTCCGGGGCGCCAGACAGTTATAAATGGCGCCACATGACATAAATTTCAGGGGTCAGGGTATGCGCGGAACAGGGTGGGTGCTGGTGGCTGGGCTGTTGGCTGGGCTCCCGGCGGTCTGTCGGGCCGACCTGACACTGTATGGCCGGATCTATGCCGAGGCCACCAAGCAAACCTCCGGCACGGGGGCGACTCAACTCGATGCCGATACTCTCGACGATACCCGCAATGCCGGACTCATCGGGCTCAAATTGAGCCAGCAGGTCAACGATGGTTTGACCGTATTCGGCAAATACGAATTCGTCATGAACGCGCCCAGTGCGACCAACGATTTCCAGGCCCGGCAGAGTTACGTCGGGCTCAAAGGCAGTCTGGGTTCGATTGCACTCGGACGTTTCGAGGGTGCGTACAAGACTACCGGTGGAATCGATTTCGATCCGTTTGCTTACACCAGCCTTGAGGCTCGGGATAGCGGCGCCATGTCCGGTTCCGATTACGGCACCAATGGATTCATCAGCCGGGCGATCCAATATCAGACACCGTTGCTGGGCGAAAGCGAGGCCACACATTTCCAGGGCATCCTGCAATACGGCATGGATTCTTCCGCAGGTGTCACCGATGCCGATCGCGGCAGTTATCTGGCGGGCCTCACGTTCGGGTATGGCGGCGCAGATCTGGTCGGTGCCGTCGCGCATGACAAAGCGCGTAACAAAACCAATACCAAGTTCGGGCTCCAGATACATGCCGGCCAGATAACCTATGTGTTCCAATCGGAAAATGTGGAAGAGGGGGGGTTCGATCCGGCGGGAGCGGGCAATTTCCTGTACGGCGGCATCGCGTATCGTACCGGCAGTATCAATTACGTCGCCCAGATCGGAAATTATCGCAGTAAAGCCGCCAACTCAGACGGCAGTTACCTGGCCTTGGGTATCCAGTATTTCTTTGCCGATAACATCTGGCTGAATGCGGGTTACCGTGATACCCAGTCCGATGTAGACAGTCTTAACAGCACCGCGATCGTCATCGGCCTGAATTACAATTTCTGATTCCGGGTCCGGCAACTGGAACGCGAGTACGCCGGGGTTGATCCGCGACGGTCTCTTCAGGCTTGGCTGACGCGAGTCAGCGGATTACCTTTACTCCATCGGCGTTGCCGACCAACAGTACATCTGCAGGACGGTGGGCAAATAATCCCACGCTGACGACTCCGGCTAACTGGTTGATCGTGGTCTCCAGCTTGGGCGGATCGATGATCGTCAAGCCGTGCACATCCAGGATCAGGTTGCCATTGTCGGTGACGAATCCTTCGCGCCAGTCCGGCCGTCCACCCAGTTTCACCAGCTCACGGGCCACGTAGCTGCGTGCCATCGGGATCACTTCCACCGGTAACGGGAAGTGGCCGAGCAGCTTCACCAGCTTGCTGTCGTCCACGATGCAGATGAAGCGTCTGCTCGCGGCCGCGACGATCTTCTCCCGGGTCAGGGCGCCGCCACCGCCCTTGATCAATTGCAGGTGCTGGTTGGCTTCGTCGGCGCCGTCTACATAGACATCGAGTTCACCGGCAGCATTGAGATCAAGGACCGGGATACCGGCCTGTTTCAACCGGGCAGTGGAGGCCACGGAACTGGACACCGCCCCCTCCAGGCGAGCCTTGATACCGGCGAGCGCATCGATGAAATGATTGACGGTGGAGCCGGTGCCGACACCGATCACAGTCGCGTCTTCCAACCAGTCCAACGCCGCCAGTGCGGCGCGGCGCTTGCTTTCGTCACTGTTCATGCTGAGCACCTCCAACCAGGACAATGCATTCTATACCGGCAAAAAAATAGGCCCGCAGAGCGGGCCTATTTCGAGTAAAGCCTTGCGGCCTTACATCATCGCTGCGTCAACAGCGGCTTTCTTCTTCCTGCGGCGACCGCCTTTCTTCTTGCGGCCAGCTGCTTTCTTCTTGCGACCGCCGGCCTTCTTCTTGCGGCCACCGGCTTTCTTCTTGCGACCGCCAGCTTTCTTCTTGCGGCCACCGGCTTTCTTTTTACGACCGCCGGCTTTCTTCTTACGGGCCGCCGCTTTCTTCTTGCGACGGGGTGCTTTCTTCACAGCGGCCTTCTTCTTCTTCTTCGCAGCGACCTTGGTCTTCTTTGCTTTAGCTTTCTTAACCATGTGGGGATCCTCCCGGTTAGATCTGATACGCACCTGAGTATATACAAGAAAATTCAAATTTCCAGTTTTGCAAACAAAATCTGCAATCCTGAACATCGCGATGCGCATCCAGAAACCGATTTTGGAACATCACGAGGCTGTATCGGATCGGAATTGAGACACGGTCTCGTGTCAGTCGCGCGATGCGAGTTTGAGGATGTGACGCCAGTGTTTTGCGGTCACCGGTGTGATGGAAAGACGGTTGCCGGGACGCAGGATCAACATGCCTTCGAGCGCCGGATCTGCACGTAATTCGGGCAGGGTGATGGTGCGTTTGAAATGTTGTCCCAACGTGACGTCCACCATGTACCAAACCGGCTTTTCCCGCGTACTACGCGGGTCATAGTGATGATTCTCGGGATCGAGCGCGGTGTGGTCGGGGTAACCGGCGCGGCTGATTTTCATGGTTCCGACGATGCCGGGCACGGCACAACTGGAGTGGTAGAAGAAGGCCAGATCACCCACCTTCATCTCATCGCGGAGCATGTTGCGTACCTGATAATTGCGCACCCCATCCCAGGCTGAAGTATGGCGTTTGGCGTGTGCCAGATGCTCGATGCCAAATACCTCGGGCTCGGATTTCATCAGCCAGTAATTCACTTCAATCTCTCCTTTGTATCCGGCCCGGTTTTAATATCAAAAACGGTAAAACGCGCAATCGGTGGCTACCCCGGCGAGTGGGATATCCCAGGATTCCGCCCGCAGTTCGGACTGTAGCTGGAACTCGAAAGCGAGCCCGATGAGCAACGGCTTGCGTGCTCCGGACTTCAGGAACGCGAAGCTGCGGTCGTAAAAACCGCCGCCCATGCCGAGCCGGTTGCCGCGCGCATCGAACGCGACCAACGGGGTGAACACCAGATCGAGTTGAGTCGGTGTGCGCAGATCGGCTGTGTCCGACGATGGTTCCGGTATCTTGAAACGGTTGAGTTGCATGGGGGTATCGGGATGCCAGGCTGCGAACCGCAGCGCGTCAGTGCCATCGGTTGCGAGCACTGGCAGATAGAGTTGTTTACCCGCGGCACGCGCCTCGGCGACCAGCGGCGAGGGATCGATCTCGCCATCTACCGCCAGATACAGGGCGAGGTGGGTGGCTTCCCGGTATTCCTTCAACGCGGTGACGGTTGCAGCGAGTGTCGTAGCTGCCTGCTGACGTCGTGCAGGGTCGAGATCGCGACGGCGCTTGCGCAGTTCGCGGCGCAGGTGTTCGCGCGATCGTGCAGAGGATGGTGGGGATATCAGGAGGCACCTCCCGCCTGTGCCGTTACAGGCTTTTGCCCTTGAACCAGCGGTTCAGGTGGAACCAGCTGTGACATTTTAGGCTTTCCGCTACCAGGGCGGACATGCACACTGCTGTCAGCGGGCCAGTTCCGGGGCATCGATCTAGGCTCAGAGGGTACCGAGCCCGTATCGAGCACTGCAGGAGATGCCATAGTCAAACTTGAATGCAGATACCAGGCAGGCGTAACGACGCACAGATCAATGTGCGGTAGCGTCCATCCCGACCGCCTGGTTCAGGCGCTCATTCATCGCCCGCAGGCGTTCCAGCATTTGCTGGTCAACTTGCGTGCTCGCATTGCGGATCAGCAGGACTTCATGCGAAAGATTGAGCGCTGCCATCACCGCGATGCGATCCAGCCCTACTACCTTGCCGGCGGCGCGAATCTCGCGCATCTTGCTGTTGAGCAGTTCCGCCGACTCCAGCAGCGCCAGGCGCTCGTCTTCGGTGCAGGCGACCTGGTATTCCTTGTCGAGGATGCGCACGGTGACGGGATTGAGTTCCTCGCTCATGCGTTTTCCTCCAGCGCCTTGAGACGCGAGATCATGGCTTCGACTCGGGTCTTGACCTGTTCGTTCTTGGCCAAGAGCCCCGCCCGCTCGCTGGTCAGGCTTTCCAGTCGTTCGCGCAAGGATCCGTTCTCGCCGCGCAACTTGCGGCAGGCGGCCACCAGTTCCTCGATCCGGCCTTCCAGCCGTCTCAGTTCCTGTTCCAGCAGCTCGCGGGCTTTATCGGTGTTCATGCGGTCACTATAGAGCGTGGATCGGGAAGCGGTCAACGCGCCATATTGGGCATCGGTAAAAGCACGGTGCTACGATTAGCCATGCACAAGCGAGACATGTCCGAATCGCCAGTGAGTTTCGACCAGTTGCAATCCTGCTTGAATCGGGCCGCCGCACCGTCCGGGGCGGCCGAATCCCATGGCAGCTTGTGTGGCGCGATCTGTTCCGGTGCCGATCAGGACGCCGCCTGGCTGTCGCATGTGCTGGGCGAACCCGCCAGTGCAACCACCACCCCGGAATGCCGCGACTTGCTGGAAGAATTACGGGATGCTGCACGCAGTCAACTGGGCGGCTTCGAGATGGATTTTGTACCGTTGTTGCCGGCCGATGGACAGCCGCTCACGCAGCGGGTGGAGGCGCTCGGACTCTGGTGTCAGGGATTCCTGTTCGGCCTGAGTCTGGGCCGCACTCGCGAGGTACTCGACAATCTGCCCGGTGAAGCAGGCGAGGTCATCCACGATCTGGCAGAGATCGCACGCGCTGGCTTTGATTCCGGTGATGCAGATGAGGAGGAGGCGGATGAAGCCGCCTACTTCGAACTGGTCGAATACCTGCGCGTCGCAGTGCAGATACTCTACGAAGAACTGCACCGGATTGCGCCATTGCCTGATCCGGATCAGCCAGTGACCTTGCACTGATCCATGTCACCCCAATTTCTCTTCACACGGTAGATATCATGCAATCACAGGAATTCATCCGCCGACGCCGTGAACTCATGCGCATGATGGGGACCGGCGCCATCGCCATCGTCCCCGCTGCGCACGAGAAGATACGCAATCGGGACACCCAGTTCCCGTTCCGTCAGGACAGCGATTTCCATTATCTGACCGGGTTTCCGGAACCGGATGCGGTCGCGGTGATGGTGCCGGGGCGCAAGCAGGCTGAATACATCCTGTTCTGCCGGGAACGTGATCCGGTGATGGAGACCTGGAACGGCCGGCGTGCCGGGCCGGAAGGTGCGGTACGCGATCACGCCGCCGATGATGCGTTTCCCATCGGCGATATCGATGACATCCTGCCGGGGCTCATGGAGCGTTGCGAACGGGTGTATTACACCATGGGCAATCATCCGGAATTCGACCGGCGCGTGATCGAATGGGTGAACGGGCTGCGCATCCAGGCCAAGAGCGGCATGCAGGCACCGCAGGAATTCGTCACCCTCGATCATCTCCTGCACGACATGCGACTGTACAAGAGTCGTGCCGAGATCGCAGCGATGCGGGCCGCGGCACAGGTCTCGGTCCAGGCGCACGAGCGTGCGATGCAGATCTGTCGTCCGGGCATGAACGAGTCCGAGCTGGAAGCGGAATTCCTGCACGAGTTCCGCCGGCATGGCGGTACCACTGCCTACAATCCCATCGTCGGCGGTGGCGAGAACGGTTGCATCCTGCATTACGTCGAGAACAACCGCCCGCTCAACGACAACGAACTGGTATTGATCGACGCGGCCTGCGAACTGGATTGCTATGCGTCGGACATCACCCGCACTTTCCCGGTCAATGGCCGGTTCAGCGCCGAGCAGCGCGCGGTGTACGACGTGGTGCTCAAGGCGCAACTCGCGGCGATCGACAAAGTCCGGGCCGGCAATCACTGGAATGCGCCACACGAAGAAGCGGTCAAGGTGTTGACCGCGGGACTGGTGAAACTTGGGTTGTTGAAAGGCACGGTCTCGAAACTCATCAAGGAAGAAGCGTACCGCACGTTCTACATGCATCGCACCGGACATTGGCTGGGACTCGACGTGCACGACGTGGGCGATTACAAAGTCGGCGACGAATGGCGCGAACTGGAACCAGGCATGGTGCTGACGGTGGAACCCGGAATCTATATCGCCGCCGGCACCAAAGGCGTGCCCAAGCGCTGGTGGAACATCGGCGTGCGCATCGAGGACGACGTGCTGGTGACCAAGGGCGCTCCCGATGTTCTGACCGGTGCGCTGGTCAAACAGACGGATGAGATCGAAGCTTTCATGCGCCGGCGTGCGGCCTGAGCAGCATGAGCAAGCCGACCGAGACATTCGATGTCCTGATCGCCGGCGGCGGGCTGGTCGGCGCGAGTCTCGCGGCCGCGCTGGCACCGTTACCACTCCGGATCGCGGTGGTCGAAGCGGTTCCGTTTGGCAGTCGTGGCCAGCCGAGTTACGACGATCGCATCACCGCAGTGTCGTTCGGCAGCCGGCGCATCTTCGAAAGTATCGGCTTGTGGTCCGACATCGCACCGCAAGCAACGGCGATCCGGCACATCCACATCTCCGATCGCGGGCGTATCGGTGCCACGCATCTGCACGCCGATGAAGCGCATCTCGAAGCGCTCGGTTACGTAGTGCCGAATCGGGTCATCGGTCAGGCCTTGAGTGAATTCCTGCCGAGGCAATCGAATATCAGTCTGATCGCGCCGGCCAGACTGGTGGAGTTTGAAGAACACGACGCCGGCTTGACAGCGACACTCGAAGCCGGGGCACAGCAGCGCACGATCAGTGCCCGCTTGCTGGTCGCCGCAGACGGCGCGAATTCAAAAATCCGCGAGCGGCTCGGCATCGCGGGACGCAGTTGGGATTACGGTCAGAGCGCGATCATCTGCAACGTCAGTGTCGAGCGCCCGCAACCGGGCGTCGCGTTCGAGCGGTTCACCGATGCCGGGCCGCTGGCATTGTTGCCGATGGGCGATGGACGTTATGCGCTGGTGTGGACGGTGGCGCAGGCCCAACTCGCGCAAACGCTGGCGCTGGATGACGCGGCATTTCTGTCCGCAGCCGCGGCGCGTTTCAACGGGCGGTTGGGGCGCTTTCTCAAGGCCGGCAAACGGCAAAGCTATCCCTTGAGTCTGGTGCGTGCCGAATCGCAGTTGCAGGGCCGTTGCGTGATCGCCGGGAATGCCGCGCACAGCCTGCATCCGATCGCGGGGCAGGGGTTCAATCTGTCCTTGCGCGATGTCGCCGCACTGGCCGAGACCGTGGCGGAGATCGTGCAGGCTGGCGGCGATGTCGGTCGTGATGAGAGGCTTGCCGGCTACGTCGCGGCCCGCCGTCGCGATCAGACCGGGACGGCGTTGTTCACGGATTTCCTCACCCGTGTATTCAGCAATCCGCTGTTACCGATACGCGTATTGCGTAATGCGGGCTTGCTGAGTCTGGAATTGATCCCGCCATTGCGGCACGCACTGATGCGGCACAACCTGGGGCTGGCCGGGCGTTTGCCGCGTCTCGCGCGCGGCGTCAGTCTGTTATGAAACACGATTTCGACATCACCATCGTCGGCGCCGGCGCGGTGGGCAGCACACTGGCGTGCGCATTGCGTGACAGCGGTTTGCGCATCGCGCTGCTGGACGCGCGCCGCCCGGAAACATTTTCTGCCGATGCCGAACTGGATCTGCGGGTATTCGCCTTGTCGCGTGCCAGCATCCGCGTCCTGGAGGCGTTGGGTGCGTGGCGGATGATTACGGAGACGCGCGCTTCGGTTTACCGGGAGATGCAGGTCTGGGACGCGGGTGGTGACGGCAGCATCCATTTCGATTGTGCTGACGTCGGTGAACCCTGGCTCGGGTACATCGTCGAGAACCGGCTGATCCAGCATGCACTGTTACAGCAGATCGATGCCGCAGGCTCGATCAGCTTGCTGGCACCTGTCACCTTGAGTGCCATGCAGCCTGAACCTGACGGCGTCAGTTTTAGTCTCGACGCAGGCCAACGCTATCGAACCCGTTTGCTGGTCGCCGCCGACGGTGCCGCGTCCACCACACGCACACAGCTGGGGATCGAGACCCGTGGCTGGCATTACGGTCAGCGGGCGATCGTGGCCCACCTCGAAGTGGAACGACCGCATCGGGAAACGGCCCGGCAGCGATTCCTGCCCGGTGGGCCGCTGGCATTGCTGCCGCTCGCGGATGGGCGCGTGTCGCTGGTGTGGTCGGCGGAGGATAAGCATGCCGCGCAGTTGCAGACACTGGACGATGCCGCATTCTGCGATGCCGTCAGCGAGGCGAGTGCGCAGGTGCTGGGCAAGGTCATCGGCACTACGCAGCGGGCAGGATTCCCGCTGCAACTGATGCATGCGGAACGCTACATCGGGATGCGTTGCGCATTGGTCGGGGATGCCGCACATGCCGTCCATCCGTTGGCCGGGCAAGGTGTGAACCTCGGTCTGCTGGATGCGGCGACGTTCGCCGATATCATCCTGGCCGCAGATGCCGCTGGTCGCGATATCGGTGATCCCGGTGTGTTGCGCCGCTATGAGCGTGCGCGCAAGGCCGATAACCTTGCGATGATGTACGCGCTGGACGGATTTAAACGGCTTTTCAGCAACGATGATGCGGTGCTGGCAAGGTTACGCAATTGCGGAATGCACGCTGTAGACGGTTTTACGCCGCTCAAGAGCGTGTTTATGCGCCGTGCGATGGGATTGAGCGGTGAATTACCGTCTTTGGCACAGTAAAACGTCGCGTTGATGCAACAAATTCGCATCTGGTTCCAAAAACAAACCCCGCAATGCGGGGTTTGTTTTATCCGGCTGCGGCTGAAGCTTCATTTGGCCAGTAATTTATCCACCTTGGCCGCGCAGATGAAATCGTTCTCGGACAAGCCACCGATGGCGTGGGTGCTGTAGCGCACCAGGCAATGGTTGTAACCGACTTCCAGGTCAGGATGATGACTTTCGCGGTTGGCGATCCAGGCCACGGCATTCACGAAGCCCATGGTGGCGTTGAAGCCCTTGAACTTGAAATCCTTGCGGATCTCCTTGGCATCCGCAGTCAGTTCCCAGTCCGGGGCAATCTTCTTCAGATAGCGCTCGGCTTCTGCACGGGTCAAGGGCTGGATGCCGCCTTCGCAGGGGACGCAGTGTTTTTCGGCCAGTTCAGTCATGCCAACCTCGTGTTTACTGAATTGAAAAAATGGTTGCTGCAGCCGTCTCAGGCCCAGGTGACTTTCTTTTCGGCGGGTGGGTAATTCGGTTCGTGCATGCCGAGTTCCCGCGCTTTGCGGATCAATCCCATCAGGTCCTGATGCGCCAGATTGAACATGTCTTCCAGGCTGTCGATGATGAAGTAGGTGGTCTGGAAGATGTCGATGCGATAGGGCGTGCGCAGGGTATCCACCGGATCGAACGGCTTGCGAACCGGCTTGTCGCTCTCGATCGCATACGGCGTCTCACCGAACGAGGAAACGACACCGGCGCCGTAGGTTTTCAAACCCTTAGCGGTATTTATTAATCCGAATTCGACCGTGAACCAGTACAGCCGCGCCAGCATCACGTGGTCTTTCTTGTCGGCTTTGACGCCGACCTTGCCGTAGGCATGCGTGAACTCGGCGAAGCGTGGATCGGTGAGTAACGGGGTGTGTCCGAAGATCTCGTGGAAGATATCCGGCTCCTGCAGATAGTCCATCTCTTCCCGGCTGCGGATGAACGAGGCGGCCGGAAATTTCTTGTCGGCGAGCAGGGCGAAGAACCGGTCGAAGGGAATCAGGGCCGGGACCGGTACCACTTCCCAGCCGGTATGGCGACGCAGGACCGCGGATACTTCGGCGCATTGCGGGATCCGGTCGGTCGGGAAGCGCATTTGATCAAGGGCGTCGAGGTAGTCGTCGCAGGCATACTTTTCCACCAGCGGCCGTTGGCGGGTAATCAGCTCCTGCCAGACCTGATGTTCGGCCTCGGTATAGCTGATGTGGCCGTCAGCGTCCGGGACCTTGGCGACGTATTTGGAAGTCTTGCCCATGTCTTGATCCTGACTTAGGTCCGCTATTTTAACAGTTTCACGGCGGCCGGCCGGCAGCCTGAAATGCCCTGTGCCTGCCTCTATATATGAGGGTGGATATGGAATGATTCCAGCCCCCGGAAACAGGGTTGACCCGGGGTCAGCCGGCCCGATTCAGGGCTGTGGCGGGTAGTGAGTCTGGACGTAATCGTCGACGATCTTCTGGAATTCTGTCGCTATCGTGTCGCCTTTCAACGTGACCGTCTTCTGGCCATCGACATAGACGGGCGCCACCGGGCGCTCCCCGGTGCCCGGCAGGCTGATGCCGATGTTGGCGTGCTTGCTCTCGCCGGGGCCGTTCACCACGCAGCCCATGACCGCGACCTGCATGGTCTCGACGCCGACATAAGCCTGCTTCCAGGCTGGCATCTGCTGGCGGATATAGCTCTGGATGTCCTGGGCCAGTTGCTGGAACACGGTGCTGGTGGTGCGCCCGCAACCCGGGCAGGCCGCGACCAGCGGCATGAAGGCCCTGAGACCCATGGTCTGCAGGATCTCCTGGGCCACGATGACTTCGCGGGTACGGTCACCGCCCGGTTCCGGCGTGAGCGAGATGCGGATGGTGTCGCCGATGCCCTGCTGCAACAGCACTGCCAGGGCGGCGGTCGAAGCGACGATGCCTTTGCTGCCCATGCCGGCTTCGGTCAGGCCGAGGTGCAGTGGGTAGTCGCAGCGCGCGGCGAGGCTGGAATAGACGGCAATCAGGTCCTGCACACCGCTCATCTTGCAGGACAGGATGATGTGGTCGTGGCCGAGCCCCAGTTCTTCGGCACGTTGCGCGGAAAGCAGTGCCGAGGCGATCAGTGCCTCATGCATGATCTCCCTGGCATCTTTCGGTGCCGATGCTTTTGCATTCTCATCCATCATCCGGGTCAGCAGTTCCTGGTCGAGGCTGCCCCAGTTCACGCCGATGCGCACCGGGCGGTCGTATTTGATCGCCACCTCGATCATGGTCGCGAACTGCGTGTCGTGTCTGCTGCCGTGGCCGACGTTGCCGGGATTGATGCGGTACTTGGCCAGCGCTTCGGCGCAGGCCGGATGCGCAGTCAGGAGCTTGTGGCCGTTGTAATGAAAATCGCCGATCAGGGGCACGCCGATATTCTGGGCATCGAGTCGCTCACGGATCTGCGGTACCGCCGTTGCCGCCTGGTCGGTATTGACCGTGATGCGTACCAGTTCCGAACCGGCCCGCGCGAGCTCCGCGACCTGCCGCACCGTCGCGTCCACGTCTGCAGTGTCGGTGTTGGTCATGGACTGCACCACGATGGGCGCGCCGCCGCCTACCCGCACCGGGCCGACCATCGCTGCCACACTTTGGCGCCGCTGTGCAGGAGAAAAACTGTTACTCATAGAAGACGGGACTGCAGACAGGATTGGGAAAGGGGCTAAATGATAGCGGATTCGCAGCCGCCGCGTCCGGTACTGGCCGCAGGCTGGCGATGCTGGCAGACTCCAAAATCGTTCCTGGTCTGGCTGCCGAAAACCGCGATGATCCAATCAACCCAAGAGACCGTCGTCTTCGTCCACGGTCTGTACATGACCGGCCTGGAGATGGCACTGTTGCGGCGGCGCGTGTCCCAGGCCGGGTTCGACACGCATCAGTTTCACTACCACACCGTGCTGGAATCAGTGGACGCCAACGCGAAGCATCTGGCGGACTACATCACAAAGCTCGATGCGAGCACGGTGCACCTGGTCGGCCACAGTCTCGGTGGCATGGTGATCCTGCGCATGTTCGAGTCAGGTGTGAGGATTCCACCGGGGCGTGTGGTGTTGATGGGTTCGCCGGTGCGCGGCAGCATGGCCGCGCGCAACCTCACTCAGAAGAATTGGGGCTGGCTGTTGGGACAGAGCGGCCCGGATGGGTTGGCAGACACACACGATCCGGTCTGGGATCAGTCGCGCGAGTTAGGCGTGTTCATCGGCACCGGCGGGACGGGATTTGGTCTGCCGCGTCCCGAATTGACCGGCGTGCACGATGGCGTGGTCACGGCCGAAGAAACGCAGTTGCCGGGCGCGACCGATCAGATCGCACTGCCGGTACATCACACGAGCATGCTGTTCCAGCCGGAGGTGGCGGAGCAGGTGATACAGTTTTTGAAGCAGGGAAGATTCAAGCACTGATGTTAATAGCCGCGCTTCGATACGTGTCCCGGTGATTGTGTTAATTGTCTGCTATCGATTGTAGCG
>DASSKW010000124.1:0-33399 GCA_035690065.1 Gammaproteobacteria bacterium
ATGACTCGGATGACATGTCCGCCCCCTCGGCATCAAGCAAGGCACCGCCCGCGTCGGCATCAGCAGTGCCTGAAGCACAAAAAAATGGCGGCGGATAACCGTCCGCCGCCATTTTCTGATTCGACCCCTATTCCAATACCCGGCTAGCCGACTGGCAACATCTTCTCCACATCACTGATCCTGGCCAGGGCCAGGGCCTGTTGCGGGAGATGCCGAAAACTGAGCTTACGATGCTCACGTTTTGCCCAACCAACCCACTCCACCAATAACGCCAGACCCGCGCTATCGGTAGTATCAACTGCTGATAAATCCAGTTCGATATTCGGCATATCCCTGAATAAACGCATACTTTCATCCAGGGCAGCAGGGCAAGATTCGTAATTCATCTTGCCCTTTATCAGGAACCTGCCTTCCCCATCGGCACTAAAATCAAGCTTGTCCGTCACTTGGCATTGCTCTTTGTCGCGCCGGCATTATCAGCATCCGAATTCAGCCGTTTAATCAACGCATCCAGACCATTCTTCTCGATCTCAGGTCCGAACTGATTACGGTAGTTTATGACATAGGAGATGCCTTCTATCGTCACATCGAATGCCTTCCAGCCAGTCTTGGTTTTAACCATGGCGTAATCCACCTCAACTGGCGCAGCATTCTCACGCATGACCTTGCTGCGCACCATCGCACGGGTATCGCTCTCAGAACCTCGCCACGGCTCGACCGCAACATTGCGTTCCGAATAATTTCCTTTCAACATGCCATTTGCATAACTGTGCACCAGAAATTTATAGAATGCATCCTCGAAGGCCTTGCGCTGCGTCGGAGTGGCACTGTGCCAGTACCGCCCCAGCACCAGACGTGAAGCAACATCGAAATCAAAATTTGGCAATAATATCTTGCCGATCAGATCGTAAAGCTTCTCAGGGTGCTGCTTCAGATCGGATTTGTTTGCGTTCATCGCGGAAAACATATCCTTGGCAGTATTCTCCACGACCTTGTCCGGAGGCAACATACCATCCGATTTTACTGAGTCAGCGAGCACCATCGTGCTCGTCAACAAGATTGCGAGCATCGGCACCCATAACTTTCTCATACGCATATCATTTGCCTCCTGAAGTCGCTTTTCCCGAGGACAAGAACTTGCCAATCAGGTTCTCAAGTACGATAGCGGATTGTGTATAGGTTATCTGACTGCCCTGCTTCAGGAAGGTATCAGATCCACCTGGGCTCAATCCTATATATTGTTCACCGAGTAATCCCGAAGTCAGGATGCTCGCCGTCGTGTCGTCTGGGATTTCCCTGTATGCGCCGTTCACCTGGATCGTCACGATGGCATTGAAGGACTTGGGATCCAGACGAATATCGGTGACTCTGCCGACCGCCACCCCCGACATGGTGACCGGCGCACGCACCTTGAGCCCGCCGACGTTGGTGAAGCTGGCGGTCACATTGTAGCCATTGCTATCGCCATAGGCCCGGATATTGGTGGCACGGGTAGCGATCACATAAAGCGCAATGAAGCCAAGGATTATGAAGAATCCCGTGACGATCTCGACTGTGCGTGTCTGTTTCATGAAATCGAACCTCAGAACATGAAAGCGGTAAGAAGATAGTCGAGCGCCAGCACTGCCAACGCACTATTCACAACTGTTCGCGTCGTCGCACGGCTCACACCTTCGGCGGTGGGCTGTGCATAGTAACCCTCGAATACGGCAATCAGCGTGGTCGCGATGCCGAATACGAAACTTTTCAGCACGCCACTCATGAAGTCTTCGTGCAGATCGACGGTGCTGTGTATCTGCGACCAGAAAGCACCTATATCGACCTTCATCAGGCCAACTCCCACAAGGAAACCACCCAGAATGCCGATCGCATTAAAGATACCAACCAGTAACGGCATCGAGATCACGCCGGCGAGGAAGCGCGGCACGACGATGCGCCGCACTGGATCCACCGCCATCATCTCCATGCCGGCGATCTGTTCGGTAGCCCGCATCAGACCGATCTCTGACGTCAATGCGGTACCTGCACGGCCAGCGAACAACAGCGCGGTGACTACGGGACCCAGTTCACGCAGCAATGACAACACGACTAATGTTCCCAGCGCCGAAGTCGCAGCAAACTTGTTGAGCGTGTTATAGCCCTGCAAACCCAGCACCATACCGATGAACAAGCCGGAGACCATGATCAGCACCAGTGACATGCCCCCAACCGAAAATATCTGCTGAAATATCAGCCTCGGGCGCAGCAGGCTTTGTGGTATCAGTCTGATCAGACGCATCAGGAACAGGACACAGGCGCCCAGCATCTCGAGAAATTCGAGTACGATGTAATAGGCTTCACGCAGCAGGCGCATCAGGTGGACTCCTCGCCAAGTAGTTGAGTCGCATAATCAAGGCTCGGGTAATGAAACGGTACCGGACCATCGGCAAGGCCCTCGAGGAACTGCCGTACCCATGCAGATTTGTTGCGCTCCAGTTCTTCAGGGGTCCCGCGTGCGACCACCTTGCCGTTCGAGATCAGATAGCTCTGATCCGAGACTGAGGAAACTTCCGCAACGTCGTGCGACACGATCACACTGGTCAATCCCAGGCTGTCGTTCAGGACCCTTATCAGACGTACGATCACGCCCATGGAAATGGGATCCAGTCCAGTGAACGGTTCATCGTAGAAGATGATCTTCGGATCCATCGCAATGGCACGTGCCAGTGCCACCCGGCGCGCCATACCCCCCGACATCTCGCCCGGCATCATGCTCCATGCGCCCCGCAAGCCGACTGCTTGCAGTTTCATGAGCACGACATGATGGATCAGCCGTTCCTGAAGCTTGGTATGTTCGCGCAATGGGAAGGCGACGTTCTCGAATACGTTGTAATCGGTGAACAAGGCGCCGTTCTGGAACAGGAATCCCATGCTCTTGCGCAGTTCGTATAGCTCGTCACCATCGAGGCGCGCGATATTGCGGCCCTCGACGATCACCCGCCCACGATCAGGCAGCACCTGCCCTGTCATCATGCGGAGCAAGGTGGTCTTGCCCGTGCCGCTGGGCCCCATGATGGCCGTGATCTTGCCACGCGGAATAGTGATGTTCAGCCGATCGAAAATCAGCTTTTCACCCCGCCGGTATTTGAGGCCGGTGATCTCGACTACGTTATCGGTATTTTTCTGGCTGCTTGCTGCCATGACTTGCCCTGTCGCGAACGGTTACGAGGTCTGTGAGAGCCCAGAACATATTTAGACTAGACGGTCCAGTCTAAATCCTTGCCTTTGCCTCGTCAAATTGCTTTGCTGCAGACACCATCCGCCCCTCCCCCATGGAGGCAGGAAGCTGTCTTTCTCCCTCATCAAGCGGCTTTTTCCATCTCGGCCGAATATCCGGCAGCGCAGGCTGCGCTATTGCATCGGGCACGGTGATAAAGCGCCTTTTGCCCTGTTGCCACGCCCGCTTCTTGCCCCTTCCAGGCCGTCAGTGCGGGCTCCTGCAAGGCGCGCCCATAGGAATAGCTGAGCACCCAGGGGTAAGCGCCGAGCGCATTCATCGCATTGAGATGCGCCGTAGCGAGCGCCGCGCTCTGCCCCCCGGACAGGAAGACGATTCCCGGCACTGCCGCTGGCACACGCCGCTTCAGAACCCGTACCGTCTCCTGCGCAACCTGTTCCACGCCGGCCTGGGTCGCGCATTTCATGCCGCTGATGACCATGTTCGGCTTCAGCAGCATGCCCTCAAGCGCCACCCGATGGTGATAAAGCTCATCGAAGACTGTCTTGAGAGTGGCATTGGTCACCTCGGCACAACGCTCGAGGGTATGGGCACCGTCCATCAGCACTTCCGGTTCGACGATCGGCACCAGTCCGGCTTCCTGGCACAGGGCCGCATAGCGCGCCAAGGCCTGGGCATTGGCCCGGATACAATATTCAGTCGGAATGCCCTCGGCGATATCGATCACTGCCCGCCATTTGGCAAATCGAGCACCCAACTTATGGTATTCCTGTAGCCGCTCACGCAGCCCGTCCAGCCCCTCGGTGATCTTTTCACTGGGACTGCCTGCCAGCGGCTTGACGCCCATGTCCACCTTGATACCAGGCACGATACCCAGCTTGCTCTGGAATTCAGGGAACGGCACGCCTGACCTGGTTTTCTGACGGATGGTTTCGTCATACATGATTACGCCGCTGATGAATTTCTCCACCCCCGGGGTGGCAAACAGCATCTCCCGGTAAGCCCGGCGGCTTTCTTCAGTGGATTCCACCCCGACAGCCTTGAACCGCTTCCCGATGGTGCTGGTGCTTTCATCGGCCGCGAGAATCCCGCGGTTATCGGCCACCAACCGGTGTGCGATTTGACCTAATTCCTGCAAATTCATGGCTATGAAACCTCTTTCACGGATCGGATTCGATTGATGGACGGCGGGCACATCGCCCCTGGGGCACGGCGCCAGCACCCTGAATTCAAGCCGGATTTTACCAGATGCGCAAGACCTTCAGCAGTCGTCGTTATCGACCCGGGAGGCCATAAACATGCAAGTCACGGGGCAAATCCGGCCAGCACAGGACATTAATTCAGCCCCTTTCTGGCACAGCTGGCGATACGACGAGACAATAAATTGCAGGCATTACAATTCCGGGACACTGCGACACATGCCACCCAACCGGCCGATGTCCAGGATTCTCACATCGCGGCGTGCGACAAGAATCAACCCATCATCCTGGAATTTCGCCAGTACCCTGCTCACTGTCTCGGTAGCAAGCCGCAGATAATTGGCGATATCGCGCCGGGTCATCCTCAGGATGAATTCGGTAGCAGAATAGCCGCGCATATGGAAACGACGCGACATACTCATCAAGAACGCAGCCAGGCGTTCTTCTGCAGTAAAATCACCTGACAGTGCATTAGATGCGCCGATGTCCTTGCTCATCAGACGAAACAGCTGCGCTTGCAAACTGGGGACCTGCATCGAGAGCGTAGATATCTCGTTGAAGTCCAGTTTGCAGACTGTCGAAGTATCCAGCGCAAGTGCGTTCACTTGATGTCGGTGGGGATAGATTCCGCCCAGTCCCATGAGCTCACCGGGCAGATGAAACCCCAATACATGCTCCCGGCCAGTATCGTCTACTACATAGGTTTTGAAACAGCCGGAATGTACGGCATAAATAGCCTGGAAGGGGTCGCCCACTCTGAACAGATGTTCATCAGAATGCAGAGGCAAAGAAGACTGAATCAGGGTATCGAGGCGTTCCATGTCCTCTGGACTCAGCCCCATCGGCAGGCACAGCTCGGCCAACGAACAACTGCTGCATGTCTTGCGTAGAGCATTGACGTCGAGGTGCGTTCGCGAAGCGCGCGTACTCATGATTGCAATTTGTTTCCTTGCAGGCGAAACCTGGCAATGAACCAGATAGTAACCCAGAAATCCGGAGTCCAACAATAGCGCCAAGGCTGGGTAGCTGAGTACACATATAGAAACTCAGATGACCCTGGAAAAACGCCCCGCCTGATCTGCAGGTAAATCCTCGCTGGTTCGCCGCTGTTGCAGATAGCCATCGAAAACCATCGCCACTGCCCGTATCAGCAAGCGCCCGGTTGACGTCAGCAAGAATCCCTCCTGATCCATCCGGATCAGCCCATCACTGGCCATCTTTTCAAGCGCGTGCAGTTCGGCCGCAAAATAACGCTGGAAATCGACCCCGAAATGCTGCTCATAGATATGATATGAAACACGCCCCTGGCAGGTAAGCTGCTGCAAAAGAGCCCGGCGTACCTGATCATCGTCATTCATCACCAGTCCCCTGCTGACAGCGAGCTGGCCGGAATCCATCCGGGCAGAGTATTCATGTAAGGTCTTTACATTCTGGCTATAAGTATCTCCGATCATACCGATCGCGCTCATGCCCAGGCCAACCAAATCACACTCGGCGCCTGTTGAGTAACCCTGAAAATTGCGTTGCAGAGTTCCACGATGCAATGCACTGGCCAGTGAATCTGTCGATAACGCAAAATGGTCCATACCGATATATTCATACCCGGCGGCCGTAAGTTTTTCGATGCTGAGCCCGAGCAACCCCAGCTTAGTTTCCGGATCAGGCAGCGCATCCACGGCGATCAGGCGTTGGGCCTTGAACAAATCAGGCATATGCGCGTAGTTGTAGATGGCGATCCGGTCTGGCCTCGCCTCGATCAGCGTATCCAGGGTCTCACGGAATGTATCCAATGTCTGATAAGGCAGGCCGTATATAAGATCCGCATTGATAGAATTGAATCCCGCTTGACGCGCCGCGTTGATAAGAGACAGGGTGTGTTGCTGTGATTGCTCACGATTGACCGCTCGCTGGACTCTCGGATTGAAATCCTGAACCCCGAAACTGATTCGATTGAAACCGAGCCCCGCAAGCCCCTGGATCGTGTCAGCCGTGACGGTGCGCGGATCCACCTCGATACCAAACTCACGTTGCGCACTGCGGGACAAGGAAAAATGCCGCTGCAGCATATCCATCAACTCCTGCATCTCATCAAATGTCAGCGACGTGGGAGTACCCCCGCCAAGGTGCAATTGGCGGACCGTCCGATCACGGTCGAATAGCGTTGCCTGTAATTCAATTTCTCTATACAGGCGGTTCAGGTATGCCTCGACCTTGCCATGGTGACGAGTGATAACACGGGTGCAGGCACAGTAATAACATGGACTTTCACAAAACGGGATGTGCAGATAGATAGATAGAGGCACTGGAATCGGATCATCATTGCTGCTACGGGCAGCCTCTACATATTTCATCACATCGAAAGCATTTTCAAATTGTGCCGCAGTCGGATAAGAAGTGTAGCGAGGGCCGCTCACATCATACCGTCGTATCAGCTCCAGGTCGAAATTGACAGATGTATCCATTCCAGAATCCCTTGATTTTGTCGGCAGGCTATACCGGTTTACCCGTCTTGAAACTGACCTGAATCAATCAGACCATCTGTTGTCGGCTGTTGAATAGACTGTTGGCGAAGCAGATTTCACCGTATTCGTCTCCCACTTGATCTATATCAATGCCTGGAAGTCAAGGGCTGTCTATAAAGAATTCCAGAACCATGGCCCTGGATCAGGTACCAGTGAACACGATAGAAAAACTGCAAAACGAACACGCCAATATGCGCCGTGTGCTTATGCTCGTACGCCTGCAGCTTGATCTGTTAGAGAGTCACGACAGTCCAGATCTGATCCTGTTGGCAAATTCGCTTTACTACATGCGCAAATTTCCCAGCATCGTCCACCACCCAAAGGAAGACCTAATCTTTGGAAAACTTCTGGATACCGATACCTCAGTGCGACAAGAAGTGGAGCAGATAAGATCACAGCATGAGATGATCTATACACTGGAAGATCAACTCATTGAACTGGTGCTGGAGCTCCAAGCTGGCAAGAGTGAGTTTCAATCGAGGTTAATGGAACTTGGTCGGAACTATCTGGAAACCCAGGCCCGACATGTTGAGATTGAAGAACGGGTATTGTTTCCAAAAGCCATCGACGTCCTCAAGCCAAGAGACTGGAAAGAGATTCAGCGTAAATCTGAAAGTATCGAAGACCCCTTGTTCGGTGCAAATGTCGCCGAGCGTTACCAGTACTTGTACGAATATCTGTTACGTGAGGCGAGCGATAATGGAATATTGCCAGTCACGGGTTAGCAGTCGCATCCAGTCCTGCTGCAACATCTGATTTTTAGCGTTAAAGGCAAGGAATAGTACTGAAATTGGTTACGCCTGCTTAACAAAACAATTTTTGGAGCTACGACAATGTGTCCAAAGCATCTTGTTAAATACGTGATATTCACCATATCAGTTGTGGTTTGTGCATTTGTCTGGTCTGCCACTGCCTCGGCTGTGCCAAGCTTTGCCCGCCAGACGGGTATGCCTTGAGCAGCTTGTCATACCGTTCCGCCACAGCTGAATACCTTTGGGCGTGATTTCAAGCTGCATGAGTACTCTGATAGAAATCAGCAGGCCAAGGTCCTGAGTACGGGGTTAATCACCAACCATGTTGCCCCTCTGAACAGAGGAACGGTTAGAAGAATCAATTTGAAAAGCTCGGAGACAATGCAGAGACCAGAAAGATTCACGGAGGACCCGGGATCCCTGGCTCGGAGAAGGCGCAAGCAAGCGAATATGGTGGGCCGTGACAGATTCGAACTGTCGACCAACTGGTTAAAAGCCAGCTGCTCTACCGGCTGAGCTAACGGCCCGAATGAACTACAGCGGCGGAACAGCCTGCAACCGCACCCGAAATCCAAGGCGACGCATGATAGCGGAAGCCGCGATAATTACCAAATTTCAGCGATACCGCGTGGGGTCGGGAATCCCTGCTGCCTCGAACCCCTGGCGCCGCAGGCGGCAACTGTCGCAGCGACCGCAGGCATGGCCCTCCGCGTCCGCGCTATAACACGACACGGTCAAGGCGTAATCGACACCCAGCTTGGTTCCCCGGCGGATGATCTCGGCCTTGGACCACTCGATCAAGGGTGCGCGTATATAAAGCGGCTTGCCCTCCACGCCCATGCGGGTCCCGAGGTTGGCGACGTGCTCGAACGCAGCGATGAAAGCGGGCCGGCAGTCGGGATAACCCGAGTAATCCACTGCATTCACGCCGATGAAGATATCCTGGGCGCCCAGGACTTCGGCCCACCCGACCGCCACAGCCAGAAATATGGTGTTGCGCGCCGGTACATAGGTGACCGGGATACCTTCGGATGGCTGATCGGGAACGGCGATACCGGCATCCGTCAGTGCAGACCCGCCGATCGACGACAAATCCAGGGCCACAGTCTTGTGTTCCACCGCACCTAACGCCGTCACAACCCGGGCGGCGGCGGCAAGCTCGGCCTGATGGCGCTGGCCATATGCAAAACTCAGCGCATAGCAGGTGTAACCCTGCTCACGGGCAACCGCAAGGGTGGTGGCGGAATCGAGCCCACCCGAAACAAGGACGACTGCTTTCTTCATGCTGGTTTGAGGGTTACTTTCCAGGCACATTGCCCCAGAGATATTTATGTAACTGCACCTGTAACCGGACCGGCAACCGATCGGCGAGTATCCAGTCTGCCAGGTCACGAGCTTCAAGCTGACCGTGGCTGGGTGAAAACAGAACCTGACAACGAACAGCCAGCCGCTGCTGTTCCAGCAGCACACGTGCCCACTGATAATCATCACGGTCACAGATCACGAACTTGACTTGATCCTGGCTGCGTAATGCCGGAATGTTCTCCTGCAGATTGCGAGCCGATTCGCCCGAACCTGGCGTCTTGATATCCATCACCCGGATCACCCGCGAGTCGAGTTCCGCAATCGGCAATGCACCGCTGGTCTCGATAGATACCCGGTAGCCTGCATCGCAAAGTCGTGTCAGGAACGCAGCACAATTTTTCTGTGCCAACGGTTCGCCACCGGTAACAGTGACATAGCGCGACGAATATTTGGCGACTTCGCGCTCGATCTCGGAGAACTCCCGCCATTCTCCGCCATGAAACGCATACGCAGTATCACAGTAACCACACCGCAAAGGGCAGCCGGTCAGTCGCACGAACACGGTCGGCCAACCGACAGTGTCGGCTTCACCTTGGATGGAAAAGAAAATCTCGGTAATCCGCAGACGCTGATCTGCCGGCAGGGTGTCGCGGCGAGTCGCCGTGGTCTCAGACATGGACATGCTCACCCGCTGACTAATGACCTTCTTTCTTCATACGCTGCAGGCGCTGCTTCGCATATCCGGCCGACCTGGAATCCGGGTACTTGCTGACGACCGAATCAAGCGTCTTGCGCGCAGCTTTCCAGTCCTTCATCTCATACTGCGCGTAACCCATCTTGAGCAGCGCATCCGGTGCCTTGCTCGAATCGGGATAGTTCTGGACTACCGCTTTGTAATTGACCAGCGCGCCCTGGAAATCACTTTGCTGGTAATGCGACTCCCCCATCCAGAATTCCGCATTCGGAACCAGCTGGCTCTGCGGGTATTGCTGTATGAATGCAGTGAAGCCGTTGATGGCATCGTCGTAACGACCCTGTTTCACCAGATTGAAATTCTTCTGGTATGCCGATCGCTCATCGGCATCATTGGCAGCGGGCTGGGCGGCCGTCGATGTATTGCCGTTACTGGCCTGGGAGTTACCGGTACCCAGTTCCAGTTTTTGCAGGCGTCTATCAAGGTCGAGATACAGATCCCGTTGCTGCTTCTTGGTGAGATCGACATTGTGCTCCAGTGTCTCCACATCGCCACGCAACTGCCGCAACTGATCCTGCTGGTCATCGATGCGCTGCGACATGCTGCTGAGGCTCTGGTTCTTGAACAACTGATCGAGGCGGTCCACGCGTGCTTCCAGTTGCTGCTGCCGGATCGCGTACGGATCATCCGGTTTCACCTGCATGGTACAACCGGCCAGCAGGACGATCAGTCCTGCTGCCGGCAACATCGCTGTGCGATAAGATCTCATCGCAGGTACACGAGCACAGCGCGGCGATTCTTGGCCCAGGCAGCCTCGTCATGTCCTGCGTCGGCCGGATGCGCTTCGCCGTAACTGACGGTAGTCAACTGATCCGGGGCCACGCCCTGGAACAACAGGAAACGACGCACCGCCTGAGCCCGACGATCGCCCAGCGCGATGTTGTACTCGACGGTCCCACGCTCATCGGTATAGCCTTCGATGCGCATCTTCTGATTCGGATTCGCGATCAGATATTTGGCGTGCGCAGTCAAGGTATCGAGAAACTCGGAACGGATGTTGCTCTTGTCGAAATCGAAATAGATCACGCGCTGTGCCAATACACTGCTGGGATCATCCAGCGGGCTGACCTGGGCCGGTGCCGGCGCCTGGGTGGTAGCCGCTGCAGGTGCCGCCATGGTGGTGGGCGCGGGGGCCGGAGCAGCCGGCGGTGGAGTGGGTTTGACGGTCTTGGCACAACCCGCCATCACCAGCATCAAGCTCAGGGCCAGCGCTTCATAACGCAACATCTTCATGTCTCTTCTCCTGTGCAACAGAACCATTGAAAACAAACTGCCTAGACCGTTCAACCTCCCGGCGGAAACGGTCCCCAGACTGGCGCATGCACATCCACAGTGCTGCGATTCTCCGATAATCTCTCTCTTACCTGCCCGTCTATCGATACCTCGGCCAACACGCCCTGTCCACGGTAATTGGCCTCATAGATAATCATAGCGCCATTCGGGGCAAAACTCGGCGATTTATCCAGGTCGCCATCGGTGAGGTTCTGCAAGACCCCGGTATTCAGGTCCATGCTGGCAATATGTAAATGCCCGTTTTCCCGGTGGACCATGGCAAGCGTGTGGCCATCGGGAGATATCCGCGGCCGGGCATTATAATTGCCGTCAAAGGTGATGCGCTGCGGTTCGCCGCCGCTCAGGCTGACCTTGTAAATCTGCGCGGAACCGCCGCGGTCCGATGTGAAATACAGGCTACGCCCATCAGGTGACCAGACCGGCTCGGTATCGATTGCATCCGAAGTAGTGACGCGTCGCAGTTTGTGGCTTGCCAGATCCATGATGTACACGTCGGGATTGCCAGGTGAAGAGGACAACACCAGCGCTAACGATTTGCCATCGGGCGAGAATGCAGGTGCACTGTTAAGACCCGGTTGCTGGGTCAACAGCGTACGCACCCCACTATAGATATTCTGGATATAGATGGCCGGCTGTATGTGTTCGAATGAGACGTAAGCCAGTGATTTCCCGTCCGGCGACCAATCCGGAGAAAGGATCGGCTGGTCCGACTGAAACACAGTCTGCGCATTGGCGCCATCCGCATCCGCTACCACCAGCGCATAATGGGTCTTGGGGCTGCTGCCTGTGATCTCGACATACGCAATGTGTGTATCGAACGCACCGCGCTGCCCGGTCAGTTTCTGATAGATCATGTTGCTGATGATGTGCGCCGCATGCCGCAGTTGCTTGGGCCCAGTCAGGACGCTGTACCCCATCAGCTGCTGTCCGGTATAGACATTGAATAACTGGAATTCGATCGAATAATTACCGGATGCAGCCGGTTTGATCCGGCCAATCACCAGATCGCTGACACCGAGTACTCGCCAATTGGTGAAATTGATGCCACTGGCTTCGGTCGGTTTCTCAAGCATGGACTTGGTCGCAATCGGCTTGAAGCGGCCGCTGCGCGTCAAGTCGGAACTGATGACACCCGCCACATCCTCGGATGGCATTGAACCCTGAATCTGCCAGCCAAATGGCACGATCGCTACAGGCACCGCACTGTTCACACCTTGAGTGATTTCGATTTCCAGCGTGCCACGTGCTACCGCCAAAGGTAACAGTACCAGTAAAGAAATAATCATCAGTTTGCGTAAGCTCGACATCAGTTACCCGCCTTGCATCCGGGACAAAAAGTGATCACCAGATTACGATCGAACAGAGAGGGGTCCGGTGGTGGCGGCAAGGGAGATGCCTTCAGAACCGCCGTCACGATGGATTGTCGCACAGCATCGTCACCATTGCATTGGGTAACATTGGCATTCACCACTGCCCCGCCCGGAACCTGCTGTACATCCAGCTTGCAGTTGAGATCATCTGGCGCCGTCGGCGGCTTTATCCAGTTGTTCTGGATCTTGATCGCAATCAAGGCAACATATTGTTGGCGCAAGGATGCCAACCGTGCATCACGCGCTTTCTCCTCAGCCGCAATTTCGGCCTGTAACTGTTTATGTCGTCGTACAGTTTCGGCGCTCTGGCGCTGTTTCTCCTGCTGGGCGGCTTTCGCAGCTTCCGCCTTGAGTTTGGTGACTCGATCCTGTTCGGCCTGTGCTTGCGTCTGCAGATCAGCCAGTTTCTTGTCCAGCGCCGCCTGCGTCTGCGCCTGCTGCTGCTTGAGATCGGAAAGTTTCTGCTCTTCCTGCTGGCGTTGCTGTTTCGCGGCCTGGGCTTCCTGATCCAGTTTCTTCTGGGCAGCGAGCTTGCGCTGGTCTTCGGCTTTCAGCATATCCATCTGCTGCTTGATCAACGACTGATCGACGACTGTCGCCTGCACCGGTTTGGCGTCCGGATTCTGTCCCAGCGATGGCAGGGTCGCGTTGGTCCAGTGCAGGCTCAGCATCAGCAAACCCAGAAATCCGCCATGCAATATCAGCGAATAAACCCAGGGCAGCAAGCGTCGAGTGGTGCTTTCCATCACTGGCCGTCCTGGATCCGCACTTGCGGCGGATTGTCCGGATTGGTCTCCATACCCACGCTGGGTGCCCCTGCTGCCTGCAGCAACACCATGCCGCGCATGACTTCTTCGTAGCGTGCATCCTTGTCACCGCGCACCAGCACATGGGTACCCGGTTTCAATTTGAGTACTGCAGTGACACGCGCGACCACTACGCGGGGGTCGAGTGGCTGATCGGTGTGCTCACCGATATTCAGGTAATACTTGCCTTTGGCATCCACCGTCAGCACCACCGGTGTCTCGTCGGATTTGAGATTCAATGGTTTGGCGTTGGCCGCCGGCAGATCGACTTTTACACCTTCCGACAGCAAAGGTGCGGTGATCATGAAGATGATCAGCAATACCAGCATCACGTCAATGTAGGGCACCACATTGATCTCGCTCATCATGCGCCGTTTGCCGCGCCGCCGCGTCATGCCTTACTGCCCCTGTGCGCCACGTGAGCCGACGTGACGCTGCAAGATCGTGGAAAATTCCTCAAGGAAACTGTCGAAGCGCGTTTCGAGACGCTCGACATGGTTGGCAAAGCGGTTGTAGGCGATCACGGCCGGGATCGCCGCAAACAGACCCATGGCGGTCGCGATCAAGGCTTCCGAGATACCAGGCGCCACCATCGCGATGGTGGCTTGCTGCACGTTGCCGAGTCCGTGAAACGCATTCATGATGCCCCACACCGTACCGAACAGACCCACATACGGACTGGTGGAACCGACTGTCGCCAGGAACGCCAGATGTTCTTCCAGCCGGTCGATCTCGCGGATCTGCGCACCGCGCATCGCGCGCCGTGCGCCTTCGATGACCTGTCCAGGCGCATCGCTTTGCTTGCGCAAGCGCGCGAACTCACTGAAGCCTGCCTCGAATATGCCTTCCATGCCGTATTCGGCGCCGGTACCACTGATCTCCTTATATATAGCCGCCAGTTCGCCGCCCGACCAGAAACGCTGCTCGAAGGCATCCGCTGCACTGCGTGCCTGCCTGAGCATGCGGTGCTTGCGAAAGATCACCGCCCAGGAGGCGATGGAGGCTGCGATCAGTATCAGCAGTACGCATTTCACCACCAGGCTGGCATGCAGCGCGATCTCAAGGAAAGATTCTTGTCCATTCATCTGATTAACTCCGCCACGATTTCCTGCGGCAAGGGTCGGGGTTTGAAATTTTCCGTATCCACACAGGCTGCGCGTATCTCAGCTTCGCATATCAAAACATCAGCTTCTCTGATCTGTTGCGCGAAGGTAAGACTGGCGCGACCTGTATCCGTAACGGTTACACTGACTACGAGCTGGGCATTGAACCGTGCCGCACGACGATACTCGATATGGGCGGCAATCACCACGAACTGGACACCGAACCGCGTACGCAGCTCGTCCTGTTCGAAACCCAGCGCCCGCAACCATTCGGTACGCGCACGTTCCATGAAGCGCAGATAGTTGGCGTGATATACCACACCACCGGCATCGGTATCCTCGAAGTAAACCCGCACCGGCCAAACGAAGGTCGCCGATAACCGATCCCTGTCTCTCGATGCTACCGTTCTGTGACCGTCCCGGGCGTGACCGGTTCCACGTTTTGATGCACCCATATTTCAGACCTGGGTATCATCACTGAACAGGTCAGGCACCGGATCGCGCCGTGGCGGAGTCAGGCCGAAATGCTGATAAGCGAGCCGGGTAGCCACACGTCCGCGCGCCGTGCGCATGAGAAAACCCTGCTGAATAAGATACGGCTCCAGGACATCCTCGATGGTGCCGCGCTCCTCGCCGATTGCGGCTGCCAGATTGTCGACGCCGACCGGGCCGCCGTCGAATTTCTCGATCACGGCCATCAATAACTTGCGGTCCAGAACGTCGAAACCATGCACATCCACGTCCAGCATGTTCATGGCTTTGCGCGCAATATCCAGGGTGATGCGACCGTCGCCCTTCACTTCCGCATAATCCCGTACCCGGCGCAACAGACGATTGGCGATGCGCGGCGTGCCGCGTGCGCGTCCGGCAATCTCCTTGGCGCCTTCATTGTCGATGGAGAGCGATAGAATCCGCGCCGAGCGCATCACGATCTCGGTCAATTCAGCGTGACTGTAGAATTCCAACCGCTGCACGATCCCGAAACGATCCCGTAACGGCGAAGTCAGCAAACCAGCACGCGTCGTCGCGCCCACCAGTGTGAACGGCGGCAGATCGAGTTTGATGGAACGCGCAGCGGGACCTTCACCGATCATGATGTCGAGCTTGTAGTCTTCCAGTGCCGGATACAGCACTTCTTCCACCACCGCGCTCAGACGATGGATCTCATCGACGAACAGCACATCGTTTGGTTCCAGGTTGGTCAGCAATGCGGCCAGATCGCCAGGCCGTTCCAGCACCGGTCCCGAGGTCTGTCTCAGATTGACACCCATCTCATGCGCGATGATGTGGGCCAGCGTGGTCTTGCCCAGCCCCGGTGGGCCGAAGATCAACACATGATCCAGCGCCTCCGAGCGCTGGCGTGCGGCGCCGATGAAAATTTCCATCTGCTCACGCACTGCCGGTTGGCCGATATAGTCAGCCAGCGTCCGCGGCCGGATGGCGCGATCCAGTGCTTCGTCTTCAGCGCTACCGTCGGCAGTCACGATCCGGTCCACGGCCATGCTTCACCTCACCCGGCACGCACGGCGCTTTGCAGCGCGCGGCGTATGAGTTCTTCGCTGGAAAGATCGGTTTCCTTGATGCCTTGCAGCATGCGTGAAGCTTCCGGTGGCTTGTAACCGAGCGAGATCAGTGCAGATAGAGCTTCTTCGCGCGGGCTGCCTGCATTGCCGATACCGATCTCGCCTTGCGCATCATCGAGACGGTCGCGCATCTCGACCACCAGACGTTCTGCGGTCTTCTTGCCGATACCGGGCAATCGCGTAAGCGCCGCACTGTCATTGTCACGGACGCAACGCGCAAACGCATCAGCGCTGATCCCCGAGAGAATTGTCAACGCCAGTCTCGGGCCAACACCGTTGACACGGATCAGCGCGCGGAACAGACGCCGTTCGGCTTCGGTGGCGAAACCGAACAGGATATGTGCATCCTCGCGCACCACCAGATGCGTGTGCAACATGATCTCGCTGCCCACATCGGGCAGGTCATAAAATGTGGACATGGGCGCTTCGACTTCATAGCCGACCCCATGCACATCGAGTAACAACAGCGGTGGCTGCTTGCGCAGAAGTTTGCCGCGCAGGAAACCGATCATGAATCGCACCCTGTATGGCGTGCCAATTGCAACTTGAGATCGCGGCTGTGCGCATGACATACCGCCACCGCCAATGCATCAGCACTGTCGGATTGCAGGTCGCCGCGCAGATTCAGCAATATCCGCATCATATGTTGTACCTGATCCTTGGACGCGGCGCCTTTGCCCACTACCGCCTGCTTCACCGAACGCGGTGTGTATTCGAACACCGCCAATTCGAACTCGAGTGTCGCGCAAATAGCTGCCGCGCGTGCCTGACCCAGCTTCAGCGCGCTATCGGCATTCTTGTGTACGAACGCCTGTTCGATAGCCAGTTCCTGCGGTTGGAATTCCTCCACCAGTGCGCGCACTCCGTAGTATATTTCGCGCAGACGCAGTGGAAATTCCTTGCCCCGGATACGGATACACCCACTGGTCACATGCTGCACCCGGCGGCCATCATGATCCACCACCCCATATCCGGTGAACAACGAGCCAGGATCGATGCCGAGAATCCGGATCACACCCGGCGCCCGTGTTCAATATTCATAGATTCTGCAGCACTTCGTCCGGAAAATCGGCATTCGAGTACACGGTCTGCACATCATCGAGACTCTCCAGTGCTTCGAGCAATTTCAACACTGTCTCCGCCTGCTCATTCTCCAACTCCACCGAGATGGAAGCACGCATGGTGATCTCGGCGGAATCTGCTTTCAGGCCCGCCTGTTCCATGGCATCTTTCACGGTGTGGAATGCAGCCGGCTCAGTCAGCACTTCCAGATTGTTCTCGACATCGCGTACCACGTCTTCGGCACCGGCTTCCAGTGCAGCTTCCATCAACCTGTCTTCGTTGACGCTGGCCGGAAACAGCAGCACGCCGGATTGATTGAACAGGTAGCTCACCGAACCGTCGGCGCCAAGATTGCCACCGTGTTTCGAGAACGCGTGCCGTACTTCGCCCACCGTTCGGGTACGGTTATCGGTCAGGCAATCGACGATCACCGCCACTCCACCGGGAGCGTAACCTTCGTAACGTATTTCCTCGAATGCAGCCCCTTCAAGTTCACCGGCGCCCCGTTTGATAGCGCGTTCGATGGTGTCCTTGGTCATGTTGGCGGTCAGCGCCTTGTCCACCGCCAGACGCAAGCGTGGATTCTGATCCGGATTGGGATCGCCATTACGCGCCGCCGTCGTGATCTCCCGGATCAGGCGCGTAAACAACTTGCCGCGCTTGGCGTCCTGCGCGTTCTTTCGATGCTGGATGTTGGCCCACTTGCTATGCCCGGCCATACTGGTTCCCCGTTGGATATAAAATTAGAACGTCAGGCTCAGGCCCACCATGAAGGTGTTATCCAGCGT
The DNA here is from genome assembly GCA_035690065.1 of Gammaproteobacteria bacterium. Taxonomy (GTDB): domain Bacteria; phylum Pseudomonadota; class Gammaproteobacteria; order Natronospirales; family REEB76; genus DASSKW01. The sequence continues at coordinate 17,755 of DASSKW010000124.1, forward strand.
GACCGTACTACTGCTGGTGAAGGCAGCTGCAACATGCCGATAACCGACATAGATCTCGGCGTTGCGCAGCACTGAATAGCCTGCACGCACTCCGAATTCCATATACCGATCGGCATGGTTGAATGAGACGATGCTCGGCGCGTAATACAACTCGCCACCGATGGCAAAACGGTTATAGCTCGGCCAGACATAATGGAAATGTGCGCCCAGCGCGATTGCGACGCCATTTTCAGAGCCTTGACTCGGCGCTATGAACAGCGCCTTGCCGCCCACCCCGAATATCAACGGCGAACCCACCGGACTTGCATTACCGACCAGACCCAGGCCCACGCTACCGATGTCCACCGAGCTGGTGTGATGGAGATAACCAAGGCTGCCTTCCAGACCTGAATTGGTGAGGCTGGCCGTATAACCGACCTGGGCGGCATTACTACCCAGATTGACATCCAGATTGTCGGCATTGGCGCCTATTGTGAAGACAGCCAATAACACGAACAGGCCGGCGCGAACGTACAGCATGGCGAACACTCCTTGGATATGACAGGACTCGGCTAACAATATGGGTATGATAACGGTAAATACCCGAGCCTGACATCCGTTACTGCCGCCGCCATGCCTGAAGACACTGTATCCCACCCTGATCCTGAAGCAGTGCTGGCTGAAATACTGCGGTTGGCCGACCGGGATGCATTGACGCCTGCCTTGCGTGAACATGCGCTCGGCGTCGGTACGATCCTGACGGAATTGGGACTGGATCCGGTTCTGACCCATGCCGGGATTGCAGTACCGCTGACAGTGGCCGGGCTGCTGCCGGAAGATAGACTGCCGGATGTACTCGGCGCTGAGGCTGCCGCACTCGTCACCGCAGTACTGGCAATCCCGGCAGTCGAGGCCCTGGGCAACCGGGAAGACACGCTCACCTCGCCTGCACAGGCCGAGAACCTGCGCAAATTGCTGCTGGCGGTGATCCGCGATGCGCGGGTATTGGTGATCCGGCTCGCCGATCGCCTGCAGGCTCTGCGCATGGTGAAGCAGGACGATACGGCACAGCAGCATACCCTGGCGCACGCGGCCCGGGAGATCTATGCCCCACTCGCCAACCGGCTCGGCATCTGGCAGCTCAAATGGGAATTGGAAGATCTGGCGTTCCGTTATCTCGAACCGGAAAACTATCGCGAGGTAGCGACCTGGCTCAGCGAACGCCGCGCCGACCGCGAGACCTTCATCGCTGACACCACTGTCCAGTTAGTAGCTGCGCTGGCGACAGCCGGGATCAGCGCCACGGTCAGCGGACGGCCCAAACACATCTACAGCATCTGGCGCAAACTGCAGCGCAAACAGCTCGATTTCGAACAGATCTACGATCTGCGTGCCTTGCGGGTGCTGGTGGAAAATATCACCGAGTGCTATGCCGTGCTCGGAGTGGTGCACGGTCTCTGGCATCACATCCCCAGGGAGTTCGACGACTACATCGCGACGCCCAAGGACAATCTCTACCAATCTCTGCATACCGCCGTGGTAGGTCCGGACGGACGACCGCTCGAAATCCAGATCCGGACCTTTGCCATGCACCAGCATGCCGAACTGGGAGTGGCCGCCCACTGGCGCTACAAGGAAGGCGCCCGTTTCGACGCGGCACTGGAAACCCGCATCGGCTGGATGCGGCAATTGCTCGCGCCGGGTGGCAGCGATCAGGATTTCATCGACCAGTTGCGCACCGAATTGGTGGAAGAGCGCGTTTATGTGCTGACCCCGAAGGGTGCGGTGATGGACTTGCCGCGTGGCGCCACACCACTGGATTTCGCCTATTACGTGCATACCGATGTCGGTCATCGTTGCCGCGGCGCACGGGTCAATGGGCGATTGGTACCGCTCACCCATGTTCTCGACAACGGCGACCAAGTGGAAATCCTCACTGCGCGCGAGCGTGATCCCAGTCGCGACTGGCTTAATCCAGCGACCGGCTTCCTGGCCACCTCGCGGGCCCGCGACAAGGTGCGCGCTTTCTTCCGTGCCCAGGACCGGGGCCTGAATGTACGCTACGGACGCGAGTTGCTGGAACGTGAACTGGACCGGCTCGGGCTGCGTGATTTTCGTCACGATCGGCTGTTGCAACATTTCCCATTTGATAACCAGGAAGAACTGCTGGCGGCGCTGGGTGCCGGCGATATATCGCAGGCGCAGCTCACCGGCGCCCTGCAACGGGCGATAGCCGCCACAGCGCCGCCGCTCCAGACTCCATCGATCAGCCCTCATGCCAGATCAAGACTTCCTGTCGGGCCGGCAGTGAACGTCGCCGGGGTCGGTAATCTGCTCACCAGCCTGGCGCGCTGCTGCAACCCTTTACCGGGTGAAGCGATCCGGGGATATATCACACGCAATCACAACATTACCGTGCACCGGGCCGATTGCCCGAACCTGGTGCGTCTGTTGCAAAAGGCCGCGGAACGCGAGATGGCAGTGACCTGGCGCAGCGAACAGCAGCCGGCGCCTGTGAATCTGCTCATCGAAGCGATGGATAGGCGCAGCTTGCTGTCCGATCTGACGGGGGTGCTGGCCAACGAGAAAATCCAGATCCTGGCGATGCAGACTCGCCTGGCCAGCGATGGCGGTCTGGCCGTAGTCCGTTTCACGGTGACAATCCCCAACCTTGAATTGCTTTCACGTCTGCTGCTGCGCATGTCACGAATCCCCGGGGTGCAGCGGGCCGTCCGCGAAGCCGGCGGCTGACCGGGTTCCCAATGGCGGCGGCTTGGGCTACAGTCGCTCCGTCACAAGACGAGGATATGTCATTCGCAGCCGAGCCCACCGCGCCAAATCCGTCGCCGCGTCCGGTCCTGTGGATAGCCGGAGTTTTCTCTACACGCTGGCGGCGGCGCTCCCGGTAATCGTGGCCGGCTTCATCGTCTGGCACCATCATCAACACACCCAGCCTGCGGATATGCCCGCCCAGACCGATCTCACCCTGATTTCAATCAAGCCGCCTTCTGCCGAAGCCCTGCAGAACATTTTTTCCAGTCAGGATTACGCTTGGCCGCCTCAGGATGCGGTCCCGCCGTACGCCATCACCAACCTGCCCTACGGCCTCGGCACGCTGGACAAGGACGAGAAAAAGACCGTGTTCTTTCGCGCCCTGCTGCCGATCGTGCTGGTCGAGAACCTGCGCATCTGGAACCAGCGCGTGTTTCTGCTGGAGCAATTCGGGCATGGCAGGATTGATCCACAATCCGATGCGGGACAGAGCCTGACAACGCTCGCCGAACGCTACCGGGTCGAAGGCGATCTCAACAACCCGCGGGTACGGGACGCGCTGCTGCGGCGGGTGGACGTGGTGCCGGTGGCACTGGTACTGGCCCAAGCGGCCCAGGAAAGCGGCTGGGGGACCTCACGCTTTGCCCTGGAAGCCAACAACCTGTTCGGGATCTGGACCTGGGACGAAGACGAAGGTTCGACGCCGATCAATCGGCCCAGCGATGCCAGTCATTTCGTTCGCATCTATCCGGACGTGCAGGCTTCGGTACGCGCCTACCTGCACAACATCAACATCGGCTTCGCCTACGCCGGGTTCCGTGCCTTGCGTGCCGAGATGCGTTCACAGGGCAAACCTCTCGATCCCATCGAGTTGGCTGGCACCCTGGATCGCTACTCGACTGCCGGCGATCTCTATGTCGCCAATATCCGCACCATGATCCGCAGCAATGAACTGAGCAAACTCAGTAATCTGTCGCTGGCACCGTTAGGTCAATAAAAAGATCGTTCGACTGCTTCGCTGTCAGGGCGGCAGCAACCACATGTGGCTGTACCAGTAGTAACGACCATCGATCCGGGCAGTACAGTTGTAACGCATCCGCCCCGCGGACATCGGTTCCGCCGCCTGCAAGGCAAAACGTGTCTTGGTATCATTCAACCAGACGATCGGCATCTCCGGGCCATTGCGATAACAGTGCAGTGCTGCCGGTGGAACCCGGCCCGGTACCAGGTCTATTTCAACCCGCGGCGGATTGATGCTCTGCACCAGAGGATCCCACGGCGTGACGGATTGCACCGGCATTGGCAGACTATCAGCCTTGAGTGCAAAGGTCGCAAGATCGCCGTAATGTTCGTTGACGGGATAACGCGGCAAAGCACGCGGATCCAGCGGTGTCGTCAGGACACCGGACTCCTGACCGAAGGCGGTAAACCCAAGACCGGTGACCATCTCGGCCAAAGCCTGATCGTATTCTCCGTAGGGATATGCAAATAGTTTCGGCTGGGCGTTGGTATCCGCTCCCAGTTCCTGTTGCAGACGCGATTGCGCCTGCAGTATCTGGTGGCGTGAACGGTCGGCCCAGGATAGATCGCTCTCGCCCGGCCGACGAAACACCATATGCCCATGCACCACGGTGTGATCGCCGAACGTGACGCCGTGCTGTTTCATCTCGCGCATCTCGTCCCAGGTCATGAAATCCGGCAGCTTCGCATCCACAGCCGCAGTACTGACAAAGACCGTGAACGGCCAACCACGCGCTCGCAACCGTGGATAGGCATTCTCGTAAACCGACTGGAAAGCATCGTCGATGGTGATCGCGATCACGTGGTCCGGGATCGGTTTGCCCTGCTTCAGATAGTCCACGATCTTCGGCAAAGCCCAGACCTGATAATGGTTATCGGCCAGCCAATCCAGTTGGGCGTCAAACTGGTCGAGACGGATATTGGTGGAAGGGTAACGCTCGTCGCCGAAGCGATGATAGACAAACACTACCGCATGAGACGGCACAGCAGCGCTGACTGCAACCGCCAAAGCCGGCAGCACCAACGCCAGGAAACCCACCATGAATTTACCCATGACGGAAATGCTCGCACCCGGCGCAAGGAAACACAAGCGGATGGATCACCTTTTCAAGAAGCACAAAAAGGCGCCCGCAGGCGCCTTTGGAGTGACATAACTTCACCGTTTATTTGTTGATTGCATGGATCGCACGCTTGTCGACGGATAAAGATGCTTCGTGCATGGACTCCGAGAGCGTCGGATGCGCGTGGATGGTGCGCTGGATATCCTCGGCGCTGGCACGGAATTCCATCGCTACCACCGCTTCCGCGATCATCTCCGAAGCCATCGGGCCGACGATATGCACGCCGAGGATCTCGTCTGTGTCGGCATGTGCCAGCATCTTGACCATGCCGCTGGCCGCTTCCATGGCCTTGGCACGGCCGTTGGCAGCGAACGGGAAACTGCCGGCCTTGTATTTCACATTCTGTTTCTTCAGTTCTTCCTCGGTCTTGCCGACCCAGGCGATCTCCGGCCATGTGTAGATGATGGACGGGATCACATCGTAATTCATCTCGGAGACCTTGCCGGCGATCAGGTCGGCGACCATCACCCCTTCTTCGGAACCCTTGTGCGCCAGCATCGGGCCGCGCACGCAATCGCCGACCGCCCAGATATTATTTACGCCAGTGTGGCATTCGTCGTCCACCTGGATGAAACCACGCTGATCCAGTTTCACACCGCTGCCGTCTTCCAGCAGATTACGCGTGGCCGGACGGCGGCCGACTGCGACGATGAGCTTGTCGACCTCGATGGATTGCTTGCCAGCCTTGTCGTCGTATTGCACCTTGATTCCGGTCTTGGTCTTTTCAGTGCCGCTGACTTTCGCGCCCAGCCGGATATCGAGACCCTGTTTCTTGAATTCACGGGCTGCGGTCTGCGCCACCTGCTGATCGGCCATGAACAGGAAATTATCCATGGCTTCGAGGATGGTGACCTGCGCCCCCAGCCGGTGCCAGACGCTGCCAAGTTCCAGACCGATGACACCGCCGCCTATCACGCCGAGACGTTTCGGCACTGCATCGAACTCAAGTGCGCCCCAGGAATCGACAGTCTTTTTGCCATCGAACGCTGCGATCTTCAGTTCCACCGGCTCCGAGCCCGCCGCCAGCACGATATGTCTGGCTTCGAGTATTTCTTTCTTCTTGGCATCGTCGAAGTCGGTGACTTCAACCTTGCCGTTCTTGAGCAGGCGTCCGGTACCGCGGATACCGGTGACGCCATTGGCCTTGAACAGCGCAGCGATGCCACCAGTCAGGCTGGTGACGATCTTGGCCTTACGCGCCTGCATCGCACCGATATCCATCTGCGGCGTACCGACCTTGATGCCGTGCGCGGCGAACTCGTGGCCAGCCTTGTGGTACATCTCGGAAGATTCCAGCAAGGCCTTCGAAGGGATACAGCCCGCATTCAGACAAGTGCCGCCAAACGCATGCTTGCCATCCGGGTTTTTCCAGTTGTCGACACAAGCGGTCTTGAGGCCGTTCTGGGCCGCGCGAATCGCGCATACATAACCGGCCGGACCTGCGCCAATTACTATTACATCAAAGGACTGACTCATTGGCATATTCCTGTTTCACAAAGACAATAAATGAAGGGCAAGAAGGATATCGCGCCGTTCCCGGCAACCTTTGAGCTGTCATGGCGAGCGTAGCGAAGCAATCCCGCGGTGAGATTGCTTGACTACGCTCGCCATGACTTGCGTTTGCTCAGAGCTGCAACATCAGACGTGCAGGATCTTCCAGCGACTCCTTGATGGAGACCAGCGTCAACACCGCTTCGCGGCCGTCCACGATGCGATGATCGTAGGTGATCGCGATATACATCATCGGTCTGGCCAACACCTGGCCGTCCACCACCATCGGACGTTCCTTGATGGCGTGCATGCCGAGGATCGCGCTCTGCGGCGGATTGATGATCGGGGTCGAGAACAGCGAACCGAAGACCCCGCCGTTGGTTATGGTGAACGTACCGCCGGTAATTTCCTCGATGCTGATCTTGCCGTCACGGGCACGTGCGGCCATATCGGCCAGGGTCTTCTCGATCTCGGCGAAACTCATCTGATCTGCATCGCGCAACACCGGGGTCACCAGACCGCGCGGTGTCGAAACCGCCACACTGATATCCCAGTAATCGTGATAGATGATGTCGTTACCCTCGGTGGACGCATTCACCACCGGGTATTTCTTGAGTGCTTCCACCGTGGCTTTGACGAAGAACGACATGAAGCCGAGTTTCACACCATGTTCTTTCTCGAACTTGTCCTTGTAACGACTGCGCAACGCCATCACTTCGGTCATATTCACTTCATTGAAGGAAGTCAGCATCACCGTATTGGTCTGCGATTCGACCAGACGTTCTGCGATGCGCGTGCGCATGCGCGTCATCGGTACGCGCCGGTCAGCGCGTCCCGCCATCGCAGGGCCTGCGGCCGTTGTCGCAGCTGCGGCCGGAGTCGAGGCAACCGGTTTGTCGCCACCCTTGCTGATGTGATCGAGCACGTCGGCCTTGGTCAGCCGGCCATCACGACCCGTACCTCTGATGCTGGCCGGATCGAGATGGTGTTCCTCGACCAGACGCCGGACCGACGGGCTGAGCGGCATATCGCCGCTGCTTGTATCGACATCGTTCACCGCCGCAGTCACCGCGGGTGCGGGAGCCGCTGCGGCTGCAGTTTTGGTTTCAGTCTTGGCAGGTGCAGGTGCAGGAGCCGGCGCTGCAGCGCCTTCTTCCAGGATCGCGATGACCTGACCGGCAGTGACCGTGGTGCCATCCTTGACCCTGATCTCCTTGAGTACGCCGTCATGTGGCGCCGGACATTCCAGCACTACCTTGTCGGTCTCGATATCCACCAGGTTCTCGTCACGCTTGACGGCATCCCCGGGTTGTTTGTGCCAGCCGACCAGGGTCGCGTCCTGCACAGACTCCGGTAATTGCGGGACCTTGATCTCGATACTCATACCTGCTCCGATACGCTTCTGGTTCTGGTGTTGGTCTTGACTGAAGTCTGGTCAGATTGCGCCGCGTTCATGCCCAGCGCTTCCTGAATCAATTCCTTCTGTTGCTGCACGTGCAACTGTGCGTAACCCACGGCCGGCGAAGCTGATGCAGCGCGGCCTGCATAACTCAAGGCGTGTTTGCTTTTTAATGGTTCTTGCAATCGATGCCGGATGTGGTACCAGGCGCCCTGATTCAAGGGTTCCTCCTGACACCAGACGATATCCGCTGCATTGGGATAGTGCTCGATCGCTTCTGCGTATTCGTGTTGTGGAAACGGATACAGCTGTTCGATGCGGATGATCGCGACATCCTCGGTCTTCGCTGCACGGCGTGCTTCCAGCAGATCGTAATAGACCTTGCCGGCACAGAACACCACCCGTCTGACTTTCCCGGCCTTGATCTCGTCGATCTCCGGAATCACGAGATGAAAACGTCCATGCGTGACATCCGCGAGCGGTGACACCGATAATTTGTGTCGCAACAGACTCTTCGGTGTCATCACCACCAGCGGTTTGCGATACGGTCTCAGCATCTGGCGACGCAGCATGTGGAACATCTGGGCCGGGGTGGATGGCACACAGACTTGCATATTGTGCTCGGCGCACAACTGCAGATAGCGCTCGAGGCGCGCGGATGAATGTTCCGCGCCACCTCCTTCATAGCCGTGCGGCAGGAACAGCACCAGCCCGCACAGCCGCCCCCACTTGGCTTCGCCTGCAGAGATGAACTGATCGATCACGACCTGAGCGCCATTGGCGAAATCTCCGTATTGAGCTTCCCAGATCACCAGCGTCTCGGGATCGGCCGTGCTATAGCCGTATTCGAAGCCCATTACCGCTTCTTCCGAAAGCAGCGAATCGACGACGATGAAGTCCTTCTGTTTATCCGACACATGCTGCAACGGCAGATAAGTGCTGCCGTCTTTCTGGTTGTGCAATACGGCATGCCGGTGGAAGAAGGTGCCGCGACCGCTGTCCTGACCGGTGAGGCGTACTGCATAATCCTCGTTAACCAGACTGGCGTACGCCAGCATCTCGGCAAACCCCCAGTCGAAATCCTGGGAACCTGCCGCCATCTTGCGGCGCGTCTCGTAGATGCGTCCCACGGTGGGATGCAACAGCACCTCGTTCGGCACCCGGTTCATCGCGTCGGTTAGTGGTTTGACCTGGTTCTTGGTCAACTTGGTATCGACGTCCTGGTCCCATTTACGTGACTGATAGCCGCTCCAGTCCACGCTGAATTCATTGTTGACGTGCGGGGTGATATTGGGCGCGACCGGTTTACCCGCATCCATGTTGTCGCGGTAAGCGTCACTCATCTGCGTGAGCCGGTTATCGTCCACTAACTGTTGTTGCTTCAAGGCGTCGGCATAGAGCGTGCGCGTGGTCGGATGTGCTTTGATGGTCTGATACATGATCGGTTGCGTGGCAGATGGTTCGTCCGCTTCGTTATGCCCATGCCGGCGATAGCAGACCAGATCCACGAATACATCCTTGTGGAAACGCTGGCGGTAGGCGAATGCCAGACGGGTCACGAATATCACCACATCGGGATCATCGCCGTTCACATGCAGCACCGGCGCTTCCAGCATCTTGGCCAGATCGGTGCAATACGGGGTGGAACGCGCATCGTGCGGGTTGCTGATACTGAACCCGATCTGATTATTGAGCACGATATGCACCGTGCCACCGGTATGGAAACCGCGGGCCTGAGATAACTGCAGGGTCTCCATGCATACGCCCTGTCCGGCGAATGAAGCATCGCCGTGGATCAACACCGGCAATACCTTGCTGCCGTCAGGATCGGAACGCCGGTCCTGTCTGGCTCGCACCGAGCCTTCGACTACCGGTGCCACGATCTCAAGATGCGACGGGTTGAACGCCAGTGCCACATGCACGGGGTTGCCATCAGTCTTCACGTCTGAGGAATATCCCAGGTGATATTTGACGTCACCTGAACCTTCCGCCGTCTTGGGATCGTAATGACCCTCGAACGCCGAGAAAATATCCTTGGGAGATTTGCCCAGCACGTTGATCAACACATTGATCCGCCCGCGGTGGGCCATACCGATCACGACTTCCTGGATTCCCTCGACACCACTGCGATTCACCAGATCGTGCAGCATCGGGATCAGGGAATCGCCGCCTTCCAGCGAGAAACGTTTCTGCCCTACATAGCGGGTCTGGAAGTAACGCTCCATGCCTTCAGCGGCAGTCAGCGAATTCAGGACCTTGAGTTTCTCATCCGGGTTCAATGCAGTATGGATCCCACCGGCTTCGATCTGCTCCTTGAGCCACAGGCGCTCTTCGGAATCGGTGACATGCATGAATTCGAAACCGACCGTACCGCAGTAGGTCTGCTGCAACATCGACCAGATGTCCTTGAGCGGCATACGGTCCGGCCCGGTCAGGGAAACCGTGCTGAACACAGTGTCCATATCGCCCTGACCCAGGCCATGGAACGCGAGCTCCAGATCCGGCACCGATGGGGATCGATGCAGCCCCAGGGGATCGAGTTTCGCCTGCAAATGTCCACGGCCCCGATAAGCCTCGATCAATTTGATGACGGCAGCCTGCTTCTCCGCCGCTTCCGGATGCAGCCCGCCATTACCCGCAGCGACTCGCCGCGCATGCGCGTGTTCCAGAAGCAACCGCTCGACCGGACCACGCGCCTGATCGGGTGGGCCGGCCTGAGCTGCCTGGAAGCCACGGAAGTAGTTCCGCCAGGCATCGGACACGGAACCCGGGTCTGCCAGAAACTGTTCGTACAGGGCTTCTATGTAGGGTGCATTGGCGCCGGAGAACGGCGTCGTCTGGTAGCGCTGCTGGTAAGATTCGCTCATTTCCGCCATCGGTCAGTCGGGAAAGCCAGCGGGAGACCTGCCCGGTGAAGCGATATAAATGACTAGAAATTCAAGAGACTTACAGCGCTCTTCTCGATGAAAACGCCGGCTCAGGCCGCAGCGGTATAGTGTAGCCCAACTCAAAAGAAAGCGAAATCACAAAGGTCCCCGATTGGGTGGGAGTGACGGGTTATAGAGGGTGCAATTGCTACTCAGGAAAACCAGATAAATGGGCGGTCCCAGAACCAGAGGGTAGCCAACCATTTCTCGCCGCGAATCACCGGCAGTCCGGCGTGCAGGGTATCGGGATTCGGTCGATGGCTGGCATCGCAATTCATGAATTTTACGGCTTTGCCGCGTTCCGGTTTTACAATCGCACCCAGACGTGGAAATTCCGTCCCCCCACCCTCGAGCACATCATTGAGATAGACAAAGACGGTGGTCACGCGCTGCGCTTCGTGTTGCGCATCCGAATAGTAATCGTAATGCGGCTGATACTCCTGACCCGGGCTGTAGCGCAAAACTCCCATCGGTTCGGCGCATTCCGGAGATACTCCAGCGATACTGGCGATTCGAACGGCAATCTGCGCCATGACGCCGTCATACATGGATGCCTGGAAGCACATCGAATAACTGGTCCGGAGTTCCGATTTCATGGCAATGCCGGTACGCGGATCCACCACCCCTGAAGGTGCAAGCTGTGGAGCTGTCACATTGATGAGGTGGTCGCACAAGTATGTATCCAGCACCTGCGGGTATTCGGATACGAATGCAACCTCGTTTTGTGAAGTAAAGACCGCTGGTCCCGGAAGTCTGAAAGGTAATAATGTAACTGCATGATTCGACCTGTCTGCCATCTCGCGTGAATCGCGATAGGTAGAATTCCATCCCATGGACTGGAGTTCGGCAAGCCGTGCCGATGCCAGATACACCCCATCCTGTGCCGCCGCCCTAAACCAGTGTGCCGCAACGGACAGGTCCTGTTCTGCCCCGTCACCACGTTGCGCGCGCAACCCCAGCGTGTATTTGGAAAGCGGGTCGCCAGCATCGGCTGCCGATCGAAAGCAATCCGTAGATAGCCTCGCCCACTGTGGTTCCCGGTTTCCCAGCAGATGATATAGGTACCCGAGCGCCCGTAGCGCAGGACGATGGCCTGCGCGCCCTGCCTGAATCAGATGTTCCTGTGCAAGGGCTTCATCACGCTTGATGCCCAATCCGTTGTAGAGCAGATTGGAAAAGTTGTAATGCGCCTCCTTTAAACCACTGGCGGCAGCCATACCGAATAACGCGGCTGCCTGACTGGGGGTTTGTTGTACCCCCAGGGCATTGAGATACATGATGCCCAGAAGATTCTGCGCTTCCCGGTCGCCCTGTTCGGCTGCTGGCGCAAGTGCTGCTGCCGCCTCTGGATATCTGCCCTGGGCAAACAGTCCTGCTGCCTGGTGAAATTGCTTTGCAGACTTGTCGCTAATGTCAGCATCTCCCACGGCTGCCTGCCGGAAAGCAGAGTATAGCAAGCTCGCTACAACCATACTCCGTGGCTTGGATGGGCAGATTCGGGGTGCTGCAAAAGACATCGATTCCTGATACTTTCGACACCCCGGCCCGCGCACGGAGCAACGCTTACCCATGCTCAACCCATCACTGGATATCCACGCTCTCAGCGAAGAATTCAAGCGTAACAAGAGAATACAGATTTCCGACGCCTTGCTTCCGGATATGGCGGAACGCCTCTATTACTGCTTGCATCAGGAAGTGCCATGGGGGGTCGCGTATGTCGATAGAGATGGTAAATCCCAGATCATCACATCGGAGAAAGTCGTCAAATTCACCCGGGAAGACTGGGCTACGCTGAACAGGGGTATCCAGGATACAGCAGCGGATAAATTTCAATTCTTCTACAACAGCTACATGATGGTTACCGCGTATCTGGAGAAACGGGATCCACATCTGATACTGCACCGGATCGTCGAATACCTGAACAGCGAACCCTTCCTGGATTTCATAAAACAGGTGACCGGGGCGACCACTGTCATCAAAGCCGATGCACAGGCGACTCGCTATATCCCGGGAAGTTTCCTGCGAAAACATAATGACATGAATACGCAGAACACCCGGAAGATCGCCTATGTGATCAATTTCACCAAGGACTGGCAGGCAGATTGGGGTGGGCTGCTGCAGTTTCTGGATACACAAGGACACGTCGAAGAAACCTACTTTCCCGTATTCAATTCATTGACCTTGTTCGAAGTACCCATGTGGCACATCGTTTCGTATGTGCCCCCCTCGACCCCCATACCTCGCTATGCGATCACCGGTTGGGCGATGGACAGCTGACTGTCCGGGTCCGGGAGAAACACCGCAGCGTCCGGTATCTTGATTTGGTCCATGATTGTAAGTTATTGTTTCATATAGGCTCTTGCCAACGATAACAAGTTGCCTCTCCTTAAATCTCATTGGTATCTATCAACATGACTTCGACTGATTCGCCGGATAATGCACGCACCCCACATCAGATCAAGACACTGGCACGGAGCGCGAAGGCGCTCGTCAATAATGGCAATATCGCCGATGCTAAGCACATCTATTTAAAAATACTTGAAATAGCCCCTTTCCATGGAGCGGCGCTGAGTTTCTTTGCGCAATCCGCTTACAAAGACGGTGATCTGGAAAAAGCCTTGGCGCTCATGGACAAGGCCATACAAGGCAGCCCCAGAAACCCACGTCATTTCCAAAACCGCGCTGAGATATATAAAGCCATGGGTCGGCCGGATGATGCCATCCGTGATCTGGACCAGGTTCAGTTGTTATTACCTGATTTCCCCATGCCTTTATTCGACAAAGCGCTCATGCTCAAGGCTTCAGGAAAATGGGATGATGCGGTTCGGACAGCCATTTCCGCCTGGCAGCAAGAACCCGGCCTGGAAGCAGTGGCCAACGACGAATCTCTGCCGCAATCAGTGCGCGACAAGATCATCGAATGTGCCAATCTCATCCGATCGACGCTGCTTATCATGATCGACGCCGAATTGGAGCCGATAATCAAAGACCATGGCAAGCCACCCTGTCAGCGAATTTTTGATGCCGTCGCAGCATTCACGGGCCTGGATACCCTCAAAGATGAGTACGGAGCTACCGTGAGGAGTTTTATGCTCGCTTCTCTTCCTGCATTTACGGCAGAGATGGCATCGGGTTGGATCAACATGCTGGAACAAAGATATCCTTCCATCCAGAATCTGATCGGACTAATGAACATCCCTTCGCAAGCTGGGGTAATCGGCGTAATCAGGCACGATATACGGACGATGACGGGGAACGGTACTTACCAGACATTGATGCCTGACCTCGATGTGTTACCGGTCATACCAGAACCGGATGGAAACGTGAATCTGCTGATTGCAGCATCTGGCAGCCATCTGCTCAACCGGGCCGGTGACGAAAACTGGAAATTGATCGCCTACTTGCCGATAGAGATACCCGACAAGGCACTGCTGGTCCTGGACCAGCAGGAGACAAGACCCGTTTCGGGCAAACTGATAATCGGTGATGCCACACATAATCACTATCTGCATGTCGGCGCCAACACAACTGCCCGCTTCCTATGCTTCCATGTCTGGCACCCGGGGCTCACGGCAGTGGAAATAACCGGAATTCAGGCCGTATTCCGCGCGATACGCAAATTCGATACCCGCTACCGGCAGCTTCAGGCAGCCTGAACGGCGCATATAGAGAGCAATCCCACATGTCAGCACCTGTGCTACAGAACTTCCGTATCACCCCCGCGTTCGCCTGCCCCATAGCCGAGATAATGCTGCCGGACAACGGACGTATCAATGCCAATTTGCGTAGTCTTTTCTTGAACTGGGAAAGGGATCCTGGCCGCAAACGCCTGTCCGAGCCTACTGCGGTAGCCAAAACGGGCGTTTACGAAAGCGATTTTCAACTGTTCAACCATGACCAGCCGGATATCAGACTGCTCGCGACACAGTGCCTTCAATACCTGGGTTACCTCGTTGCACAACTCAATAGTTACAGTAACGAGGAGATGAGCAGGCTGCGAATCTATCATCACAGCTGGTTCCATATTACGCGCAATAACGGTTATACCGCCGCACATAACCACCCGATGGCGTCCTGGTCTGGAGTCTATTGCGTTGATCCGGGGAATCCCCCGCCCGCCAAAGGTATCAACAACGGAGCGCTGCGATTCTTCGATCCGCGTACCCTGGGCAACAGTTATCTCGATCAGGGCAATGCCTATCTCGGCGCACCCTACGGCATCGCCGAGCAGGCCTATCAGTTGCAGGCCGGGATGCTGCTGCTCTTCCCGTCATATCTGGTACATGAGGTCAGTCCTTACTTCGGTGACCGCGAACGCATCACCGTGGCATTCAATGCCTGGGTGCAGGATCATCGTGAGCCTGCCATGAACCCGTCCGTCACCAAGCGTAATCCCTGAATCGTCCAATACCTGCCGCTCGGTATCCAGCTTCGACCTTCGATTGCATGCAAAAAAAAGGCGGCCCCGTTGCCGGGGCCGCCTCAATACTTACTTGGATAATTATTATCTAGCCATCGATCAGAACTTCACCGCTACGCGGCCGTAGAAAAACCGGCCAGGGACGCGGTTAAAGTACGGCTGATAGCTGTTGGCGAAGGACGACATCGAGAACGGCGCCTGCTTGGCCCACAGGTTCTGGATACCGAAGGTAAAGTCGGTATTCCAGCTATCCATGTGATACGTCGCGGACACGTCGTGATAGGTCGTCGCACCGATGTGGTTCTGGCCATAACCAGCCAACGGATTCTCGATCGTCCCGGCGAGAGACGAAGGTAATCCGGGGATGATATAGACCGTGGACACGCTCCCCCAACTCCGGAGAGCCTGGCCGTTGGCACCACCACTCCAGGTGCAAGGCGGAACCGACGTGGTCGGCGAAGCCGTTGCGTTCTGACAAGGCTCGATGGTGTGATCGACGAAGTACAGGCTGTAATT
>DASSKW010000125.1:0-23812 GCA_035690065.1 Gammaproteobacteria bacterium
ATGATGTGCTCCCGGTTTCTGAAACCGGCCGGCAACGTCGGCAAACTGGAACATTATCTGGACCACCAGTTCGAGCGGCTCAAGGCACGCTATCAGAGTACCTTGCATCACGTTCTCAACTGGCGGCCGATCACCGTGACCGTCGCGGTCGTGGTGATGCTCAACTGTTTCGCCTTCTACATGCTGTCGCAGAAGGAATTGGCGCCGCTCGAAGACCAGGGCTTCGTGTTCGTCACGACTACCGGACCGTTGGATGCGACGCATGCCTACATGAACAAGTTTGGCAAACAGGTCGCAGACATCTTCAAGACCATCCCGGAAGCGGATGCCTACGCGCTCATTAATGGTGCGGGTGGCGTCAACAACCTGATCGCATTCCTGGTGCTCAAACCCTGGAGCGACCGGGATCGCAGCCAGATGGCCATCAGCCAGGAAGTGCAGGGCAAACTGAATCAGATCGCCGGATTACGCGGTTTCGCGGTCAATTTCCCTTCCCTGCCCGGCGCCAGCGGCCTGCCGGTGCAATTTGTGGTGAGTTCGACTGAGCCCTACGAGAAAATCTATGCGATGCAGGAAAAACTCATGGACGTCGCTCGCAAGAGCGGCATGTTCTACTACGTGGACAGTGACCTGAAATACGATAATCCTCAGCTCAGTATCAACATCGATCGTAACAAGGCGCAGCAACTCGGTATCTCGATGCAGAGTCTGGGCGGATCGCTGAGCACGTTTTTGGGCGGCGGTTATCTGAATTTCTTCAACTTGCAGGGTTACAGCTACCAGGTAATCCCACAGGTCGCGGACAAGTTCCGGCGCAACAGCGATCAACTGATGAACTATCATATCCGCACCGGCAACGGCGCCATGATCCCACTGTCCACCGTCGCAAAACTGGATTTCAGTGTGCAGCCGGATCAATTGAACCAGTTCCAGCAGTTGAACTCCGCCACCATCCAGGCAATACCGGGCGCTGGTGTATCGCTCGGCAAGGCACTGGAATATTTCAAGTCCCAGGCGCAACAGATATTCCCCAAGGGGTTCTATATCAACTACGCCGGTGAATCGCGTCAGTACATCCAGGGCGGCAACGCACTGTTACTCGCATTGTTCTTCGCCATCATCATCATCTTCCTGGTGCTGGCGGCGCAGTTCGAGAGCTGGCGTGATCCGCTCGTGATCATGGTGAGTGTGCCACTGGCATTCTGCGGCGCGCTGATACCGATCTTCCTCGGTGCAGCGACGATCAACATCTACACCCAGGTCGGATTGCTGACCCTGATCGGCCTGATCAGCAAACACGGCATCCTGATGGTGGATTTCGCCAACAAATGGCAGATCGAGAGCGGCTGCACGAAACGCGAAGCGATTGAACACGCGGCCGCGGTGCGTTTACGACCGATCCTGATGACGACTGCCGCCATCGTGTTGGGTGTGGTGCCATTGTTGCTCGCCGCCGGTGCTGGCGCAGTCAGCCGTTTCGATATCGGTCTGGTGGTGGCCTGCGGCATGACCATGGGAACATTTTTCACGCTGTTCGTGGTTCCGACCATGTACACCTACTTTGCCAGGGAGCATCATCCGGATACCGAACAGTCGGCCTGAACCTCGTGCGTTATGTAACTGGACTCGGCGCGCTTTACAAATCTCTCATAACAGGATATAAAGCGCGCCGCATTTCGCCATTGTGGAGGTTGAGGAAATCCATGAGTAGTTCCAAATCAGCCGGCATTGACGAACTGATCCGCAACAGCTTCGACCAGGACAACGAGGACTACGTGCCTTCGGCGCCGGGCAGAAAACCGGCAGAGCCCAAAGTTGTGGTGAAGAATCGCAATACCCAGGCCTGGCGCAAACTGGAAGATCACCTTGACGACAAGCGCCTGCGCCACAAACTCAAGGAATGGTACGAAGATTGATCGGCTTTGAACCGAAAGCGCTGTCGGTGACGATCGCATGACACCCCGACCCGGACTCTGTCCGGGTCATTTTTTTCAGGTTCGGGTACGCCGTACACCGCGCACCGGCTCCGCCTGTAGCGGATCCTCGGGCCAATAGTGTTTCGGATAGCGGCCACGCAAGTCTTTCCTGACATCCTGATAGCTGCTGCGCCAGAATCCCGCCAGATCGCGCGTCACCTGTACCGGGCGGCGTGCCGGTGACAGGAGATGCAGCAGTAGCGGAATACGCCCGTGCAGGATGGCAGGCGTCTCCGCCAGCCCGAACATCTCCTGCAACCGCACCGCCAGTACCGGCACATCGCCACCGGTATAATCGATCGCTATCCGCGAGCCGGTGGGGACCGTGATATGAGTCGGTACCAGTTCATCGAGTTGCCGCTGCCGGGAGTAATCCAACAGACCGTGTAACGCTTGCTGCAAAGGAACGTCCGCAAGGTGACTGAAACGTGATTTGCCATGCAGATACGGTAACAGCCAGTCTTCGAGGCTCGCCAGCAACGCGCTATCGTCGACTGCGGGCCAGGTCGCATCGTCTTCGCGCCGCAGCAATGCAACCCGCGCCTGCCACTCGCGCAGCGCAGGCGTCCAGGGTAGCGCCTCAGCTCCGCGCCGACGGATCGCGTCCAGCAACAACCCGGTCACGCGCGTCGCATCGGGTGACTCCAGCGGGCGCCGTTCCAGCACGAGCTCACCCAGGCGGGTCTCCGATACTGCGTCGATCGCCTGCCTGGTATGGTCCCAGGCAACGATCTCCCGGGTTTCGATCTGTGCTGCAAATGTCGTGCGCAGTTCGGCTGCATCCAGTTCCGAAGCAAGGAATATCCGCGCTTCGCGTGCCTCGCCATCCAGCTCCGCTACCGCGAGCCACGCCGAAGCACCGAGTGGATCGGCTGCCGCGAGGGTCGCGCCGCGTCCGTTGCTCAACAGATAACGTGGTGCGACACCGGGGCGGCGCTGCGCGATCCGGTCCGGGTACGCCAGTGCCAGCAAAATCCCGGCCTGCTGTATGGAACCTGTACCCTGCGGCCCGATGCCGGCCTGGCGTGCGATGTCCTGGGCAATCGCACGCATCCGTCGCAGCGCTGGATTCTTTTCACGTTCACTCGAAGCCGTGTTCAGAAGTCTGAGCCGCAAACCGATATCCGCCGAGTTTCCATGGCTGCTCAGGATGTCGCGCTCGCTCACCAGCGCTGCGATCAGACAGGCCAGCCAGCCCTGGCTACGTTCCGCACCTCGGACCACCATGTGCGAGAGACGCGGGTGCAGCGGTAATCCCGACAACTTGCGTCCATGCTGTGTGATACGTCCTTCTCCATCCAGGGCTTCGAGACGCTGCAGCAACTCACGCGCCTGGGACAAGGCGGCAGCCGGTGGTACGTCGAGCCATGCCAGACTGGAGACATCCTGGGTGCCCCATTGCGCCAGTTCCAACACCAGGGGGGCAAGGTCCGCCTGCAGTATCTCGGGCGCGCTCTGCGCTTCCAGACGCTCGCCCTCGCCCCATAACCGATAACAGACGCCTGCCTCCAGACGCCCCGCACGTCCACGACGCTGGTCAGCCGAGGCGCGTGACACCCGCACCGTGACCAGTCGGGTCATGCCACTGACTGGATCGAAACGCGGTACCCGCGACCAGCCGCTGTCAATCACCACTCGTACACCTTCGATAGTCAGGCTGGTCTCGGCGATGGCGGTCGCCAGCACCAGTTTGCGCTGCCCGGTTTCCGGCTTGCGGATCGCCGCATCCTGATCGGCTTGGGACAGATCGCCATACAGCGGCATCAGTTCCACGTCGTCTGGCAGATGACCTGCCAACAGCGCAGCGAGCCGACGGATCTCGCCGCCACCTGGTAAAAACACCAACACACTGCCGGTTCCCTGCCGCAACGCTTGCTGTATGGCTTGAGCGACGACCGGTTCCATACGCGAAGCCGGTGCCGGCGCCACATACTGGGTCGTGACCGGGAAGCTTCGGCCTTCACAACGCAGTTGCGGCGCATCCTCCAGCAAGCTTGCAACCGACTGTCCAGCGAGCGTGGCTGACATCACCAGCAATCGCAGATCGGGGCGCAGCGCCTGACGCGCTTCCAGGCACAATGCCAATGCCAGATCGGCATTCAGGCTGCGCTCATGGAACTCATCGAAGATCACCCCGCCATAACCGGAGAGTGCAGGATCGGCCTGCAGCAACCGCGTCAGTACCCCCTCGGTCACCACTTCGATCCGGGTGCGTGGCCCGCAGCGGCTATCCATCCGTACCCTGTAACCTACGGTCTCACCGGGCTGCTCACCCAGCAAGCGAGCCATCTGCGTGGCCGCGGCGCGCGCCGCCAGCCGGCGCGGTTCCAGCATCACCAGCTTGCGGCCAGCGAGCCAGTCGGCACCCAGCAGCGCCAGGGGTACCCGGGTGGTCTTGCCGGCACCGGGCGGCGCCTCGACCACGGCACAACCCCGCTCTACCAGCGCAGTCCGGATTTCCGGTAACAGGGAATCTATAGGAAGCTGATCCATCGGCAGTATTTTACGGGCAATGAGCCCCGTCATTTGACCGGATGCGACGTGGTCCGTAAAATCTGCGCTCCCTCAGGGGGCGATTAGCTCAGCGGGAGAGCACTGCCTTCACACGGCAGGGGTCACTGGTTCAATCCCAGTATCGCCCACCAATGAAAACAAAAGCCGTGGCCCTGCCACGGCTTTTTTTGTCCTGCTGCAAAGTATTCAGTTTCAGTTCAACCATAACGACCGGTGATGTAGTCTTCGGTCTGCTTCCTGGCAGGGTTGGTAAACAGGGTACTGGTATCGGCATATTCGACCAGATTGCCGAGATACATGAACGCGGTGTAATCCGAGACGCGCGCTGCCTGCTGCATGTTGTGGGTGACGATCACGATGGTGTAATCCTTTTTTAATTCGGCGATCAGTTCCTCGATCTTCAGCGTCGAGATCGGATCAAGTGCGGAGGCGGGCTCATCCAGCAGCATGACTTCAGGCTTGACTGCGATCGCGCGTGCGATACACAAGCGCTGTTGCTGCCCGCCGGACAGGCGCGTGCCACTCTGATGCAGCTTGTCCTTGACCTCATCCCATAATGCTGCCTTGCGCAAGGCCCATTCGACACGATCATCCATCGCCACACGCGACAACCGATCATACAGCCGCACGCCGAATGCGATGTTGTTATAGACCGACATCGGGAACGGCGTGGGTTTCTGGAACACCATCCCGATCCGGGCTCGTAACAGATTCGAGTCCTGGTCGCGGCTCAGGATGTTTTCACCGTCGAGATGGATCTCGCCGCTGGCACGCTGTTCCGGGTAGAGCTCATAGATGCGATTGAGAGTACGCAGCAACGTGGATTTGCCACAACCAGAGGGTCCGATGAACGCTGTTACCTGACGGTCCGCGATGTCCATGTTGATGTCGTGCAGCGCATGGAAACGGCCATAGTGGAAATTCAGGTTTTTGATGGACAGTTTCGGATCAGTTACGACCTGATTGGCGTGCCTCGACAAGGTGCCCGATGCAATCTCCAGTTTACTCATATATCACTTCGTGGATGAGTTGGCGCTGATCACGCTACGCGCGATGATATTCAGGATCAGGATCGCCAACGTGATCAGTAATGCTGCGGCCCAGGCCAGATGTTGCCAGTTGGCGTAGGGACTCATGGCAAACTGGAAGATCATCACCGGCAGATTGGCCATCGGCCGCCCCATGTCGGTACTCCAGAACTGGTTGCTGAGTGCGGTGAACAACAACGGTGCAGTCTCACCACTGATGCGGGCGACACCCAGCAGCAGGCCTGTAAGGATGCCGCCCAGCGAGGCTCGATACACGACTGACACGACTACCTTCCACTGTGGCGCACCCAGCGCTGCAGCTGCCTCACGCATCTGGTCCGGCACCAGTTTCAACATGTCTTCGGTGGTCCGTAACACGACCGGCAACATGATGACTGCGAGCGATAATCCACCGGCCCAACCGGAAAAGTGCCCGAGTGGTACTACCACCACGGCATAGATGAACACGCCGATGACGATGGATGGCGCACTCAACAGGATATCGTTGAGAAAACGGATCACTGCGGCGATTCTGGAATACCGCCCAAACTCGGCAAGCCAGGTCGCCGCCAGAATACCGATTGGAGTCCCCACTACGACGCCAACCAGGGTCAGCAACAACGATCCGACCAGCGCATTGGCAATGCCGCCCGCGCTGACTGGCGGTGGCGTATTCTGGACGAACAGATCAACGTTGATATAACGCAATCCGCGACTGACCAGGGTCCATAACAGCCAAGCCAGCCAGAACAATCCGAATATCGTGGTTAATACTGACACACCGAGATTGAAGGTATTGAGAACCCGGCGCCGCAGATAGAGGTTCATGCCCACCATCAGCTACGCGCTCCTTCCTGCGATGCGAGCTTCAGCAGCAGCAATTTTGCAATCGCCAGCACCACGAATGTGATCAGGAACAGGATCAGGCCCAGGGCAATCAGCGATGCGGTATAAGTCGGCGTCACGGCCTCCGAGAATTCGTTGGCCAGGGTCGAAGAGATGGTGTTGCCGGGCATGAACAGTGAAGCGCTTATATCATGCGTATTGCCGATGACGAAGGTCACCGCCATGGTCTCGCCTAGCGCGCGTCCCAGACCCAGCATGATGCCCCCCACTACACCAACCCGCGTATACGGCAACACCACGTTCCAGACCACTTCCCAGGTCGTGCAGCCTACGCCATAGGCGGATTCCTTGAGCAGCGGCGGCACCAGTTCAAATACATCGCGCATCACCGACGTGATGAACGGGATCACCATGATCGCAAGGATCAAACCCGCGGTGAACATGCCGATGCCCATGGGCGGCCCGCTGAACAACGCTCCCACCCAGGGCCAGTCGCCGAGATGCGCCGTCATCCACGGCTGTGCGTATTGGGCAAACAGCGGCGCGAACACGAACAAGCCCCACATGCCATAGATGATGCTCGGGATTGCCGCCAGCAATTCTATTGCAGTCCCCACCGGGCGCCTCAGCCAGGTCGGCGCCAGTTCGGTGATGAACAATGCGATACCAAAACTCACCGGTACTGCGATCACTATCGCGATCAGCGAGGTCACGACCGTTCCATAGATGGAACTCAGTGCGGAAAATTGATTGCCGACCGGATCCCAGGCCGTACCTTCGAAGAAGTGCCAACCGAACTGGCGCAAGGCCGGCCAGGCTTCGATCAGCAGTACCAGCAGTATCCCCAACACCAGCGCCAGCACCAGGTAAGCCGCCAGCCGGGTGATACCACGGAACAGCATGTCGGCCAATACGCCACGGTGATGTTGGCCGCGCGTCAGGGTCCTGTCGGTTGCCGATTCCACACTAGCCGCCTTGATGGTGTCAGCGAAGCGCACTTGCCTGATCCGATCCGGAGCAGCGTGCGTACTGGTATGGACAAGTCTAGGCGGAGTATGTGACAGAAATATGACAACCCGGATCGGACATCGTTACCGTCCTGGCAACTCCAAGAAATCAGGTACGGCGTCGGCCCATCAGCAACTTGTAGAGTACCGGCATCACGACCAGTACCAACGGTAGCTGCACCACCATCCCCGCGATGATGGCGATTGCCAGCGGTTGCTGCATGGCAGCGCCCCGGCCAATATCCAGCGCCAGTGGCAGCAATGCCAGGGTGGTGGTCAGGGTGGTCAACGCGATGGGACGCATACGGTTCAAACCTGCGTCCACCAATGCTCGTTCGAGATCTTCCTGATGCTTGTATTCCACGAATTCCGAGAAATAGAAGATCGCGACCTCGGTGACGATACCGATGATCATGGTCAGGCCCATCATGGATGTGATGTTGAGCTCGATCCCGAGTACCCAGAGGGCGAAGAACACCGCCGCGACCGCCATCAGCGGTGTGGCCAGGATCGCAATCACCATACGGAATCGTTCATACAGGAACAGCAGCAACACGAAGATCAAGGCAATCGCCGCCACGAATACAATCGCCAGGCCACGGAATGCGATCTGCTGCTGTTTATAGAGTCCCCCCAGTTCCACATCCACATCCCTGGGGATCAGTCCCGGTACAGCCAGGGTTTGTTTGATGGCCCGGATACTGGAGCCCAGGTCCCGGCCACTGATCCGCGCAGTCACGGCAAACATGCGCTTCAGATTATCGCGGTCGATTTCCGGTTGACCGGTAACCACATCCAAGGTTGCCACCTGCGATAACGGATAGGTCTTGCCATCTGCAGCGCGGATCGGAATCTGGCTGAGCTGCCCGGTACGCAGCCTCAAATCGGGCGGCGTCCAGACCCGGATACCGACGAACTTGATACCCTGCTGGACTTGCGCGGCAACCGTGCCCTGCAGGTATGTATCGAGTTGTTGGGTGACACTGGCGGGGTCGAGACCCAACAGGCCGGCTTTGATCCGGTCCACGTGGATATCAATGGCATCGCCGGCATAGGTCACCCCATCGTAGACATCGACGATGCCCGGTATCTTGCCGATGGCATCCGCAACCCTGGGCGCGAGTTGTTGCAACTCGTCAGTATTGTCGCTGAATAATTTGATCTCCACGGGCTGCGGCACCGCGGTCAGATCGCCGATCTCGTCTTCCATGAGCTGGGACAGATCGATATCCAGTCCTGGGACTTTGATGTTGATGGCATTGCGCACCTGATCCATCACAGTTTCGATCGCAGGACGTGGGAACGCCTTCAAACGGATAAAGAAATCTCCGGTATTGACCTCGGTGACACCACCACCCAGTTGTGCGCCTGTGCGGCGCGAGTAACTCGCTACCGAGGGATTGTTCTGCAGGATTGTTTCCACCTGTCGCAGCAGTCGATCTGTTTCGGTGAGTGAGGTGCCTGGCGGTGCGATGTAATCCAGCACGAAACCGCCCTCGTCCATGTGTGGCATGAAGCCGGTCCCAACATAGTAATAACCGAGCGAGCCCAGCACTGCCAGCGGTAACAGGCCCGCCAGCAACCATGCCGGCTTACGCAACAAGCGCGGCATCAGCCAACTGTAAAACTCATGCGCATGACGGGCCAGCCAACCGAACCGCTCCGGACTTGCGTCGCGCTCGCGCAGCAATCCGCCAGCCAGCACCGGCACCACCAGCCAGGCCAGGAAAAACGAGATCAGCAGGGTGCTGCCCATAGTGAACGCCAGCGACTTGAAGAATGCGCCGGTGAGCCCGCCCAGAAATGCCAGCGGGATGAAGATGATGATGGTGGAAGCCGAGGAGCCCATCAGCGGGCGAGTGAATTCGCGTGCCGCGCGCCCTACCCGGCCTGGTACCGGATGCTGATCCGGTTCCCGCAGACGGCGCACGATATGCTCGCACATCACCACCGAGTCGTCTATTACGAGACCGACCGCAGCCGCGATGCCGCCCAGGGTCATGATGTTGAAACTCATGCCGAGCGCGTACAACAGCAGCACCGCGATGGCGATAGCAGAAGGCACTACCAGGATCGCAATCAGCATGATCTTGGCGTTGCGCAGAAACACGAACATCACCAGTGCCGCCAGGATCACACCGATGATGATGGCATCCCGTACGCTGCCGGCCGAAGCGATAATCAGACCGCTCTGGTCATACCACTTGCTGAGATGGACATCCGCCGGTATCTGCGCGTGATAAGCCGCAAGCTGCGCGTCGATACCCCGATCGATCTGTACCGTATTGCCACCGGGCTGCTGATAGATGTTGAGCAGCACCGCATCATGTCCGTTGGCGGTCACCCGTATCCATTGCGGCACCGTGGATAACTTGATGTCTGCAACCTGGCCGAGTCGCAGCGGGCCATCCGGTCCCTGCCGTAACACGATCTGCTTCAATCGTCGTACATCGCTTAGCTGGCTATTGGAAACCAGCAGATAGAGTTTGTAATGATCTTCCAGCCTGCCGACAGCGGTCAGCGCATTCCCGGCTGAAACGGCATTGACTACATCTGCCAGCGATAGATGCAGTGCCCGCAGCTTCGCCGGGTTTACGTCTATGTGATATTCCGCTTGGTGGCCGCCCTGCACTTCCACCCGCGCCACACCCTGCACACGAGACAACAGCGGTACCAATTGATATTCACCGATATCGCGCAGTTGCACCAGGCTTTCTTTATCGGATGTCAGACTGTAAGCGATTACCGGAAACACCGTAGGATCGCGCCGTTCGACACTGAAGCTGGTACCTGCCGGCAATTGCGGCAGCAGCACATTGATGCGCGATTCCACCGACAACAATGCCTGGGTCATATCGCGGCCCCAGCCAAAATTGACGTAGATCTCGGCACTTCCCCGGCTGTTGGTTGAGCGTACGGATTCCACACCCGGGATGGCACGCACGGCTAATTCCAGCGGACGGGTCACCAACAATTCAGTCTGCGATGCCGGCCGATCGCCAGCATCGATCTCGACCACGATGCGCGGAAATTGAGTATTTGGAAACAATGCAACCGGCAGGCGAAAAGCACTGAAGATACCGCCCACGGTCAACGCTGCTGCCAGAAACAGCAGCGAACGCCGATGCCGATCGAGCAATCCCGAGAAATTCAATTCGACGTCTCTCTGATCTGCATGCCGTCGCTCAGCTCATAGTTACCAAGCGTGACGACTTCCATACCGGCTTTAAGATCACCCTTGACCGCGATCCAGCTGCCGTCATCCGCCAGGCTGGCGACATCGATCCGGTGTGCGACCTTGTTTTTCACGATATACACATATGCCTGTCCACCGTCCTGCAGTACCGCGGAACGCGGTACCGCCAGCCCTCGCGTATCGCTGAGCATGATCGTGCCCTGTACATAGCTGCCCGGCATCAAACCCGGCACATGCGCGGGCAGGCGCACGAATACATCGGCCAGTCCGCTGCTGCTATCCACCATATCGCTGACATTGGTGACTTTGGCTGTCACATGGATAGCCGGGTTATACACATCATGCAAGTTGACCGGCATGCCGATATGGATTCTGGCAATCCGGTCCGGTGTCACGCCCAGCCGCACCGTCATGGCGCCGCGCAATGCCAGGGTGAGCAACGTGGTATTCGCAGCGACCTGTTCGCCGGAATTCACCATGATGGCTGTCACCACACCGTCTGCCGTCGCGCGCATCGCCAACGACCCGGCACCACCTGCCTGTTGTGCATTTTTCAGTCTGATCTGCGCGTCAGCTGCAGCCTGTTCTGCAGCCGCCACCTGATCACGGGTCGCAAGATGCTCCTTATACAGGTTACGGGTACGGGCCAACGCAGTCACGGCATAATCGACAGCCGATTGCGCCTGTACGAAGGCCTCGCTGCTGGCGGGCGTCGGGGCGAGTGTCATCAGCACCTGACCTTTCTTCACCGTCTCGCCGCGATTGACTGCCAGGCTGGCAACCCGGCTTTCACGCGGCGCGGCCAGCGTGATCGCCTGACGCGGTGCCGGCACGACACTGCCGAAGGCAGGTAAATCTTCGCTGACACTGCGTTCGCTGACCGTGGCCGTCTTGACCAGTACAGTGGGCTGCGCTGCCGGCTGAGCCGGGCTTTCGTCGTCTGCGTATGCAGCGACTGACAGTGTCAGCGCAACAAGCATTGGGATCAGCAGATGTTTCATTGCGACGTTTCTTCCAGGGCAAGATGATGGAGATCGGCTGGCGGCAACCCGAGCTGGGTAAAGAGCGCAATCCGTAACTGCTGCCGCTCCGTCTCCAGGTCCACGGCTTGCAAGCGGCTATTCAGTGCTGTAATCGCGAGATTGTAATAATCCGTACTGGTGAGATCACCGCGCGCATAGGCAGTATGTGCGGCCTGCAAGGTATCCCGGGTCTGCGGAAAATCCGTCTGGAGACGCATCAGCTGTGCATCAACAAGCTTGAAATCGGCTGCAAGCGTATGGACCTGACTGCTGGCTTCGTCCAGCCGTTGCTGATATTCCTGCCAGACTGCATCGCGCCCGGCATCTGCTGCATGCACCGAAGCCGGGCCACCGGCGATGAATGGAAACGTGATGCCGATGCTGATGCCGCTGGTCTTGACGTTGCTGGTGTCGTTGGCGCGATTGATGCCGAGATTGATGGCCGGAAACTGCGCCATGACTGCCCGGCGTACATCCTCATCTGCGCTCTGGTATGCATATTGCAAACCGATCAGGTCCGGACGCCGTTCGGGGAGAACCTTGAGTGCGGAGTCGATCTCCTGGTCCGATGGGATTGACACATCGCCGGGACCGGCAGCCAGCTCCAACTGTATATCGGGTGCCAGCCCGAGCATCTGATTCAGTGTAAAACGCGCATCGCTGACGTCACGTTCGTTCGTGCTTACGCGTGCATCGACATCCTGTATGGCAGCCAGCTCCAGACCCAGCGTGTCATAGCCGATGTCACCTTGCTGCAAGACTTGTTTCAGATTCTGATAGCGTCCATCCAGCGCCTGCCGCAACTGTTTCAACAAGGCCAGTTTCTGCTGATCGTGAAGGATCTGCACAAATAACATGCGCGCCTGCTGGGCAGTCTGCCATTCGGCCCACAGCACATCGAGATCTGCTTGTTGCGCGGTATCGCGCGCGGCAGCCTTCTGGTAGTGACTGGCGACCAGCGCATTGAGGTCGTAGGCAAGACCGACGCTGCGGCCGGTCACCAGGCCTGTGGTATCTCCGGTCGGCTGGTCGCGGCTGTATGAAAGTTGCGGGCCTGGCAACAACCCGGCCGCGAACGCCTGTGCCGCTGATGCATGCTCGCGGGCACGCAAGGTCTTGAGCGCCGGGTCGTTCAATATCGCCAGGATCACGACGTCGGTCATATCCAGTCCATGACTGGCATCGAACGGATGCGGCGCGAGTCCCGGCAGATGCAGGGTCTTCACCTTGATCTGCGGAGCCGGTAGCTGGGCATGTGTATCCGGCCCCGCGGGTAAAGCCCGCGCGTGATACGCCGCACAACCCGCAAGGCTGCCCGCCACCAAACCTGCCATGAGCCCGTTCAAACAACGCAAAGGAAATCCTGAAACTGCTATCGGATAGGCTTGGGATTGTACGGTCGTCAGGCTTGATCGGAGCTTGCGCCAGCATTAACACTTGTTAATCCGGGCTACGGGCATGGCGCAAACATGACCATTTGCCTATGCTGTGAACCATGCACATTCTGATTATCGAAGACGATCCGGAAACTGCCGACTATCTGGCAAAGGGCCTGCAGGAAAGCGGACATGCTACCGAACATGCGGCAGACGGTACTGCTGGACTGCAGCGGGCACGCCAGCGGGATTACGATGCCCTGATCGTCGATCGGATGTTGCCGGGGCTCGATGGTCTGAGTCTATTGAGTCAATTGCGAGCTGCCGGCGACACCACCCCTGCCCTGTTCCTCACCGCGCTCGCGGAAGTGAATGACCGCGTTGCCGGACTGCAGACCGGGGCCGATGACTACCTTGCCAAACCGTTCGCCTTTGCTGAATTACTGGCACGCCTCGATGCCATCGTACGGCGGCGTAATACGCCTGCCACCGATACCGTATTGCGCATCGGTGATCTGGAACTGGATCGCCTGCAGCGGCGGGTGGCGCGTGCCGGCCGCGCTATCAGTCTGCAGGCACGAGAATTCAGATTGCTGGAATACCTGATGCAACATGCGGGTCAGGTGGTAACACGGACCATGCTGCTGGAACAGGTTTGGGGATATCACTTCGATCCCCAGACCAATATCATCGATGTTCATATCAGTCGCCTGCGCGCCAAGCTGGAACACGATTTCGAGACGTCTCTGCTGCACACCGTTCGCGGTGCTGGATATTGTCTGCGTGAACCAGATTAAACTCTCGCGTACTACCGCGTTCCGGCTCTCGATGCGTTATGCGGGAGCGTTCTGTCTGCTTACCGTCTGTTGTCTGGCACTGATGTATTGGGGAACGCTGAATGAGATCAGGACCCAGATCGATGCCGGGCTGCGCGCCGAGACCGATGCGTTGTTACGCCTGTATCAGGTAAAGGGTGCCGTGGCCTTGCAGCAGACGATCGCTGCACGCAGCACTCCCGCCAGTCTGGCGCAGAGTGACACCGGTGATTCGGGGCCGCGTCAGTATCTGCTTGTCGCAGCCGATCGCGAGACACTGGCGGGCACGCTTGCTGGCTGGCCGACTGCAACTGGTTTCCAATCCGGCTGGGTCACTTTGCATCTTGCTGCGCATGGTCACGAACCAGGGCTGGATTCCGCGCATCACTACCGCTTGCGAGCTCGCATCCTGCTGTTACCCGATGGCGAGCGATTGCTGGTCGGTCAATCGCTCAACGAGACCGATGAATTACGCGATCAGATGCTGATCCTGATGCTGATCATCGCAGTGCTCATCCTCGGCGCCGGACTCGGTGGCGGCTGGTGGGTCGGACGCAGTGTAGGACACAGGCTTGCACAAGTCATGGGGGCGGCAGATCGCATCATGGCTGGCGACCTGAGTCAGCGCATTCCGGGAACGGCACAGCGCGACGATGAATTCACATTGCTGGCACACAAACTGAACGCGATGCTGGAGCGTATCGAAGTACTCATGCGCAATACGCGTGAGGTCACCGAAAATATCGCGCATGACCTGCGCAGCCCGCTCACACGCCTGCGCGGTTCGGCAGAGATGGCGTTATTGAAAGGTGACTCTGAGCGTCAACGTGACGCACTGCGCAAAGCCATCGAACAGACCGACAGTATCGTCGCAACCCTCAATGCCATCCTCAGTATCGCGCAGATCGAGTCCGGTCAACGCCGGGATTGGAGCAGCGTGGATATGACATCGGTCTGCAGGGATGCGGCTGAATTGTATGAGGTGCTTGCTGAAGAGAAATCAATCCGGTTCGATATCGATATCCAGGATACGAACCCGATAAGAGGTAATCGTCAGTTGATCGCCCAGGCAATCGGAAACCTGCTCGACAACGCCATCAAATACACGCCGACGAGCGGTCGGGTAAGCTTTACGCTCAAGCAGGATGTGGCGCACGTGAAGGTGGCGGTAACCGACACAGGGCCGGGCATCCCGGCAGATATGTACGACAAGGTCACACAGCGGTTCGTGCGCCTGGATGCCAGCCGCAGTCAGCCAGGTAACGGTCTGGGCTTATCCTTGGTCAAGGCGGTGGCCGATCAACATTCGGCCTTCCTGGTGCTTGGCGACAATCACCCCGGGCTGGCTATCAGCCTGAGCTTCAATCGCGAAGCAGTTCAATGAATAAACTACTATGTACGGCGTTGCTCTCGGGCATGCTGATTGGAATATCCAACATTGTGTTCGCGGCCAATGGACCACTCGGCATCGATCATCGCCTGCCCTATGACAATTCCGGTATCTGGTCGCGCCACAATCAACTACTGTTGCAGGATGGCGTGATCCTTACTGAACTCGGTGGCGCATTGTGGTTGGGCGGCAATACCCGGCTTGGCAAAACCTTCTGGACTTCGGTGGATTCAAGTGCGTTCACGATGTTGACGGTACAAGGCATGAAGCATGCATTCGGGCGCGAACGCCCCTCGCAGACAGACGATCCGAATCAGTGGTTCAAGGGTGGACAGAGTTTCCCCAGCGGCGAAGTCGCGCTACAGGCCAGTTTCGTCACGCCGTTCATCATGGAATACCGCCAGGATCATCCATGGGTGTGGGGCCTTGAGCTGTTACCTGCCTACGATGGTCTGGCCCGCATGAAAGTCCAGGGACACTGGCAGACCGACGTACTGGCAGGCTGGGCAATCGGTACACTCTGGGGCATCTACTCTCACGGCCGGGAGACGCCATTCTTTCTGAACGTCATGCCCCACGGCATCGTGGTAGGACTGCATACCACGTTCTAGTTCAGGCCGAAGCGCCGTATCAGTCTGTGCTTGGCCCATTGCGTGAGCGTGATATAGCCGATGATGATGAGCGGCAATACCGCCATGTACAACTTCGGCAACGGTGTCAGTCCGAAACCATGCGCCAGATCGCTGAATGGCAGCCACACGCCGATGGCGCAGATGATGAGCGTGGTCGCCAGCAACGGCCAGCTCGGCCAGCTCTGCACGAACGGGATCCGCCCGGTGCGGATCACATGCACGATCAGGGTCTGGGACAGCAGCGATTCCAGAAACCAGCCGGTCTGGAACGTGGCCGGTTCATGCCAACCGTTGAAGAACAGGATCAGCACTGCAAACGTCACATAATCGAATATGGAGCTGAGCGGCCCAACCGTGAGCATGAAACGTCCGATATTGCGGATATCCCATTGCCGCGGTGACTGCACGTATTCCGGATCCACGTTGTCGGTCGGGATCGCGGTCTGCGAAAAATCGTACAGCAGGTTGTTGACCAGGATCTGGATCGGCGCCATCGGCAGGAATGGCAGGAACATACTGGCGCCGAGCACACTGAACATGTTACCGAAGTTGGAACTGGCACCCATCTTCACATACTTGATGATATTACCGAATACCTTGCGACCTTCGATGATCCCCTCTTCCAGTACCATCAGGCTCTTTTCCAGCAGGATGATGTCGGCAGATTCCTTGGCGATATCCACCGCGGTATCCACCGAGATGCCGACATCGGCCGCCTTCAGCGCCGGACCATCGTTGATCCCATCACCCAGAAATCCCACCACATGCCCGTGCTCGCGCAGCGCACCGATCACCCGCGCCTTCTGCTCGGGTGAGAGTTTCGCGAACACATCCACTTCTTCGACCGCCAGCGCCAGGCTGGCATCGTTCATTCGCTCCAGTTCGCTGCCCAGCACGATACGATCCACTTCCATACCGACCTGCGAACAGATCTTGCGCGTCACCGCATCGTTGTCACCGGTCAGGACTTTCACACGTACCCCGTGCTGATGCAGCATGGCGATCGCCTGCGCGGTACTTTCCTTGGGAGGATCCAGGAACGCGATATACCCGACCAGGATCAGATCGGATTCATCGGCGCGTGAGTAGAAGCGACGTGGATCGTCCATCTCCTTGTAGGCAACCGCGATCACACGGAAGCCATCATCGTTCAGGGTCCGGGTTACTTCGCGCAGGTGATCATAATCGTCCATCGTCAGGGGCTGGCGCCGATCGTCAATCTCGCTGTGCGAGCAGATACTGAAAATTTCCTCGACCGCGCCCTTGCAGATCAACAGATGACGTTCGTGTTCTTCTTCCACTACTACCGACATACGGCGGCGCTGGAAATCGAACGGTATCTCGTCAACCTTGCGGTAATCCTCGTCCGGGTTCAGTTCGGCATGGACTTCAACTTTTTCCAGTACCGCCACATCCAGCAGGTTACGCAGCCCGGACTGGTAATAACTGTTCAGGTACGCCAGTTCCAGTACCCGGTCATTATCGTTACCGAGGATATCCACATGCTTTTCCAGGAATACCTTGTCCTGGGTCAGTGTGCCGGTCTTGTCGGTGCACAGCACATCCATGGCGCCGAAATTCTGGATCGAATTGAGCCGCTTGACGATCACTTTCTTGCGCGACATCGCAAGCGCGCCCTTGGCGAGGTTGGTGGTGACGATCACCGGCAACATCTCCGGCGTCAAACCCACCGCTACCGACAAGGCGAACAGGAATGATTCCAGCCAGTCGCCCTTGGTGAAACCGTTGATGAGAAATACCAACGGCGCCATCACCAGCATGAAGCGAATCATCAGCCAGGTAAAACGATTGATGCCGCGATCGAAACTGGTCTGTACCCGATCTTTGCCAAGGGTATGCGCCAGAGAACCGAAATAGGTCTCCTTGCCAGTCATCACGACCAGCGCGATGGCCGTACCGCTGACGACATCGGTGCCCATGAAACACAGGTTGCCGACTTCGAGTGGATTATTGCCGTCCTGCTCCCACATTGCCGCTGCTTTTTCCACCGGCATGGATTCACCGGTGAGCGCGGCCTGATTGATGAACAGATCCTTGGCCGATAGCAGCCGCACATCGGCCGGAATCATGTCACCGGCAGACAACTGCACCAGATCGCCGGGCACCAACTCATCCAACGGCACCAGTTTGCGCACTGGCCGGGTCTGCGGGCGGGTCTCCTGTTCCGGGTCATCTTCGCCAGCCGGATCTTCGTCGGCAGGTTCCAGTTCCTCGCGCCGCAGCACTTCGATGGTAGTCTCGACCATCTCGTTCAGCTTCTCGGCTGCATTATTGGAACGCGATTCCTGGAACCAGGAGAGCCCGACGGACAACACCACCATGCTGAAGATGATGAGGGCCGCATCCAGATCGCCGATGAACAGCGACATCCCTGACAGGATCAGCAGCAGGAGATTGAGTGGATTGGCGAGCCGCAGCAGCAGTTGCCGCAGGAAACCCTTCTTGTGTTCGCTGGCCACCGTATTCGGGCCATGCGCTTCCAGTCTCACCTCGGCTTCGGATTCGAGCAGGCCCTGGATGCTGGTATCGAACTGGCCGAGCGCCTCTTCGGCGCCCATGCGGCTGACTTCCATCAGGCGCGCGGCCGCGCGACCGCTGGCACGCTCGCCGCTCGAGCG
Source organism: Gammaproteobacteria bacterium (assembly GCA_035690065.1). Classification (GTDB taxonomy): domain Bacteria; phylum Pseudomonadota; class Gammaproteobacteria; order Natronospirales; family REEB76; genus DASSKW01. Next base: position 18,442 of record DASSKW010000125.1, read on the forward strand.
CCCCGTGCGGCCAAGTCCGCTTACCCGCAGCAGATTACCGAATACGTTCAATTCCACGGCTGTACCTTGATCTTGATCCGAGTGAGATCAGGAACATCGTCAGCGATGCGGATCGAACAGATTCTCGTCGAGATTAGGTGTTTGACCGCGCGGTTGCCTGCTTCATGCCTGGCGGCACACATCCCGCGCGCTGGAAAAGGTCAGACGGGGGACGCGAAACCGGCCAGACCGGTTCCTGATAGACGTTTATGACTACAACTGCAACTGCCCACTGGGCGTCCTCCGGTTGCGAGACCGGCGCGGATGCTAGCCCTGCTTGCCGGACGTGTCAATGTTTTACGGAACTTTTGCACCAATTCTCTCGTTTCCGGGTACCGCTTCACGTCTTCACCCGCGAGATGACATCAATGCCCTGTAGAGAATCTGGTAACAGCCAAAGAAAAGGCCGGCCCTGTCGGGGCCGGCCTCGAAGATTGCGCATTGCGAGATTGCTTCGCGATGCCCGCAATGACCGGGACTTATTGCGGGGCCGGGCCCTGCACCACCTGTACCAGGTCCGCCGGACGCAGCCAGTGCTGGTAGGCCGCCTGCACGTCCTTGGCGCTCAACGCCAGGTAATGCTTCGCCGCCACCTGAGGCTCATCCAGCGGCAAGCCATTGGTCGCGTAATACAGCAGGCTGTTGCCGATACTGCCGATGCTGGATTCATTGAGCGGGATCTGCCGCAACAGCAAGGCCTTGGCACGATTCAGCTCATCCTCGGTCACCGGTGCGGTTTGCATGGCTTCGAGGTTCTTGATCACCAGCGTACTGGCACGGCTGACCTTGTCCGGATCGCTACCATAACGGACCGTGAACTGGCCGCGGGTACGCGTAAGCTCGAAACTCGAACTCACGTTATAGACCAGCCCGCTCTTCACGCGCAGATCCTGATACAGACGATTGGCAAACAAACCACCGCTCAGCACCTCATTGCCGAGTCTGAGCGCGAAGCGGTCCTCGCTGTGCAGATTCACGCCGACCATCTCGGACAGGCCCACGTTATCCTGAACCCGGCTCTTGTCCGGCACCACAGCTTTTGCTGCTTTGTTATCGGGGACCGATGGCAGATCGACATCCGGTCTCGGACCTTCCGCTTTCCAGCTACCAAAATATTTTTCTACCGCCGCTTTCGCTTCATCGGGAGTGATCTTGCCGATCACGACGATGGTGGTCATATCCGGACGGAATACCTGCTGATAATACTGCTGCACATCAGCAAGTTTGAGCTTCATGATGCTTTCAGGCGTCGCTTCGCGCAGCGCCGGATCATTCGCTGGCAGCAGGGCCTTGTCGAACGCACGGCTGAACAGATACCCAGGGCTCTGCAACTGGCCGGCCTGAGCACGCGCGGTCTGCATCTGTACCACTTTGAACGCCTGCGCTGGCAGGGCCGGATGCAGTTCCACATCAGCCAATAGCTGCAAGCCGCGTGTGAACTGCGCTGCTGGTGTCTTGAGTGAGAAGGAGGTACCGAAATCCGCGCTCGCAGCGATGTCGTCCAGTGCCGTTACCAATTGGACGCGATCCAGGTCCGGACTGCCGTATTCAAACAACCCATCCAGCACGCCCGCCACACCTTCCTGGCCCTTGGGTTGCTGCATGTCCGGTTGACTGCGGATACCGCCAAACACACTCACAGTATTACTCACGTTCTCGGAACGCACGATCAGTTTGATGCCATTCGACAACACGCTCACCACCGGTGCGGCCGCAGCCTTCGGCACGCTCAGACGCGATAGCGCAGACTTGGCCCATTCCGGCAGCGGGACCGGTTTGCTGGTGCCGGTACCGAACGATTCGGCACCACCAAAGCCCTTGCCTGCGACCGGCTTGCCCGACGATTCCGGGGTCAGGATCGCCGTGATGGCATGATCCTGATTCAGATATTCTTTCGCGACCCGGTTCACATCGGCGACCGTGACCTTGTCGAGTGCGGCGACCAGATCTTCCGGCGCCTGCCGGCCCTGCAGGGTCAGCGCATTGGACCATGCATTCGCCAATCCCGACACGGAGTTCTTCTCGAACTCGAACGAGGCGATCTCGCTCTTCTTCGCCGCCGCCACCAGATCAGCCGATACGCCCTGCTTCACTGTCTGTTGCAGACGCGCCTGGATCTCTTTGGTCAGCGCTGTTGAGTCGCCGCCTTTTGGAAACACGCCGATCGCGAAACCGAGCCCGGCATCGGGCATCGCGTTACCCTGGAATCCGGCATACAGCGCCTTGCCTTCCGGCACCAGCGCATACAGATTGCCACGCTGGCTCGCCAGCACATCGGAAAGGATCACTCCGGCCGCATAATCCGGGCTCTTGTATCCCGGCATCCGGAAAGAGGTCAGGGTCAGGCCATAAGGAAGGTCCGTCGGCAACTTCAGGGTCTGTGCTCTCACCTTGCCGAGTCTGATCGGGGTGCGCTTCGGCAACTGCTTGGCGGGGATGTCCGCAAACAGTTTATCTACCTGTGCCAATGTCTGTTTCGGGTCCACGTCGCCGACGATCACCAGGATCGCGTTATTCGGCGCGTACCATGTGTCATAGAATTTCTTCAGATCCCTAGCCGTGGTCTTGTCGAACGAAGGCCGCGTACCCAGTGCATCGTGCGCATACGGCGTGCCCTTGAACATGGCGGCCAGCAACTGCTTGTAGAACAGATAGGTCGGGCTGGACAGATCGCGCGCCACTTCCTGCTCGATGGCACCACGTTCCTTCTCCCAATCCTGCTGGGTCGCATCTATGCCGCGCATCCGGATCGATGCGATATGCAACGCCACCTCAATGTCTTCAGCCGGCACGGTGAAGTAATACTGCGTGATGGTCTGCTGGGTATCGGCGTTGGCATAACCCCCCATCGCAGATGTGATATTCATCAACTGATCCGAACTCAATCCCGGACTGCCGCGGAACATCGTATGCTCCAGCGCATGCGCAGTACCAGGAAAGCCGGTCGGCGTCTCATTGGAGCCCACCAGATAATTCATCTCGGTGGTCACCACCGGCGCCAGCGTGTTCTTCACGATCACGACCTTGAGGCCGTTCTTGAGCGTGGCGCGCAGCACCTCGGGCTTGTCCGCCGCACCGGCCGTGAAAGAGACGAAAAAAACCGGCATCAGAGCCAGCAACAAGACCGAAAGCTTGCGAAACATGAATAATCCCCCGGGAAATGACAGAAATCCGCCCTTGACGGACGCTGTGCACTATCCCAGATTCAGCCGCCTGCTTCAAGCACTGACAGTCCCCAACCACTCGCGCCGCGGATATTCCGCACTCAACGACTGGAAAGTTCGACCTGACACTTGCCGTCGTCGTCGAGCCATGCCAGCAATTCATTGTTGAATTGCGCTTCGCCCCAGTGACAAAGGAATTCTCGGGCATTACTGGGTTGGTTCTGTTCTCCGGCTTTCAGAATCGAAGCGTCCAATTCGATCAACCAGGGTTTGATCTGCCCCGCCTGGGAAAAGAATTCATAAGTCAGTTCATCGTCAAACATCAGGATCAACATACTGGACGGACTGTGATCTCCCACCCGGCAATGTTTCAGCATCGCCCCGGTCACACGCTTTCCCAGAATATCCTTCACGCCTGTTTTCATATCGTTTCAGTACTGCGTGCTGTCGCGAACCACTTTCGCTTCGCCGTTTTCGGCACCGCCGGCTTCCAGCCGTGCGAAATGTGCCAGCTTCACATGACCCTTGAGATAGTTCAGCGCCGCGGACCAGCCACCCGAGTCCAGTCCGCCAGTCGTGAACAAGCAGGCATCGCCATTTTTGAAAATGAGCACTCTGCCGTTATCCAGCGTCAACAACAGCAAACCCGGCCCCTGCAGATCCGGATTGTCAGTTGTTATGCGCTTGATCGCGACCCCTATCACACGCCGGCCGAGTAATTGCGCCAGCATGCGATCAGACCATGAGGCAATGCGGTTTCGTTTCTCCTCGTCATTCTCGTCTTCGGTCACGATGCGCTCCAGGTAAGCGCCCGGCGTCCCTGCCAGGCAAACACCACCGTCATTGACACGGGAGGATGTTGACGGTTGGCGCCAGCCTACTCGTGCACAGGCTCAGGAGATGAGCCTGCGACGGAATTCTGGTCTTGTTATGCCGGTGTACTCTGAAGAAACTTCGCGGCCGGAGGCCGCTCCTACAAGAGAGACGCCCTGTGCAGCGCACGCACCTTGTCGCGCAATGCCGGCGGCGCCAGTACCGTCACATCCGGGCCGAACTTGAGAATGTCCATCACCAGTTCGCGATCATCCGCATACGGCACTTCCAATATATAGCTGCTGTCCTTGTCGTAACGCCCCTGCTGCGCCGGATGCCATTCCTCGCGCTCCACCCAGCGCGCCCGCTCCGGCGTGAAGCGCAGTTTTGCCCTGTGCCGCGCCGGTCCGGCAAAGATGCCGTATCCCGCGCCGAGTTCCGCATCCAGCCTCTTCGCCGGCACTTCGCGCGCCGCGCCCTCAAGCTGCCGTACCATACGCACTGCGTCCAGCGAAAAACTGCGCAGCCCGCGCACCTTGTGACACCACGCATCCAGGTACCAGTTGTCGCGGTAATACACCAGCCGTTGCGGCGAGACTTCGCGCTCCGTCATCTCGTCGCGTGCACGCACGTAATAACGCAACCACAGACGCCGGCGCGCCAATAACGCCGCCGCACAACGCTCGAAGGTATCCAGCCGGTGACGCCGCCGCGCCTGCGGCAACAGGCGGATACGGCTCAGCACTTCGTCCACTGGCGCATTGCGACCCAGCAGCAGTTTCAGACGCGCCAATAACGGTTCGGCTTGCGGTCCGAGCAGGCGCGGCTCCAGCTCATGCACCAGCCGCCACAGGCTCAGCAGTGCCTGGCATTCTTCCGCATTGAACCAGACGCCCGGCAAACTGAACGCCGCTTTGCCTCCGGCAACCTCACCGAAACGATAACCGCTAGCCTCCCGATCGAATTCGATCGGCACATTCATGCGCTCGCGCAGGTATTCAAGATCGCGCTTGAAAGTAGCGCGCGAGATTTCAAGTTCGCGCAGAAACCATTCCAGCGGCACCAGCCGGTGCTCGCGCAACAGGCGCTCGATCCTGTAGAAACGTTCGGTGCGATCCACAGCTATTTCAGCTTCTCGTCAATCGTTTCCCATTGCCGGTTCGTCGCCATCACGAAGCGTACCTGGCCTTTGCTCTCGCGCGCCCACAGTTCGCCGATCAGACGATCTTCTTTTGCCTCACTGGTACTGTATCGGTCCGCGCCCTTGTACTCGATTGCGAGAATCTTTCCATCCGACAGCTTGCACATGAAATCCGGCCAGAACCGGTCATCGGCTTTCTGCAGAAAGAATGCGC
>DASSKW010000126.1:0-33598 GCA_035690065.1 Gammaproteobacteria bacterium
TGTTACTGGTGCCGCAATTTACCCTGGCGGCCGATACCCACAAGGGCAACCGTCCAGGCTTCGCCTCGGCCGCCCCACCGGAGCTGGGTCGGGAATTGTTCGAGGCGCTATGCGCTATGGCCCGGGCGGCTTGTCCGGCGGTTGCCTGCGGCAGCTTCGGTGCCGACATGCAGGTGGAACTGGTCAACGATGGCCCGGTCACTTTCTGGTTACAGGTGGGCGGCGAGGCTGACTGAAGCCGGCCACGGCTTGAGTTCCGTGGTATTTGACCTATGCTATTGACAGGCTCGCCGATGGTGCGTAGCCGAAACATAAAACATAGCAGAGACACCTCGATAACCGCCCGACTCGCATCCATCCGGATAACTCTCATGTACTGCCATCGGATTGCACCTTCGTTCCCGGTGCTGAAGCGACATACTCAAGGAATGCTTGCATGTTGCTGATCCCGATCATCGAACTCAAACAGGGTAAATGCGCCCAACCTCTGTCCGGCATGAAGACCGCTGGCGATGATCCGGTGCGGGTAGCGCGGCATTGGTTGGCAGCCGGTGCGCGGCGCCTGCATCTGGTGGATCTGGATAGCGACGCCGGCGGCAAACCGGTGAATGCGGCGAGTGTAGCCGACATCGTCGCAGCCTGTGATGGAGTCCCGGTACAGGTGGCGGCAGGTATCCGCAGCGAAGAAAACGCGGAAGCCTATTTCAATGCCGGCGCAGAATTTCTGGTGCTGGGGACCCGTGCGGTGAGCGCCCCGCACCTGGTCAACGATCTGTGCATGGAATATCCCGGTCATATCATGGTGAGTCTGGATATCCGGGATGGCAGACTGGCGGCAGAAGGCTGGTCCAAGCACGCCAACCACGACGTGGTGGGCGTGGCTGAACATTTCCATCGTGAAGGCGTAGCGGCCGTGGTCTGCAATTCGATGAAGGATGCGAACGCGGTACATGCCGATCCCGATGCGGCCGTGACGCTGGCCCACGCAGTCGCGATCCCGGTAATCGTCGCCGACGGACTTGCATCGCTGGACCAGATCAAACGCCTGTGCAGTGACGGTGGTGGTGCGCTGGGCGGTGCGATGCTCGGCCGGGCGTTGTATGCCGGCAAACTGGATTTCGACAAGGCCCAGAAACTGGCCGATTCGCTGTCTGAATCCTGACAGCACGCCGGTTTTTCCCGTGATGCGGGGTTAAAATAGCTGCTCATCAGGTCCGCTGGATCGCACTTTAACCGGCATTGCGGCTTCCGGGTCAGCGCTACGGAACCGCTGGAGCATTGCATGGAACTCAGTATTGGCAAGATTCTGCTGATCCTCGTCATCGTGGTACTGGTATTCGGTACCGCCAAGATCCCGCGTATCGGCGAAGACATCGGCAAGGCGGTGCGCAGCTTCAGGAAAGCCATGCACGAAGGCGAGAACGAGACTTCCGCTACCGACAAGGATGCGGGCGGGAAGTCCGACTCCGATACCCCGCACTGACGCGACCCCGATGCTGGAAGGCAGTTTCTGGGAACTGGCGCTGATCTTCGTGTTGGCGCTGGTGGTGTTTGGCCCTGAACGCCTGCCGGGGCTGGCGCGCACCATGGGTTTGTGGATCGGGCGTGCCCGCGCTGTAGTACGTAACATGACTGAACAGCTGGAGCGCGAACTTGCGGCCGACGAGATGCGCAAGGCCGCAGCCGATACCAGGCGCGAGATCGATGCCGCGCTGGATGAGACGACAAGCACGACCGATAAAGATCAGTCACAGAGCCCGACACAACCACCGGTGAAACGTGACGACACCGCCGGATGAAAATGCAGCCGAACCGCTGTTCGGCAAATCACTGATCTCACATCTGCTGGAACTGCGTCGCCGCCTGTTGCAATGGGTGGCGACCCTGCTGGTGATGTTCTTCATCCTGTTTCCTTTCCAGAATAAAGTCTTCGAGTTTGTGGCCTTGCCGATGATCCGGCGCATGCCGGCCGGTTCCAGCATGATCGCGACCGGCGTGGTGTCGCCGTTCATGACGCCGATGAAACTGGCATTGATCCTTGCACTGTTCCTGTCCATGCCGGTATTCCTGTGGCACCTGTGGCGCTTCGTCTCGCCGGCACTGTACAAAAGCGAGCGGCGCATGTTCTTCCCGTTATTGATATCGAGCGTGGTGCTGTTCTATGGGGGTGTAGCGTTTGCCTATTACGTGTTGTTTCCGGTGGCGTTCGCGTTCCTGACTTCGACTGCGCCGGTCGGCGTCAAGGTGATGACCGATATCAACGCCTATCTGGATTTCATCCTCACCATCTTCTTCGCCTTCGGGCTCGCCTTCGAAGTGCCGGTCGCCATCGTGCTCGCGGTATGGGCCGGCTTCACCACGCCGGGAAAATTGAGCAAGGTGCGTCCGTATGCGCTGGTAGCCGCGTTCATCGTTGGCATGATCCTGTCGCCGCCGGATGTGGTCTCGATGACGCTGTTGTCGGTACCGATCTATCTGCTGTATGAACTGGGCATGATCCTGGCGCGGATCCTGGTGCCGGGATCCCGCCAAGTGGATGCACAACACGCAGAGCGGGAACACTCGACCGACGATTGAGTACCGGACAAGGTACACACACGTAGTGTGCGATTGACTCATCCATAAAAACCGGGGATGCTCTGGCGCCAATGATCTTCGAAGTCCGGAGTGAACATGGTTGCCAGCGAGCCTGCCGCACAACGCACACTGTTCGGCCATCCGGTCGGACTCTATACCCTGTTCTTCACCGAGATGTGGGAACGCGCCAGTTATTACGGCACCCGCACGTTGCTGGTGTTGTTCCTGGTGGATGCCGTTACCAAAGGCCGTGGCGGTCTCGGGATGGATGTTGCGGACGCTACCGCGATCTATGGCGTTTATACCGGTTGCGTGTATCTGATGACGCTGGCCGGCGGCTGGATCGCAGATCGTCTGCTGGGACAGCAGCGCGCGGTCTGGCACGGCGGTATCCTGATCGCACTCGGCAACTACATGCTCGCGATTCCCGGTTCCGTCGCTCTGACCTATGTCGGTCTGACGGTAGTCGCGCTTGGCACGGGATTGCTCAAACCCAATGTCAGCGCCATCGTCGGTCAGTTGTATCCGGAAGGGGGTGCGCGTCGCGATGCCGGTTTCTCGATCTTCTATTCCGGCATCAATCTGGGTGCGCTGTTCGGACCGCTGATCGCCGCTCTCATCGGCGAACGTTACAACTGGCATTACGGATTTTTGGTCGCGGCCGTGGGCATGACCCTGGGCCTGGTGCAGTATCGGCTGACCCGGCACTTCCTTGGTGAACACGGGCGCGAACCGCATCCGGACGACGATCCTGTGCGCGTCGCACGCATCCAGCGTCGTGGCTGGCAGTTTGTCGGACTCGGGCTTGCACTGTTGGTGGTGTTGGGCTTGTTACTGAATTTCGGTGTGCTGCATTTCCAGATGGTGGCGCTGGCACAGAGCATGGGCGTCATCATCCTGGTGGCGGCGATCCTGTTCTTCGCTGCGATATTGATATTCGGCAAATTGTCCACGCTGGAAAAAAAGCGCGTCATCGTGATCTTCCTGTTGTTCATCGCTGCCGCCGCATTCTGGAGTGGTTTTGAACAAGCCGGTTCCTCGCTGAATATCTTCGCCGAGACTTATACCAATCGTGTAGTCGGACATTTCGTGATCCCAGCCGGCTGGTTCCAATCTGTGGAACCACTGTTCGTGATCATACTGTCGCCGATCTTCGGCGCTTTCTGGGTGAATCTGGCACGCCGACATCTGAATCCATCGGTCCCGGCCAAGTTTGCACTCGGCCTGATCTTCCTTGCCATCAGTTTCCTGATCATGGCGAGTGCAGCGGAGATAGTGGTGCACGGCAACAAGGCGCTGCCGACCTGGCTGGTGATGTGCTATCTGTTCCAGACCTTCGGTGAGCTGTGTCTGAGTCCGGTAGGTTTGAGTTCGGTCACCAAGCTGGCGCCAGCGCGCTATCTCAGCCAGATGATGGGCACCTGGTTCATGGCGGATGCGTTGGGCAATGTGCTGGCGGGGTTGGCCGCGGGTCGATTCGATCCCAAGGATGTGCATGAGATGCCGAGCCTGTTCATGCAGGTGGTGTATCTGACACTGGGACTGGGAATCCTGTTCGCGATCTTCGCACGCCCGATCCGTAAATACTTGATTGGCGATATCGAATAGTTACTGGTTTTATAGCAGCGGAAATGAAAAGCGGCGTACCAGGGTACGCCGCTTTTCGGTTCAGGCAGCACGTATTCAGGGGTTCGTCGCTGATCCCTGTCCGAGTCTTTCTATCCAACGATACAGCACAAAGGTCACGGCCACGAACGCGATGCCGCCGATCCAGATCGAGGCCGTCTCGAAACCCGATCCGACCAGCGCGAGTGGCGAGTTGTTGCCGGAGAACGCGACCACCGCGGCGATCACCACACCGAGCAGGCTCTCACCCACGATCAGGCCGGAAGCCAGCAGCACGCCGAGTTGTTTGGCCGCATCCGGTTTCGGAGTGCGGTCCGCGCGCTTGTTGAACCACCAGCCGACGATCGCGCCCACCACTACCATCAACGTGGTCGAAGTTGGCAGGTAGATACCGAGACCGACGGCGAGCGGCGGCAGGTGTACCGATTTCAGGGTACGGCCGAGGAGCGCATCCACCACGATACTGACTACTCCGATCACGCCACCCAGGATGATCAGGGACCAGTCGATGTTGTTCTGGATCACGCCTTGTGCCAGTGCCGAGATCAAGCCGGCCTGTGGTGCCGGCAGCGCGCGCGCCGGATCGACACCGGGTGCGCCGAGGAAGCCATACGCATGATTGAGCAGGTCCAGCACCGGCGGGATGATGAGGGCACCTGCGATCACGCCGATCACCAGCGCCCATTGCTGTTTCGACGGTGTCGCATCCACCAGTTGACCGGTCTTGAGATCCTGGAGGTTGTTGTTGGCAATCGAGGCGACCGCGAACACGATCGAAGTGATAAACAACGCGAAGGCGACCAGCGCCTTGCCCGAATCTGCGGGCATCAGCGCTTTCACCAGCAATACCAGCAACAGTGCCGCGACCACCACCACCAGGATACCGATACCGGACAATGGGCTGTTGGACGAACCTATCAGGCCCGCCATGTAACCGCAGACCGTGGAGACCAGAAAGCCCATGATCACCACGAACACCACGCCGCCGAGGGTCAGCAGCAAGGCGTGTGAACCCAGGCCACTGACGACACTGAAATGCCACAGCAACCAGGCGACCGGGATCAGACAGAGCAGCGAGACGATACCGACCATGCCGATCGGAATGTCGTGTTCGGTACGCGGCAGGGTATCTGCCTGGCCCGCCTTGCGCACGCGTGACGCGGCCATCGCGCCGGCCAGTCCGCCGATCACCGGTTTGACCAGGGTACCCAGGGTCCAGATTGCCGCGACGCCGATAGTACCTGCGCCGACAAAGCGCACGTAGTGACTCCAGGCACCTTGTGCGATATCGGATGCCGAACCTGCCAGCGGATGCAACAAGGTGAAATGCGGTACCGCCCAGCCCCAGCCGATCAGCGCACCGACCAGCATCGCGACGCCGACCCAGAGTCCGACCAGATGTCCGATCGCAAACAAGGCGAACGACAGACTGAAATCAAATCCGGTGGCGCCGTTCTTGTCGGCACCGAGATGGAAATACTGTGCGACATCGCTGGCGAACAGTTTGGTCTGCACCACGATGTAAAACACGGCGGACACGATCGATCCGACCAGCACCGCTTTCAAACCGGAGCCGCCCGCTTCGACCGAATCGGCTGCTTCTTCCGAGGCCGGATTCGAGCCGACCTTGAGTACTTCGGCGCAGGCCACGCCTTCCGGGTAGGGAAGATCGGAATTGGTGACCAGCGCACGCCGCAACGGGATGGTGTACATCACGCCGAGGATGCCACCCGCGGCACAGATGCCGAATGACATCCAGAATGGAAACCCGTTCCACCAGCCGACGATGATCAGGCCCGGCAACACGAAGATGATCGAGGAAAGGGTCCCGGCCGCCGAGGCGACGGTCTGCACGATGTTGTTTTCCTGGATCGTCGCGCCGGTGAAGCCGCGCAGGATCGCCATCGAGATCACTGCAGCGGGGATCGAGGTGGAGAACGTCAGTCCTGCCTTGAGGCCGAAATACACATTTGCGGCGGTAAAGATGACCGTAATGATGATACCGATGATCAGACCACGGACGGTAAATTCACTGAACGGCGCAGCATTGCTGGGGCTTGGTGTTTTCACGCGGGACTCTCCCAATGACGGCAATACGTTGTTCCCATCGGCGGATGGGCCGGTTCCGCCAGCGTGCACCGGGCGGTTGGGCGTGTACGATAGCGCATCTGCCCCGAGGTGTCTCGATTCAAGGACCATGTCATGACAACGGATGCGCGCCAGCGTCTGCGGCTCATAGCGGCGTTCGCGGTGGTGTATATCGTCTGGGGTTCCACGTATTTCGCTATCCGTATCGGCGTCAAGGATCTGCCGGCTGCGTTGCTGGCGGGCTTTCGGTTTACGTTGTCCGGCATCGTGTTGCTCGCATGGACCAGTTTGCGTGGCAACCCCCTGCCTTGGCGGTCGGTGGACTGGAAGCCGGCCATGGTGATGGGCACGCTGATGATGGTGTGTGCCAACGGCTTCACGACCTGGGCGGAGAACTGGGTCGCCTCGAATCAGGCAGCGCTGATCTCGGCGAGTTCGGCTTTGTGGATCGCCTGGTTCGGAACCTTCGGCCGGCGCGGACATGCCTTGAGCCTGCGCGCCAGAGCCGGACTGGTGCTGGGTTTCATGGGCGCGATCCTGATGTTCGTGCCTGGACACGGGTTCAGTTTTGAACACCTCGGCGCCCAGTTCACCATCCTCATCGCGACAGTATGCTGGGCAGCCGGCGCCATGTATGGACGCTCAGTAGAGATCAAGACACCGCCGTTGGTGTTTGCCGCGATGCAGATGCTGTTCGGCGGTGTGGTGTTGGTCGTGGTGGGATTGTTGACCGGTGAAGGGGCAGACTGGCAGTGGACGGTGCGTGGCATCGGTGCGTTGTTATATCTCGCCGCATTCGGCTCCTGTCTCGCGTTCAGCACCTATGTATGGCTGTTGAAACAGACTACGCCGGACAAACTCAGCACCATCGCCTATGTGAATCCGGTGATCGCCGTAGTGCTCGGTTGGGTCGGTTTGAACGAGACTTTGAATCATGCCCAGATGGCGGGGATGGTGGTGTTATTGACCGGAGTGATATTGATTAATACGCCGGTGGGAAGTTTGTTGAAGCGGTCGCTTCAGAGCAATCAAAAAATCTAAAAGCTTCTAGTGCAATTCCCGTCATTCCGGCGAAAGCCGGAATCCAGGTTTTGATAACGCGCGGCCTTTGGCCGCTCCTTTTTGAAACCGGTTCCCGGACCGGTAGCCGGGGTCCTTTCCTTGAACGAGCAAGGAAAGGACCCAAAGGAACTCGCCCCGGAGATAACGCACGTGCCTGAAATCGAACCGGGGACGATTCGATTTCAGGCGTGTTCCCTCGCTGCTCGCTTACTCGGGGTAGCCCTCACGGGGCATCCTTGCCCCGGTCGGGCTGGCTCGCCATCCCTGGCTTCGCCCGCGTGCCGCGCACGCGGCAATTCCCTCCGTCGCTACGCGACTCGGCGTTATCAACGGGGTAACGCAGAACAAGATGTTGGGCTTCCCTTCTCGCTCCAGTGTTCAGCGACATTCAAAGTTATCAAAGATAGTCTGATAATGAGTGCAATGCATTCGGAGCTTAGTAAAGAGATCACTTAATCTCATTTCTTTTTTTGAGTTCATTTACAAGTAATTCGTAGTCTCTCATTAAGTCTTTTTCAGTGGAAAACGAATAAAATGAATATAGTCCACCAAGTATTCCAGCGATAATAGCTACCTGAATAATTATCATAGCGTGTTGTATTGCCACAAGCACCGATCCTATTCCCAATATCGCTAGTCCGTTCGCAATTTTGACATCTAGATTGTCGTGCCACTGACGAGGTCCTTTGCCGAATAGTCTGAATCTATGATATTCGATTTCTTTTAATAATTTGTCAGTTGAAATATTTGCCAAATAGTTTGAGGTATAAATACTACCTGCCATAACATATGCTCCACAGTACTGCTAATTCGTGTGCAATGTATTTAGATTTTCGAGTATTTATTTTTGGCCAGTTCTAATCGGTATCGAACTGCTCCCACCATTCGCTTGGTGCAGGTTGCGGCGTCTGCGGCAGGGTTTGCTGCGCCGCGCTGGGCAAGACCCGGTACAGCACCATCGGATCTTCAGCTTTTACTTCCAGTATCTTCTCGAACCAGGGCGCACCCGGCGCCGGAAGCAGTTTCATGTCGTCGGCTTCACCGCCAGCCGGCAGGTATTTCACATCCACCAGCACGTAGTCACCGGGCTTGATCTCGCCGTCATGTATCTGCTGATACAACACCCGGCTGGAACGTACATACTGCATCGGTGAACCCAGCTCGAACAGGGTCATGGAGCGCGGCCACTGGAAACTGATGATGCGTCCCGGCGCGTTCGCGACCGTAGTGCGCAGCTGTGCAAACCCTGCCACGCCGCCGATATTCTGCTTGTGTAACGGCAACCAGATGAAGACAGCGGCTGCGAACAGGAGCAGGACCGCACAGGCGAAACCGGTGAGCAGACGCCGTACCAGACGATGCAGATTCTCATTGATGAATAGCGGATCGATGACCGCCAGCGCCAGCAATGCGATGGCTGGTGCGGCCGGCAGGATGTATTTGCTCTGTTTGGAGGCCGAGAGGGTGAAGAACAGGATCGTGAACAGCGCCCAGATCAGCGGCATGCGCCAGCGGAATGCACTCAGGAAACGTAGCCGGAAACCGAAGTACAACGCGAACGGCAGCAGCAGGGACAACGGCAGCAGATCGCCCCAGATGGTCTGACCGTACAGCCACCAGGGTTGCAGATGATCGAAACCGGAGATGAAGCGGGTGAAGTTCTGGTACACGAGCACGGCGCGCACGAATTCCCAGCTCACCGCAAACCCCGCGGCGAGGTACCACGGCACGATGCCCAGCAGTGTCAGTAGTACGCCGCGGATCGGCGCCATCCGCCAGCCTTCCTGCACGATCCACAGCAGACGTTCACGCAGGGTCTTGCCGTCGCTCATCACCGGCTGCGCGGTGAGGAACGCCGCGATGCCGATCTCGATCGCCATCGGCGGCAGCGTGATGGCCATGCCCACCGGTCCCTTGGCTGCGGTCGCGAGCAGCACGCCAAGCCAGAGTTCCCAGGGGAAGCGTTTCGACAACCGGTCAATGCGAAAACGTGCGAAGCCGGTGAACGCGATCAGCACGCCGAGCATCAGCAGACTGTCGGACTGTGCGGTGAAGAAGTTGTACAACACCGCCGGCAGGGCTACGGCGGTCAGTGGGAACAATAAGCGCGGCCAGTCGGGGAACAGCTCACGCTGCAGACGTGCCAGCCACCAGGTCCAGAGCAGCAGGCCGAGATAGCCGGGCAGGCGGATCGCCGCCATCAGCGGCAGACCTGCGGCCTTGCCCATCAATGCCAACCAGAAGTAGAGCGGCGGATACTCGATATACGGTACGCCGTTCTTGATCGGCACCAGGTATTCGCCGCGTGCCAGCATCTCGCGCACCGCTTCCGCGAAGCGCGGTTCCATGGAAGGCACCGGACCGTGATTGAACAGGGCCACCGTGTAGATGCAGCCGAGTGCCAGCAGCAGCCAATGCAGGGGATCAATCTGCCTGAGCATGCGCATCATGGGATTCTGCCTGGCGAAAACAGCGGACATCATAACAAGTCTTTTTATGCGAATATCGGTGTTCGGGCAGTTCTAAAAATCAGGGGTTTTGGTTTCCGGGCCGGCAGAAACGCCCGGGAAACCGGAGTGTATATGAATTACCGACATGCCTATCATGCGGGCAACTTCGCCGACCTCATGAAGCACGGCGTGCTGGTGAGCCTGTTGCAGGCGCTGTCGCGCAAGCCCAAACCCTGGTGTTACTACGACACGCATGCGGGGGCCGGCCTTTACGATATCCGCACCGGACTGGCAGCGAAGACCGGCGAAGCGGAAGCGGGCATCGGTCGTCTGTGGCATGTATCGGGCCACATACCCGAGCCTTTGAGCGAGCTGCGTCGGATCGTGAGTGCATTCAATCAGGAACAGCCGGGCGAAGCCACGCCCCGTCATTATCCCGGTTCACCGGCTATCGCGGCGGCCATGGCACGGGATCATGACCGGCTGATCGTTGCCGAGCGTCATCCGGAAGAAGCGGCATTGCTCAAGCAGCACTTCCATCGCGACCGGCGGGTCGCGGTGCATGAACGGGATGGCTACGAGATGATTCAGGCGCTGGTGCCGCCCGCCGAACGGCGCGGACTGGTCCTGATGGACCCGCCATTCGAGCGTGAGGATGAATTCAGCGTGCTGGCGGAAACCTGTAGCGCTGCACATGCGCGCTGGCCGGACGGGGTGTATGCGCTGTGGTATCCGGTCAAGGATGCGGCAGCGGTGGCCCGCTTCCACCGCCGCTTGCGCCAATCGGGTATGGCCCGACTGCTGGTGTCGGAACTGCGGGTGGGGCCCGTGACCGCTGCCAGCCTGATCGCATCGGGCATGGTCATCGTCAATCCGCCCTGGCAGACTGACCGCACGATCGCGGAAATGCTGGCGTTCCTGGCCCGGGTGCTGGCGCCGGGACAGGGGGAAAGTGACGTGCGTTGGCTGGTGCCAGGGTAGGCAGTTGACAAATGACCGTTAGTCACTTATAAATGACCAACAGTCATAAGGAAATCCACCATGCCGCTCGCCAATCGCGCCATGACCGATCAGCAGAAACAGGCACGCCGTGCCGAGATCCTGCAGTTCGCCATGCAGCGCTTTGCCTCCACCCCCTACGACACGCTCAGCATGGCGGACATCGCCGCCAAGACCGGCGTCGCGAAAGGCACGCTGTATCTGTATTTTCGCAGCAAGGAAGAACTGTTCCTGGCACTGTATGAACAGGAACTCGATGGCTGGTTCGACGAACTGGACACGGCCTTATCCGGCCAGCAAGGTGTCGGCAGCATCGAAGGTCTGCTGCAACTGATCAGCGCATCCATCACTCGCCGGCCCGCGTTCCTGCGCCTGGTCGCGATCCTGCACACGGTGCTGGAGCGCAATGTGGATCGCGCCACGGCGTTGCGCTTCAAGACCCGCTTGCGTGAACGCGTGCTGCATACCGGCGCTCTGCTGGAAAAGAATCTGCCGTTTCTGCAAACCGGGCAGGGGACCGAACTGCTGTTGAAAACCGATGCCCTGGTGATCGGCTTCCAGCATCTGGCGGAACCATCCGAGGTGCTGCGTGAAGTGCTGGCGGAACCCGGCATGGAACTGTTCCGCATCGATCTTGAAGAACAGTTATTGAATACCTTGCGGACCCTGTTGATGGGCCTCGCCTACGAAGCACGGGCACGCCAGGAGCGCCAGAATGCCCGCCGCTAAAACCGCCCTCATAACCGGGGCTTCCAGTGGCCTGGGCGCCGAGTTCGCGCGTCAGCTCGCCGCCATGGATTGCAACCTGATCCTGGTCGCGCGTCGCGAAGATCGTTTGCACGCAGTACGTGACGAGATCTTGCGGCAGCATCATGTGGATGTACGGATCATGCCGGCCGATCTCGGCATCACCGATGCCGCCCGGATATTGCATGACAAGATCAAAACGGCTGGTTTGAAAGTCGATATCCTGATCAACAACGCCGGCTTCGGTGCGTTCGGCGAACACATGCAGATCCCATGGCAGCGTGAACAGCAGATGCTGATGCTGGACATCGTGACGCTGATGCAACTCACTAAATTATTTGCGGATGATATGCTGGCCGGTGGTGGCGGCTATATCCTGCAGGTCAGTTCCATCGCCGCCTATCAGCCGACGCCAGGCTACGCTGCCTATGGTGCCGCCAAGAGTTCCGTGCTCAATTTCGGCGAAGCCTTCAATTACGAATTGCGCGGCACTGATACGAGTTGCACGGTCTTGTCACCGGGCGTGACTGCCACCGAATTTCTGCAAGTCGCCGGGCAGAAGCCGACGCTGTACCAACGTCTGCTGATGATGCAGAGCCATGAGGTGGTGCGTATCGGACTCAAGGCAATGTTCCGACGCAGATCCAGCGTGATACCAGGCTGGTTGAATGCAGGCATGGCCTGGTCCAACCGGCTCATGCCGCGACGCTGGTCTGCTGCGATCGCGTATCGCCTGATGACGCTCGGCTGAGTCCCATGCGCACTTTCGCCGGTGACATCCGCTTGCTGGAGCTTCAGGATCAACGCATCATGCCGTGGAAGAACGGCGGCGGTATCACACGTGAGCTGGCGGTGTATCCAGACACTTCCACACTTGATGGCGAGCCATTCCTGTGGCGCATCAGTATCGCCGACGTGGCGACCGATGGACCGTTCTCCGCGTTCCCGGGGTACGACCGCAGCATCATGCTGATCGCCGGTCACGGCATGGAACTCGCCATGCAGGAGGCGACACCGATAAGGGCCGATAAGTTTTATCAACCATTACGGTTTTCCGGCGATACTGCGACACACTGCCGGCTGCTGGATGGTCCGGTCCGTGATTTCAACGTGATGAGCGCACGCGGTCATATCGAACATCACTGTGACGTGATCAGTGGTGGGGCCTCGGAAGCACGCTGGGCACAAAGTACCGAAGCACTCTTTTGCCATTGTCTGCACGGTAATCTGATCGTGAAGTTGCGGGATATGGCGGAGTGGAATCTGAGCGTCGGCCAGAGCCTGTGGTTGCCGATGCAACCCGGCAGCAAGACCATCCCGGTCCTGCTGGCGCCGAATTCTCCGCAGACGGCCGCGATCCTGGTGAGTTTGCGCAACGTGTGAAGCCGTACCGGGGCGTACCAATCTGGCAGATGATCCGAATTACCGGATAGCGTCAATTTGGACGCAGAGCAGGATCAGACGTCAATCTCATGTGGACTTGTGCTGGTCATCGGATAGCGAATCGAATCGTCCCCATAGCAGTTTGATTGCGAGCCATGCGAATATCGCTCCACCGATCAGCATCATGTATTGCCCAGAGCGTTGCTGGTCGCCGACCAGGTAGTTGGTACAAAGCCTGGTGGGAGTGATCATGTATAGCCAGCCGAGCCGAAAGAACATGGAAATGAGTTCGGCAATAAATACTCCGCGCAAGACGAAACCCATACGTGGCCAGCTGATCCCCAGCGGCAGACCGATCAACAGCGGTACTGATAAGAACTTGAGCGTCGCCATCAGCGGTTCGGTCGCCGCAGCATCAAGCGAACGTGGCAGCATCCAGACCGCGGTGGTCAAGGTCGCCAGGATCAAGCCGGTGATGCCGTTATAATTCCAGGCGCTGATTGCCGACACAAATCGCTGCGGCAGCGCGCCGCGCAATAACCATCCGACGAGGATGAGTAGCGGGATCTGCAGCAACATCTGTGCAGTCATGCTGGCTGTCAGTACGTGTTGTACTGGCGGCAGCAGCAATACGACGAAGAGGACTATTGCGAGGTGGGAAGCATAACGCCGCAACAGGGCAATCATTGCATGTACTGCAGCACAGCCCGACCAACAGGCTCCGGGTTACCCAGAGGAAATATCTCGACCAGTTGTCCTTGTGGATTCACGATCCCGATGGCAGCGTTGTGCACGAACCCCCCAAGTCCGTCGGAGATCACGGTAACGCCGAAGACCTGCTCGAGTCGCGTCAGCTCGTCTGTATCCACTGGCCGGGCGGCCAGCCAGCCAGTGCCGTGGTCACGATGAATCTCCAGGTAAGCGGCCAGCTGTGGAGGTTTATCGTGTGTCGGATCAAAGCTGATGCTCAATAACCGCAGCTTGCCTTCCTTTATTGGCGTTGCAAGCTGGGTTTGCAGTTGTGCGAATTCACCGCCCAGTAATGAGCAGTAGGTCAGGCATCGGGTGTAGATAAAATCGACCAGCAACCAGCTTCCGCGCAGGTCAGTGAGGTTGATCTGTGCGCCGGTCTGGGTCTGCAATATCGCGGGTGGAACCTGTCGAGGATGCTCACGGATATCGATACGACGTGCTGTCTCGGTGGTGAAGGCCTGGAAGCGATCGGTGGCACCCATCAATACGGTGCCACCGATCACCAGCAGAATACTACTAGCCAGCAGTGTTCGAAGGACGTTCACCTGTAGGCGCTCTCAACAAGCCAATGATGATGTAGGTGGCGAACACCAGCATCCCCAGGATGATCAGCATGGCACCAATCGAACCGGCCCGGTCAGTCGCCATCCATTCTGGTAGATGCACCGCAAAGCGCCGGGGCACACTCAGATGACCTGCATCGAGGAATGCAATAGTGAAGATCAGGGCGCCGATGAGATAAGCAGGAAGACCGATCTTGCTGCTGACAGTATCATGGGACGACTGTGCGCGGTTGCCTATCACATGGTACATCAATGCGAGCACCATCGGCAGCACACCCAGTATCAGGTAAAAATGGAAGTGCCCCGGTACCCATTGGGTGTTGTGCATCACCTTGTTGATCTCGATCGTTCCGTCGAGGATCGCGGGTACGATGCCGGCAGCCCAACCGAACACCGCCAGTACCGCGAACCGGGAAGGCATCTTCCAGCGGATGTTCGAACGATAGATGTTGGTCAGGACACCGTACGCCGTCACCAGGAACACCGGGAAGCCAGCACCGTAGGAAACGATCTGCCCCATTATCGCCATCCAGCGCGGCTCGGCATAATCCATGAGCAGATGATGCGGGAAGACGACGATCACGAATACACAACTCACCGCCCATGACCAGAGGAATACCCTGGAGATGCCATAGGGGCGCCCGGTGTAACGCGGGATCAGTTCATATACGGCAATCACGCCCATGTAGATGGTGGCGTTTATCACCATGTGCCCGAACCAGTAGATGAGGTTCTTGGCCACCAGTGCATTCAGCGTATCCGATGGGAAATAGGCATTGATCAGGCTCATCACCAGAACGACCGCGCCGGCCAGGATGCCGAGGCCGTTGGCGATGATCACCATGGTGCTGGCGACGACCGCTTTCGGGTGTGATGGATCGATCTCGCCGCGGAACAACCACTGCAGGCCGAGCGCCCGTCCGAGGTTGCCGAACTTCCGAATGATGGCCGCTGCCGCGTCAAGATAGAACACCAGCAGGCCGACACCTATCAATAGATAGCCGACCATGAACAGTGCCGCAGCATTGATACTCCAGACTCCCATCGAATGTACGGGCAGTGGATACAGAAACGTCCACAGACCGGCATAACCACCTATGAAGATCGATCCGATGATAGCCAGCGCACCAAGCATGAACAGCACATAGTTGGTGAGGAATGCCCAAAGGTGCAGATGCACATACTTGCGCAGGAAGAACCACATCACTGCAATCGTGGCCAGGCTCATGGTGCCGACCATGCCCGCTCCATGCATGGTCAGTAATTGATAGAACAGTCTGGATGGCACACCGATCCAGTCGGCTTGTGTCATACGCATCGTCAGGCCCAGCAACATCATCAGCAGGAACAGTACCAGCACGGTGATGAGGTAGAGGTTAAAGACGTTGCGTTCGTTGCGGGGCAGTTTTTCGTCTTCAGGATAAAGAGTCAGTGTGCTCATGATGCGTGGCCTCCCGTGGTGGCGGCGACAACAGTCAGGTCTGCTGCCATGACGTCATGACCGAGCCCGCAGTATTCAAGACATCTGATCTTGTATGTGCCCGGTTTGTCGAAAGTGTAAAGAATCTTGTTTACAAACCCGGGCATCGCCTGGGTCTGCACGACGATACGGCCGTCCGGTGCGTAGATCGCGAAGTCATGATTCACATCGGCACTGGTCACACGGAATTCGGTGGGAGCCCCGGTTTCGACCTGGGTTGCACTCATCTCCCAGTACCATTGGTGACCGATCACGTTCACAACCTGTGAAGCCTGTAATGGCTCATGCTGCAGCGGGATAGGGAATCGGTGCAGGGTGGCGTAACTGGCGCCAATAAATATCACCAGCAGCGCCACAAACAACCATTTTCGCAACAGGTTGGAGGTCTTGTGCGCCTGCGCGGCTTCGGCGGTATCGGCGGGTTTGCCTGCCTGGAAGATCACGTAGATGAACCCCAGCGTGACCAGCCCCATTCCAACCAGCGCGATAAGAAAAACTTCATTTTGGAAAATCATGACATGATCCCCATGCATGTATGGCAGCGGGTAAGCTGCTACGGATAAATATGCATGTCAAGGACGTTTACGGCGCCAAGTCTTGCAGGTAACCGCATGATATACATAAAGTTTATGGTGACCTGTATATAAGTAACTAGATTTATTGAGCTTTAGATCCATGCAAACAGACGATAAACGCGCCCAGCACCAATATTGCTGTCATGCTCAAGCGATACCGCCGAATATGCACTTGCCGGGATACTTGGCAGATGGCCGCAATTATCGTGCCTGGATGCCCCACTCCGGAGAGCCACACAAGGAGCGAAGTGACGAGCGAAGGCCCGATGCTCCCCGCGAATGATGTATCGCAGAATCAGCGTGAGCCCGTGTCCCGTCCAGCCCATATCACGGATCCCCGCATATTTCACGGATTATCGGTTGAGGGCAGGACAGGTATTCAAGCAGGCAACAAGGTTTGATCCCGGCATGATTCTGACGCCAGCTCCCACACTTGGGCCGACGGCATATATACTTATGAAAGCAGCCGCATGACCGGGCCCCACGGCTGGCTCATGCCGGGCTCCCGAGCAATGCGATAAAGACTGGTCGTGCGATCAGCATGTCAGGCCCGAGATTACGGGGATATTTATGCGCGGTTTGAAACCTGTTGCGATATTGACGGAAGATCATACAACGCTGGCGATCCTGTTCGCCCGTCATCAGGAAGCGCTGGTTACCCGCTCCTGGGCACGGGCCGCACGCCTGCTCGACCACTACCGGAAGCGGCTCGAATATCGGATCTCACTCGAAGAACAGTTCCTGTTGCCGTATGACGCCGAGAAAAACATGCCCCCGGAATGGCAATCGTATATAGCCGAACATCGTCGCCTCGAAGAACTTTTAAACAGCACCTGCGCACGACTTGCGACCGCACGTCGTCGTGGGGTCACGGCATCTGCTCTCATCGCACTACTGGATGACGAAAAGACCTTGAAGCACGCCCTGGAACAGCATCTTCAACGTGAAGAGGAACAATTTTCCACGGCTTCACAAGATGCGTTGCCGGAAGCAGTCAGCTCCGAACTCATGCTCGCCCTTATGCATACTGAAGCCGGTTTGGTTCAGAGGCACTGAGCTATAGCGATCGATGCTGCTCGCAATGAGCAGGTGCAGATCAAGGCGGATCAGCCACTCCTGTCGACTCCGGCGGCAGGCCGCGCAAGCCAATTACAAATCGATAATCCGGGCAACGCCCGTGTCCGTAGCCGGCGTGTGATGCAACGGATACCGGGATCTCGAAATAAATAGACATTTATCCCCTGAGCCAGTATCCGTGCTTGTGCCCCAGCCAGGACGTTACTTGATGTCCTTCATCAGTTTGGCCAGCCGGTCCTTGTTCATGAGAAGTTGCTTTTCCATATCTGCGGCGGCCTTTTCGGCGGCAGGTTTGTTCACGGCCTTGCCGACCTCAATGACACCGAGCATGCCGAGCATGTGATGCGGAGCGCATTCATAGAGATAGACACCCTGCTTGGTGAATTTGACGGTGATGTCCTTGCTGATCTCGCTTTTCCAGTCCTGCGCACCTTCGGGAACCAGATAGGATTGGCTGTCATGCCCCGCATCAGCAGGCACAAAATGCACCGAGTCACCGGGCTGGATGTGCAGGAAATCCGGCTCGAACACCAGGTTGCCATCGGCGCCGGTGTTCAGTTCCTTCACCGTGTAGTCTTTTGCGTAGGCGTTGGCGCAGAGCAGGGATGCCAGGCAGACTGCACCGATGATAGTTGCCGATTTCATGTTTTTCTCCTTTGAAATAGTTGGAATATACCGATTCTTAAAACCGCAGTTCTCGAACATACACCTGAACCAAACCAGTAGTCCACGGTCGCAACGATCGTGAGATCATTGTTCCATCTGTATTCAAATAGTTTAATCAAAGGTTTATGCGAATCTCGCCACACTGCCGTGTGCTTCTTCAGCTGGAGAAATCCCCAGGTCACGGCACTGCATGCAACAGCGCCGTCGCTGCCCTGTCAGAATTGAACGCGGTGTGCCAGGGCTTACTGTGGGGGAGCGCTGGCGTCCGTACTGCGGCATATGAAATGCTTCTTGCAATTTAAAGAGCCCGGCCCTTCCAATCACTACACTGTCCGATTCTGGACAGTTCGGGTACAGAATGAGACGGGTCCCCATGTCCCCGAAGTAAATTGAGATTAATCAGAATCATGGGTGTTGGCAGTCATCGTTTTGTATTGCGCCGGGGAGAGTTCAGGCAGTTTCTTCAAGAACGCAACTATCGTCCAGATGGCCTGATCGCTGTGGCTGGCGCCCCAGGCAGGCATCGCCGTCATCTTGATGCCGTGTTTGATGATCCAGAATGCTTTGGCGGGATCCTTAATGCCAGATTTGTAAAGCACGGGGGGTCTTGGATAGAGCCCTTCACGCAATTCGGAGCTATCCATGCCCGGTGCAAGATGACAACCGGTACACATTTCCGAGTAATGCCCGGCTCCCATCGCGACCAGTTGCGGATCATCAAGGTCAGGAACCTCAATGCCACTTGCGTGCACGGTGATGGAACGATTACGGGCCACCGTCAGTACAGAGTACGTCACACTCCAGTGTGGGGCATCGGCCCCAATGTTGTAAAAACCCGACCAAACAAACGCGCTCGTCGCGATGATTGCTAATACAATGATTGAGACGATGGTCTTAACTGTTTTCATATGAAGCACTCCAAAAACAATTCCTGTGATACTTCAGAACCAGATGCGCAGACCCGTATCAATTCAGATTAATTACATGTTTTTATCAGATCCCAGCACTGTTGCTTATGACGGTCTCTGCTATACCTAAGGAGTGCTTTTACCCGATGAGCGGATCACCTCCGGAGGATAGCGCAATGCGCATTGCAAGTGTGGGTCATGCGGTGTTTGCGGCGACCATGATTGGTCTCGGAATCCTGGGGTTCATCCATTACGAGTTCGCCGCGATATGGCAGGGCGTACCGAAGGGCCTGCCTGCACGCGAGGCACTGGCCTATCTGTGTGCCTTCGTCTCTCTGGCCTGCGGCATAGGGCTGTTCTGGAAGCGCTCGGCCGCCATGGCAGCTCGCGTGTTGCTGCTTTATTTACTGCTCTGGTTCCTGTTGTTCAAGCTGCGCTTCATCCTCCTCGCGCCTTTGGTCGAGGGTTCCTATCAAAGCTGCGGTGAAAACGCCGTGATCATCGCGGGCGCCTGGGTGTTGTATGCCTGGTTCGCTACCGATTGGGACCGTCGCTGGTTCGGTTTTGCCACCGGCGACAAGGGCGTGCGGATCGCGCGTGCGTTCTACGGCTTGGCGTTGATTGCCTTCGGCCTGTCTCATTTCGTCTATCTCAATCTGACCGCACCGCTGATACCCACTTGGCTGCCGTGGCATGTGTTCTGGGCGTATTTCACCGGCACTGCCTATCTCGCGGCGGGCGTGGCGATACTCGTCGGCGTGTATGCACGACTGGCCGCTGCACTCTCGGCATTGCAGATGGGTACGTTCATATTCCTGGTATGGTTACCCATCGCCGTGGCCGGCAGGATGAGTGCATTCAATTGGGGCGAACTGGTTGCCACTTGCGCACTGACAGCTGCTGCGTGGGTAATCGCGGATTCCTATCGCGGGGTGCGCTGGCTAGCCGTGGGCAAGCCCTAGCGCGTGATTCGGCCAGGCCCGATATTGCAGACAGGTTTATAGAAAAGGAGAGCGGCGGTGCAAAAACGCAAACTTGGAAACAGCGGACTGGAAGTCTCGGCCATCGGTCTCGGCTGCATGGGCATGAGCTACGCATACGGCGCGACGCCAGACAGGAAAGAGATGATCAAACTCCTGCGGCAGGCCGTCGAACGCGGCGTGACTTTGTTCGATACCGCTGAGGCATACGGTCCCTTCGCCAACGAAGAATTGTTGGGCGATGCGCTTATGCCGTTCCGTGACAAAGTGGTGATCGCGACCAAGTTCGGGTTCAAAAATGGCGTCGCCAACACCGGACTGGACAGCCAACCGGAACACATCAAAGAAGTTGCCGAGGCATCGCTCAAGCGGCTCAAGACCGATCACATCGATCTCTTCTATCAGCATCGCGTCGATCCCGGTGTGCCGATCGAAGACGTGGCGGGCGCCGTAAAAGAACTGATTCAACAAGGCAAAGTGAAACACTTCGGCATGTCTGAAGCTGGTGTCGAGTCGATCCGTCGCGCGCATGCCGTGCAATCCGTCACTGCGCTGCAAAGCGAATACTCGTTGTGGTGGCGTGAACCGGAAAAAGAGATACTGCCGGTGCTGGAAGAACTGGGTATCGGTTTCGTGCCGTTCAGCCCGCTGGGGCGCGGATTCCTCACCGGCAAGATAGACGCGAGCACCACCTTCGACAGCAAGGACTTCCGCAACACCCTGCCGCGCTTCACGCCGGAAGCCCGCAACGCCAATCAGGCGATGGTGGATCTGTTGCAAAAGATCGCATCACAAAAGCAGGCGACACCCGCGCAGACCGCACTGGCGTGGTTGCTTGCCCAAAAATCCTGGCTCGTACCGATTCCGGGCACCACTAAATTGACGCGCCTGGAAGAAAACCTCGACGCAGCAAAGATTGAACTGACTTCAGCGGACCTGCGCGAGATCAACGAGACCGCCGCGAAGATCACGGTGCAAGGCGCGCGCTATCCGGAGAAGTTGCAGCAGACGGTTGGGCGCTGATAGATGATAGAGAATCAAAGAGTACTTTATTCTTTCCCTGTCTTTATCTTTGCTTCATCTGCGAGATAGCCCTTGCTCAGCGTGGCGTGCTGTATCGCGACAGGCAGGATGCTCGGATAGAACTGTACGAAGGTGGTATCCACTGCACCATGCGCCTCGTGGCAGGAATAGCAGTCCGCATTCGTGGGTATCTGCTTGGCTGGTTCCGACGATTCTCCGCTGAACGCGAAAAATGCCCAGCCACCCTTGAAGCGTTTTGAATCTTTGACGTGCACCAGCACGGACATGGGTTTGCCCTGCTGATAGAAGCCATGGTGATTGATGGAGCCTTGCGTGGCGGAAGCACGAAATTCTTTCACGAACTGGGTGTGCTCGGGCCAGGTACCGGTCTTTAGAAAAGCGCGGTAAGCAGCCGGGTTTACGAACACGTTGGAGAAGGGCGGCTGATCCGATGAGCTGCCATCTTCGTTGTAGCTCATCCCCAGGTCCGAAGTCAGGAATACCCAGTTGTAGTAATCGGTGGGCGGTTTCAGTTCTCCGTTGGCAGTAAAGGTGGGCGTGCCTTTCCCGGGGGCGCTGTTGTCGGCGAAAACAGAGCTTGGTGACACGAGGACGGCGGCCGCGAGCAACGCAGAACAGGTAACGGAGAATTTCATTGGATTCAGATTCCTCAGTATTGTCTGGTCAATAATGGTGAAGAGGTTTGGACTTTTGCGCGAAGCAGGGACTGCGCAACGGAAAAGCGAACCATGGTTCGAGTCCGTACCTCAACGGCAGAATAAATTTTGGTGGGCCTGCTCGGACTCGAACCGAGGACCAAGGGATTCACATTCTCTCGTTGTTTCCAACAAGTGTGGACTATCTCATCACCCTCAGCGTTTGCTGGTGGGGTGCGGGACGCTCTAGCCTGTTATCAAGGGCGCTGAAGCCCTCAGGTAGTCTCTGCACCTTCCGACGGTGTACCGCCGGCTTGGCTCAGGATTCCCAGCGGCGATGCCGGTAAGGGTTCCCTGAATTCATCCCGTTTTTCGGCCGCATCTTCCGACGCGGTGTCACCATTAAAGATGAGTCCCCTGCTCTAACCAACTGAGCTACAGGCCCAACTAACTTTGCACTGAGCCGTCCATGGTAAGTCGTCCAGGCCAGCATCCGTGCTGGCCGTTCGTCGGGTGCGAAGCAGTGCTTCGCACAAAGGCGCCCGACTCACCCCCTGGCCGCTTTCGGCATCCTGCCTCCCGCGGCACTTGTGCATCCATGCACATCGCCCCCAACTGAGCTACAGGCCCAAATCAACTTACCTGGATGCAATTATATCAGTCCTGCTAAACCTTTTATTCGTCACACCGGCGAAAGCCGGTGTCCAGTGTATTGGACTGGATTCCGGCTTTCGCCGGAATGACGGATGAAGAAGCCAGCCAATAATGAACTGGATTCCCGCCTCGGCTTTGGCATCCTGCGTCGCCCCACCGCCTACATCCATGTAGGCGTTCGCGGGAATGACAGATTATTCAAAAACAAAGGCCGCGCTGGGCGCGGCCTTTTGCATCGGATCAATCAACTTCGAGGCAACCTCAGGACTGCGATTCGTCCAGGAAGCTGCGCAGCTGATCGGAGCGCGAGGGATGACGCAGTTTGCGCAGGGCCTTGGCTTCGATCTGGCGGATACGCTCGCGGGTGACGTCGAACTGTTTGCCGACTTCTTCCAGCGTGTGATCCGTGTTCATGTCGATGCCGAAGCGCATGCGCAGCACTTTGGCTTCACGCGGCGTCAGCGAGGCGAGCACGCCGTGGGTGGCTTCGCGCAGACCTTCCGCCGTGGCGGCATCGGCCGGTGAGGTCACCGACACGTCCTCGATGAAATCGCCCAGATGCGAATCCTCGTCGTCGCCGATCGGCGTCTCCATCGAGATCGGTTCCTTGGCGATCTTGAGCACCTTGCGCACCTTGTCTTCCGGCATCTCCATCTTCACGGAGAGTTCTTCCGGCGTCGGTTCGCGGCCCATCTCCTGCAGCATCTGCCGCGAGATGCGGTTGAGCTTGTTGATGGTCTCGATCATGTGCACTGGAATACGGATGGTGCGGGCCTGATCCGCGATCGAACGCGTGATGGCCTGACGGATCCACCAGGTCGCATAAGTCGAGAACTTGTAACCGCGGCGGTATTCGAACTTGTCCACGGCTTTCATCAGACCGATGTTGCCTTCCTGGATCAGGTCGAGGAACTGCAGGCCGCGGTTGGTGTATTTCTTGGCGATCGAGATCACCAGACGCAGGTTGGCTTCCACCATTTCTTTTTTCGCGCGGCGGGCTTTCGCTTCGCCGATCGACATCTGACGATTGATCTCTTTCAGTTCGCGGATCGAGAGATGCGTCGTGGTCTCGACCGAGATCAGCTTGTGCTGCAGACGGATCACGTCGTCTTTCTGACGGCCGAGTGCGGCGGACCATTTGCGCTTGGACTTGATCATGCGATCCAGCCAACGGGTGCTGGTCTCGTTGTCCGGGAAGCTCTTGATGAAATCCTTGCGCGGCATGCCGGCTTTCTGCACGCACAGCTGCATGATGCCGCGTTCGAAGGAACGGATCAGTTCCACCAAGTGGCGCAGATTGCTGGTCAGCGCGTCAGTCATGCGCGGTGTGAGTTTGAACTGCATGAGAGATTCCGCGAGCTGCTTGCGCAGGCGGATGGTGCTCTTGTGTTCGGTGCCGTGTTTGGCGATGGCGCGCACGGCTTTCTCGTGCAGCTTGCGCAGTTCGGCGAAGCGGCGAGCGGCTTCTTCCGGATCCGGCCCGGTATCTACCGGGCTGGCGTCCTCGCCGTCATCGCTGTCACTTTCATCGTCGTCGCTGCCGGCTTTCGCGTTCTTGCCTTTGCCCTTGACCGGGGTGTCGTCTTCCTCGGTCTCGCTGGCGTCGTCGCCATCGGCAAGCGCGGGCGTATGGTCGTCGTGCTCTGCGGCAGCAGCAGGCGGGACGACTGGCTCGGGGATCACCTCGTCGGCATTGGGATCGATGAAACCGGAGATGATGTCGGTGAGTTTGGTGCGGCCTTCCGCGATGCCGTCGTATTCCGACAGCAGCAATGCCGAAGACGCCGGATAGGTGGCGACCGAAGCCAGCACCTGGGTCAGGCCTTCCTCGATGCGTTTGGCGATCTTGATCTCGCCTTCGCGGGTCAGCAGTTCGACGGTGCCCATCTCGCGCATGTACATGCGCACCGGGTCGGTGGTGCGACCGAATTCGGCATCCAGCGCAGCCAGGGCGGCAGCAGCTTCTTCCGCCGCATCGTCGTCGTCATTCGAGGAAGCGGCATTGTCGGACAGCAGCAAGGTATCAGCGTCCGGCGCTTCTTCGTGCACCGGGATGCCCATGTCATTGATGGTCGCGATGATCTCTTCGATCTGTTCCGGATCAACGATCTCATTGGGCAGGTGGTCGTTCACCTCCGCATAGGTGAGATAGCCCTGCTCCTTGCCCTTGGCGATGAGCAACTTGAGCTGCGACTGTTTGTCCTCGGTCATCTGGTTCATGGTTTTCCGTGTCAAAAGGCGGCGTTATAAAAACGCCAGAGTGAAACGCTCAATTATATCGTAAAAGGCTGTTTTTTCCAGCCAAATCAATCAGTTTTCGTGTCCCGAGCGGTGCTGTCCGGGCCATTCTGAACCACCAGCAGGCGGCTCAGTTCCGCCTTCTCGGCGGGATCCAGCGCCCGGCGCCGGGATTCGGCGATCAATTCATCGCGCCGTCGCTCGGCGGGCCGGCGGCCGGTCAGATCGGCCATCACCGCCGTGAATTCGCTCTCCATGGCCTCCGGCGGGGTCACCAGCTCGGCCTGGGCCAGTTTCATCAGGGTGGCGCCGGTGTCCGTATCGCGCCAGTGCTCCAGCAGGCCAGCCCCGTTTATATGGGGATGGGACTGGGCAAATTCCACCAGTTCCTTGAGCACCTCGGCCCCTTTGAGGGTTACGCTGCCCAGCGATTCCGGGACCCCTGCCAGGGCCGCCAGTTGCGGCCGATGCAGCAACAGGGCGATGGCCTTGCGCACCGGGCTGGTGAGGAGCGGTCGGGAATCATGCCGACCGGCCTGGGTAGCGGCTCTGCTGGGCGCCGCCTGGTTAAGCATAGTCAACTTTCCGGAATCCACCTGGGCTAACCGCGCAATTTCATCTTTGAGCATGTCGTGGAACACGCCGGCGGGCACGCGGTTCAGATGCGGGCGGGCCAGTTCCACCAGCCGGGCCCGGCCTTCGGCTGACCCAAGGTCAGTTTGAGCCACCAGGCTCTCGGTAAGAAATCGCGACAGGGGCGTGGCCTGTTTGAGCCGCGCTTCGAAGGCTTCCTTGCCTTCCTTGCGTACCAGCGTATCCGGGTCTTCGCCGTCCGGCAGGAACAGGAACATGATCTGTCGACCTTCGCGCGCCTCCGGCAGCGCGTTTTCCAGTGCGCGCCACGCGGCGCTGCGCCCGGCACGGTCGCCATCGAAACAGAACACCACTTCCGGCGCGACCCGGAACAATCGCTGCAAGTGGTCAGCGGTGGTGGCAGTGCCGAGCGTCGCCACTGCATACGCCACACCGTGTTGATGCAGCGCAACGACATCCATGTAACCTTCGACCACCATCAGGCGTGAAATATTTCGCAGGGTCTGGCGCGCTTCATAAAGCCCGTAGAGTTCGCGGCCCTTGTGAAACAGCGGTGTCTCCGGCGAATTCAAATACTTCGGTTCGTCCTTGCCGAGTACCCGACCGCCGAACGCGATGATGCGGCCGCGGTTGTCGCGGATCGGGAACATGATGCGTTCGCGGAAACGATCGTGATAGCGCCCGTCATCCTTGCGGATCAGCATGCCGGCGGTCAGCAGTTGGCGGTTGGTCCCGTCCTTGCCATCGAACTGCTTGAGCAGATTATCCCAGCCAGCCGGCACATAACCGATGCCGAACTGGCCGGCGATCTCGCCGGTGAGCCCGCGTTGCTTGAGATAATCAATTGCAGCGGTGGCGGTCTTGAGTTGTTCGCGATAGAAACGCGCCGCCTTGTCGAGGACGTCATACAGTGGTGCATTACTCGACGCTTTCTCCTGAGCGCCGCCTTGTTCTTCAGGAACCTCGACGCCGGCGATGGAAGCGAGCTCGCGCACCGCGTCCGGGAATTCCATGTGCTCGTAATCCATCAGGAAGCCGATGGCAGTGCCGTGCACGCCGCAACCGAAGCAGTGATAGAACTGCTTGGCTGGGCTGACGTAGAACGAAGGCGTCTTCTCGTTATGGAACGGACAGCAGGCTGCGAACTCATGGCCGTGCTTTTTCAACGGCACGCGCTTGTCGATCACCTCGACGATGTCGATGCGCGTCAGCAGCTCTTCGATGAATCCTGGTGGAATGCGTGCCATTAGTAGCCGTGCCGGGTGCGACTGTGCTGAATAAAGTGTAGGACCTTTCTCGAAAAACCGTTCGCCCTGAGCGTCGCGCCGCAGGTGCGAAGTCGAAGGGTGGCACTGATGTGTTTCGACTTAGCCTGTCCTGAGCTTGTCGAAGGGCTCAACACGAACGGCTGTTTAACTTGGCGAGATTGAGTTGCAATACCGGCCCAGCCTGCCAGCCCTGGCCCTCTGCGCCAAGCCTCCAGGATGGCGCCGTCAGGCGCCTAACTTGGATTTAATAAGCGTACTCACGGCGCCCATATCCGCCCGGCCCTGGACCTTGGGCTTGAGCAGGCCCATGACTTTGCCCATGTCCTTGATGCCGGCGGCGCCGCTGGTCTTGATGGCGTCAGTGACCAGCTTATCCAGCTCGGCTTCGCCGAGTTGCGCGGGCAGGTAGGCCTGGATCTGTTCGATCTCGGTCTGCTCTTTGTCCGCCAGATCCTGGCGGTTGCCGGCCTGAAACTGAGTCACGGAATCGCGACGCTGCTTCACCATCTTGTCGAGCACGGCCAGCACCTGGGTGTCGTCGAGCGTGATGCGCTCGTCCACTTCGCGCTGTTTGATCGCAGCGAGGATCAGCCGGATCACGCCGAGGCGCGGCTTGTCGCCGGCGCGCATGGCGTCTTTCATATCATCTGTAATCTTTTCTTTGAGAGACATGCTCGATCACCACCCTGAAAAAATTACGGCGCTCTTCTTGCGAACAGCGCCGTAGCATATTTGACGGATTGGGAGCCGTGCGGCTCGAAACTTCAATCAATAGAGACGGACGCGACGCGACTGTTCACGGGACAGTTTCTTCATGTGGCGCTTCACGGCCGCGGCCTGTTTGCGCTTGCGCTCCTGGGTGGGCTTCTCGTAAAACTCACGGCGGCGCAGTTCGGTCATCACGCCGGCCTTTTCGCAGGCGCGCTTGAAGCGGCGGAGGGCCGCATCGAAATGTTCGTTTTCCTTGACACGTACGCTGGGCATTCGGTTCTCGCTATATCGGGCGGGCGGGCCCCATGGCCGACCCCGGAAAGGGCGGGAATTCTACCGGCCGGCGTGTAGAATTGCAAAGCCTGACGCCACCTTGAGAGTCCGCTCCACTTGCGAGTCCTCGGTATCGAAACCTCCTGCGACGAGACCGGCGTCGCCGTCTATGACGGCGAGCAGGGGCTGCTGTCGCACGCCCTCTACAGCCAGATCCCCCTGCATGCCGAATATGGCGGGGTGGTGCCGGAGTTGGCCTCCCGCGACCACGTCCGCAAACTGCTGCCGATGGTCGAGGCGGCGCTGGCCGAAGCCGGGTCCAGTCGCGAGCAGATCACCGGCATCGCCTATACGGCCGGCCCGGGGCTGCTGGGCGCGCTGCTGGTCGGGGCCTGTTTTGCGCGCTCGCTGGCCTTCGCCTGGCAGGTACCGGCGGTCGGCATCCATCATATGGAAGGGCATCTGCTGGCCCCCATGCTCGAAGAATCGCGCCCCGAGTTTCCGTTCGTGGCGCTGCTGGTCTCCGGTGGCCACACGCTGCTGGTCGAGGTCCGCGGGGTCGGTCAGTACCAGACGCTGGGGGAATCCATCGACGATGCTGCCGGTGAAGCCTTCGACAAGGTTGCCAAATTGCTGGGGCTGCCGTATCCGGGGGGGCCACATCTGGCGAAACTTGCGCAATCCGGAGTCAGCGGACGTTTCCGGTTGCCACGCCCCATGACCGACCGGCCGGGGCTCGATTTCAGCTTCAGCGGACTCAAGACCGCGGTGCTCACCACGCTCAAGAACGCGCCGGACGACGAACAGACCAAGGCCGACATCGCGCGCGCCTTCGAGGAAGCCGCAGTGGATACGCTCGCGATCAAATGCGAACGCGCGCTGGAACAGACCGGACTCAAACGTCTGATCATCGCCGGCGGCGTCGGCGCCAACAAATCCTTGCGCGCGCGACTGACCGAACTCGCCGCACAACGCGGCGGGCAGGTGTTCTACCCGCGTTCCGAATTCTGTACCGACAACGGCGCCATGATCGCTTATGCCGGTTACGTGCGGCTGGCCGCCACTGCGCAACCGGAATCGGTACCGGTCACGGCGCGCTGGCCGCTGGATAGTCTGACGGCGGCGTGAATGGTGAATGACATGGCGCATAAATTTTAACCGTTCGTGTTGAGCGTAGCGGAGTGAAACTCCGCGAAGTCGAAACACATAGAATCATGCGTTTACTGCCCTTCGACTTCGCGCCTGCGGCGCTACGCTCAGGGCGAACGGGGCTTTAGTTAAGGACTCAAAATAACAAGGAGCCACATGGACATCGTCTTCATCCGTGATCTGCGCATCGATACCGTAGTCGGTGTCTATGATTGGGAACGGCGTATCCGCCAGACCGTGATCTTCGACCTCGACATGGGCACCGACATCCGGCGTGCCGCCGCCAGCGACAAGATCGACGACACACTGGATTACAAGACCGTCGCCAAGCGCATCATCCAGTATGTCAGCGAACAGGAATTTCAACTGGTGGAGACGCTGGCCGAGAACGTCGCCGGCATCGTGATGACTGAATTCAAAGTGCCGTGGGTGAAGGTCACGCTGCACAAACCCGGCGCGGTGAGTGGCAGCAAGTCCGTCGGCATCATCATTGAACGCGGTACCCGTGGCTGAAATGGATCGCGCAATGGCTACCCCCGGCATCTTGCCTCCCGCAGCACTCGTACACCCCTGTGCGTCGCTCACGTATTACCGTGTACGCTTCGCTTGCCCAGTCATTTTTGCCTTGCCAGCGAACAAAATCTCTCATTTCCTGGAAAAATTCGCGTGACTCAAGTCTTCGTCGGCATCGGCAGCAACGTCGAACCGGAACGACACATCCGGACCGCCGTGCATTTGTTGCGTGAACGTTTCGGAGCAGTGCGTGTCTCGCCGGTATATCGCAATCCGGCAGTCGGCTTCGACGGCGACGATTTTTTCAATCTGGTGGCGGGTTTCGGGAGTGAGGCAGGATTCGAGCAGGTGCATACGATCCTGGAGCAGATCGAAGCGGCCTGCGGCAGGGTGCGCGGCGGGCCGCGTTATGCACCCCACACCCTCGACATCGATCTGCTGCTGTATGGCGATCTGGTGCATGAGAACGCACCGATACTGCCGCGCAAGGATCTGCTGCGCTATGCGTTCGTGTTGAAACCGATTACGGATATCGCGCCGGATCACCGGCATCCGCTCACCGGGCGCAGTTTCGCGGAACACTGGGCGGAGTTCGACGCTGCCAGCCAGCCGCTTGTGCCTGTCGCGTTCACGGGTCTATAAAGATTGAGACGGCAAGTATTGAAAAGGATGCCGGGGGTCTTTTGTTCTCTGCGCAGGGGCAAGCCTGTACTTTCGTTGCATGTGATAAGCAGCTTTGGAGTGGATGGTATCCAGTCGCTGTCCTGATGCTGCATTGCTGTTGTGGCGCGATTGGGCCTCACTGGAAATTCAGGGTCACGCCGTTTATTGTCAATGTCACCATCAGGCCTGCAGCATTGCCACCAGCGGTAAGCGTGTAACAATCGTTCTCGCTGGAGTTACCGTTATCCGTTTTCGACACCGAATCCGCACAAAACAAGGCATTCCCTCCGGAGCTGCTTTTGAGGTTCCAAGTATCGGTCGAAGAGCCGAAAACCGTAGTGAGACTCGTATCGTAGTAGGTTGTTGAGGTATCAGCCGATCCACTGTCTCCAATATTTGCGGTGGCTGGGAGTGCTTTCTGATTGGCGTAAATGGTGACATATCCATTAATGTCATCATAGTCGCACACCAGCTTGTAAGGGTTCAAAAGGTAGTAGCGGGTATAGGTGTCATCGTCTATAAGTGAGCCATTCTCGGAAACGTGCACAGTAACCGTCACCGTATGGGCCTGTGTCGTTCCGCATGCCGCCGCCGATCCGGGTACTTGACTGAGTGTAACTGTGTAGGCATCCCCATTGTTCGACGCGGACAGTGTGTAGTCGTGCTTCGCTTGCGCGTAGTTGCTGGCGAACGTATCGAGATTATAGGTTGTTGGTGGACTGCTTGAACTTCCCCCGCCACCGCAGCCCGCAATTACAAGAACGACTGAATAGGCAACCAAAGCAAAGTATTGCCTGACCATGGCCGTATCTCCCTTATTCGGCATCACCTGAAGATGCTGCAGGCTGAATTTTATACCTCCTTTGTGGAGTTTTGGGAGCGCCTGTCTATGTCAGGCTGGCATAACGCAGCAATTAAATGGCTCCCCGGCCGTCTGGCTCCGCAAAAGGGAATTGCCAGGCCTTAATATTCGTGCAGTAGTACCTGGACTCTCCCCGCTTTAGTGGACACTAGACGTCGGTAATTTGGGTTTAATCTGAAGTGCCGCTTCGGGTAACGGATCTTTAAATAAAGCTCACCAACCGATATTCCGTCCGCCATCCACGCTGAGAATCTGTCCGGTCACATAACCCGCGTCGCGTGCCAGATACACGACCGCACTGGCGATGTCTTCCGGTGAACCGACGCGTTGCAGTGCGGTGCGATCCAGGATCGCTTTCTTGGCTTTCCCGTCGATACCCTGTTCGGGCCAGAGAATTGCGCCGGGTGCGATGCCGTTGACGCGCACGTCGGGACCGAGTTCGCGCGCCAGTGAGCGCGTGAGCATGTCGAGACCGGCTTTGCTCACACTGTAGACCGTGTGTTCGCGCAGCGGGCGTTGCCCGTAGATGTCCACGATGTTGATGATCGCGCCATGATTGCGGCGCAGATACGGCGCAGCCGCCTGCGCCATGAAGAACGGCGCCTTGAGGTTGGTGTCCATCAATCCGTCCCACTCCCCCTCGGTCACGTTGCCGATCGGCGAGGGCGCGAAGGTCGCGGCATTGTTCACCAGCAGGTCGAGACTGCCCCACTGCAGTGCGGCCTTCACCACCGAATCGAAGCCGGCGATATCGGAAAGGTCTTTCTGCGACAGCGTTGCCGAGTCGCGTCGCTTTGCGTTCAGTGCCGCACACAACGCCATCGCCTCGGCCTCGGAACGGTGGTAATGCAGCACCAGATTCATGCCCTCGGCATGCAGGCGCTCGGCGATCACCGCGCCCACGCGGCGCACGGCGCCGGTGACGAGCGCCGTCCTGCCGGCGAGCTTTCGGGTATCATTTTCCATCTGTCCCGCCTCGTTCTTAATGACCGCGCCACTATAAACCAGAATATCGTGCTTCCTGTAAAACAACCGCCAAGCGATCTCCCGCGGCCCTCGGCCGATGCCTTGGCGCATAGCGAACGGCTGGGTGCGCGGATCCGCGACGAGATCGTGGCAGCCGGTGGGGCGATCGGCTTCGACCGTTTCATGGAGCTGGCGTTGTACGCACCGGGACTCGGCTACTACAGCGCGGGCGCGCGCAAGTTTGGCGCCGCCGGCGATTTCATCACCGCCCCGGAACTCTCGCCGCTGTTCAGCCAGTGCCTCGCAAAACAGGCCGATGAAGTGCTGCGTGCGAGCAGCGGCGGCGACATCCTTGAACTGGGCGCCGGGTCCGGTCGCATGGCGACCGACATGCTGGCGGAACTGGCACGCATCGGCCGTTTACCGGAGCGTTACCTGATCCTGGAAGTGAGCGCCGATCTGCGCGAACGTCAACGCGAGTGTTTGCAGCAGCGCGTCCCGGAATTGCTGGAACGGGTGCAATGGCTGGATGGCTTGCCGGAAGCTTTTACCGGCGTGATCGTGGCTAATGAAGTGCTGGATGCACTGCCCGTGCAACGTTTCCGTCGCGAGGCAGACGGCTGGTCCGAACAGACGGTGACACTCGACGGCGATGTTTTCAACTGGGGCACGCGACCTGTCGCAGCAGAGTTGAACGCGGCGCTCGCGCGGCTCGAAACGAGCCTGCCGGTACCGATGGCGGCCGGTTACAGCTCGGAGCTTTGTCTGCAACTGCCGGGATTCATCGGCGCACTGGCCGACAGCCTCGAACGCGGTGCCTTGCTGTTCGTCGATTACGGTTATCCACGCAACGCGTATTACCACGCGGACCGCAGCATGGGCACGCTGATGTGTCATTACCGGCAGCGCGCGCATGACGATCCATTCCTGTATCCCGGTTTGCAGGACATCACCGCGCACGTGGATTTTACCGCCGTCGCGGAAGCGGCCGTGGACAACGATCTGGAACTCGCGGGTTACACCACCCAGGCGCATTTCCTGCTGGCGTTGGGCATCGCGGAACGCTCGAACGACATGGCGTCAGCGCGCGAAGTGAAACTGCTGACCTTGCCGGACGAGATGGGCGAACGCTTCAAGGTCATCGGGTTTACGAAACGACTTGATGAACAGTTGACCGGGTTTGAGCTGCGTGATCTGAGCCACACACTTTAGATAAATCAATTCTTGCCGATGACCTGTTTGACAGCGTCGAGACGCGCATCGTGTATCTGTGCACCGATCTTGGCGCCTTCCAGTCCCTCGATGCCCAGTGAACGCGGGTCGATCGCATTCGCCGCCGCAAACGCGCGTCGCAGGTAATCTGCCTGCGGGAACGGCGTGTCTTCGAGGCCGGTGCGGCCGCGATGGTCGGCCTCGCACGCCAGCAGGAACAATTCGAAACGCTGCGGCCGGCGGAAGGCATCGGTCTGTTCCAGCAGTTTTAATATCGTGCCCGCACGCAGCTCTTCTACTTTGTGCACCAGGCCGTGATGTCGGGCCACGATCACGGCGAGTTCGCGCAGGTCGCGCGGCACTTTCAGGCGATCGCTCAAGGCTTCCACCAGCTTCACGCTGCGTTCTTCATGTCCGTAATGATGCGGCAGGATATCGGCCGGCGTGGTGCCCTTGCCGAGATCGTGGGTGAGCGCGGCATAACGCACGCCGAGGTCATCCGAAAGGCGTGCGGCTTGATCGATCACCATCATCACGTGCACGCCGGTGTCGATCTCCGGATGCCATTTGGCCGGTTGCGGCACGCCGAACAGACGGTCCAGTTCCGGGAAGATGCGCTTGAGTGCGCTGCATTCACGTAATGTCGTGAAAAAGACTGACGGTGTTTTAGTCTGCAACGCTTTGGCAGTCTCCTGCCAGACACGGTCCGCGACCAGCTCATCCACTTCGCCGTTGTCCGACATCTCGCGCATCAGCGCCAGTGTTTCGTCGGCGAGTTTGAATCCCAGCGGTGCGAAGCGCGCGGCGAAACGCGCCACCCGCAACACGCGGACTGGATCTTCGGCGAACGCCGGCGAGACATGCCGCAGCACCCGCGCGTCG
>DASSKW010000127.1:0-7652 GCA_035690065.1 Gammaproteobacteria bacterium
CCGGATGGCCGGTCGGCGGGACTCCGTAGCGAGGGACGCGCGCAGGGGACCGCGAAGCGGCGTCATCATTCGGGGCGGTTTTCTTTCGTCCCTTTCTTTGTCCGCACAAAGAAAGGGACCCGGCCACCGGTCCGGGAACCGGTTTTAATCGGACGCGGCGAAGCCGCACTGAATCAAAACCTATGTTCCAGCTTCTGCTGGAATGACGAAGGAGCGGCCGGAGGCCGCTGCTTTTCAGACTGGATTCCGACTGTTGCCGGAATGACGAAGAAAAAGGTGGATTCCAGCCATTCCCGGAAACTGGCAGATTCTCGTTCCCAACGGAATCTGCACTTCCGCCATCCCTGGCGGTCGCTCCCTGCGTTTCCGGGACTTCCGCCATCCTGGCGGTCGCGCAGGAATGACGAAGGTGTGCAGCGAAGCCGCGCGCTACTCCAGTCCAAACTCCTCAAAACTCTTCCCGACTTCCAGGATATCCCCGGCCGTCAACGACAACTGATAATCGCAATTCTTCATTAGCGGTTTGAGTTCCGGCGGTACTTCCGCGATGTTGTCCAGCCAGTCTTCGGGAATCCTGTGGCTCTTCTCCCGTTCACCCAGATCCAGATAGTAAGTGTCCGCCCGATGCACGAGCGTGCCGGGAAACATCTTGACGTCATGCCCGCCGTCATCGGTTAACTCCCACAGGATCAGCACCAGCGATTTGTTGATGAGATATTCGAATTTCATTGGTATTCCGGTGTAATCGGCCCTGGACAGCGTGTTCCCACACGCTGCACCCACGCCGTGAAACGGCTAACTTCGACCCCCGATAAATTTGCGATAGAAATTCGTGGCCTGCGGATTATCGTTATACCGTTCGCACGCTACATAACCACGCTTCTCATACAACGCGATCGCCGGCTTCAGACCGTGATACGTGTCCAGATATATCCATTCAGCTCCTTCGTTCCGCGCCTGCGTTTCCAGTGCATCCATCAATGCCTCTGCGATCCCGTGGCCGCGGGCATCCGGCCGCACGTAAAGCCGCTTGCACTCTCTCGCCGACGGGATGGACTCCAGCCGGCGCACCATTACGCAACCGACCGCCCGGCCCTGAAGGTAGGCAAGCCACAGGCCGGAACCGGGCTCGTCGAGGAGCTCCTGCACTGCTGCCGGACTGTCGCGCAGGACGACGTGAACGGCCTCGTAGTATTCCTCGATGAGTTGCAACGCGGCAGCATCGGACGCGCGCAAGCGGACTACCCGGACGGCAGGCTTTACGCTGTCAGCCATATGAATGTCCCCATCCTTCCACACTTCTCATCTCTTCTGTACGAAAAGAACCTGTCCTTGTCACTTAAGGTACAAAACCCGCCGCCGTAAACCGCTTTGATGCCCAGCGCCTCCAGCCGCAGCCGCGCCAGCGCATACAGATCGCATAACCATTTCCCATTCGGCTTGTGCCGGAACGCCGCCGTGGCATGTACGTCTATATCCACGAACGCCTGCATGACTTCATCGCCGACTTCATAGGCTTCCGGTCCGATGGCCGGCCCCAGCCACGCCATCAGTTCGGATGCTTTCGTTTCCATCGTCTTGACGGTATTTTCCAGCACACCTGCGGCCAGCGAACGCCAGCCGCAATGCGCGGCCGCGACGACGCTGCCGGAACGGTCGCACAACAACACAGGAAGACAATCCGCGGTCATGATGACGCAGACTTCGCCAGCGCGCGTGGTGACCACAGCATCGGCCGGTTCGATGACCACGCTGCCGTCGAGCTGTGCGACCCGGGTGCGATGCACTTGCTGCAACCAGCGTGGTGTCTGTGTCAGGTTCAATGCTTCGCCTACGCGACGCCGGTTCTCACTCACCGCATCGGCGACATCACCCACGTGCTCGCCGAGATTGAGCGACGCGTACGGCCCTGTGCTGACGCCGCCATGGCGCGTGGTGCTCGCCGCGTGCACACGTGCCGGGGCAGGCCAGTCGGGCCTGATGAGCTCAGAGTCGAATTCAATCGGCATGCGCAGGATGCTGTTTCAGATCGGTTTCGAGCGCTTGCAACAGCTGCTGCATGTCGTCCGGTAGCGGCGCGTCCCACTGCATGAACTCACCGCTGACCGGATGTGCAAGCCCGAGCCGGCGCGCGTGCAACGCCTGGCGCTTGAATCCACGCAGCGCGGTGACGAATGCGTTGTCGGCATCGCGCGGGATCGCCAGGCGGCGTCCGTATACCGGATCGCCGAGCAACGGATAGTGGACATGCGTGAGGTGTACCCGGATCTGATGGGTACGGCCGGTCTCGAGTCTGACGCTGATATGCGTATGCGCACGGAAGCGCTTGATGACGCGGTAATGCGTGACGGCTTCACGCCCGCCTTCGCGCACACTCATGCGTTTGCGGTCCACGCCGTGACGCGCGATCGGTGCATCCACCTTGCCGCCACCGGTCATCACGCCGATGGCGACCGCTTCGTATTCGCGCTCGAATTCGCGGGCCGCGAGCGCAGCGACCAGATGGGTGTGTGATTCGATGGTGCGGGCGACCGCGAGCAACCCGGAAGTGTCCTTGTCGAGCCGGTGTACCAGCCCGCAGCGCGGCACGTTGATGAGTTCGGGTGCGCGATGTAACAGCGCATTCTGGAGCGTGCCTGCGGGGTTGCCGGCGCCCGGATGCACCACCAGCCCCGCCGGTTTGTTGACGATGATGAGCGCGGCATCCTCATATATAAGGTCGAGCGGCAGCGCTTCGGGTTCAACATCGGTGAGCGGCTCTTCTACCGCCACGATGCGCACATGCTGGCCGCCCATCACGATATCGCGGGGCCGGGGCACACGCTGATCCAGCGTGACCTGGCCATCCCGGATC
The DNA here is from genome assembly GCA_035690065.1 of Gammaproteobacteria bacterium. Classification (GTDB taxonomy): domain Bacteria; phylum Pseudomonadota; class Gammaproteobacteria; order Natronospirales; family REEB76; genus DASSKW01. The sequence continues at coordinate 2,855 of DASSKW010000127.1, forward strand.
CATTGTGTGAGGCGGCTGCGGGAATAATCCGGGAACAGTTGCGCGAGCGCCTGATCGAGCCGCTGGCCAGCCAGTTCGGCGGGGATCAGGCTTTCCTTGACATTATGCTGGCTCATCCGGCCCTCGCCGCCACTGGGTCTGCGAGCAGTTTACGTTATACTTGCAGCCTGTTGCGACCGGCATCCTGCCGCCCACGGACCAAATACCCATGCGTTTACGTCTTACCCTCACGGCTCTGCTGGCCGCCGCACTGCTTATCGGCGGCTGCGCGAGCGAACAGACCAAAGACCAGACCCTCGCCGCCCAGGACCTGTATTCCCAGATCCAGGCCAACATCAAGGCCGGCAATTACAAGACCGCGATCCAGCGCCTGCAGACCCTGGAGTCGCGTTTCCCGTTCAACGATTTCGGCACCGAAGCGCAGCTCGAACTGATCTATGTGAACTATCTCAGCAGGGATTACGACACTTCCGAGGACTCGGCTGACCGGTTCATCCGTGAGCATCCCCGGCATCCGAATGTGGATTATGCCTATTACATGAAGGGGGTGGCGTATTTCGATCAGGCACCCGGCCTGATGGAAACACTGTTTAACAAGGATACGTACCAACGCGATCCGGGCAATGCCGAGAAATCGTTCCAGGCCTTCCAGTTGTTCCTGCAGAAGTTTCCCAATAGCAAATACGCACCAGATGCCCGCCAGCGCATGGTGTACCTGCGCGACCGACTGGCGAAGTTCGAATGGGCGGTGGCGGATTATTACATGCGCCGCGGCGCCTGGATCGCGGCCCTGCATCGTGCCTACAACATCGTGAATCATTACCCACAGTCGCCGAGTCTCAAGGAAGCCTTGCAGATCATGACGACTGCTTACACCAGACTCGGTCTCACGCAACTTGCGGATGATTCGAAAAAGACTCTGGAACTCAACTTTCCGGGAACGTCGCCGGAGTACAAGGCCCACGGTCCGTCATAGTTAGTATTTTCCTTATCCCTTCTCCCCTTAATAGGAGAAGCCAGGATGCGGGGGATATAACAAAGCGGCTTCCATCTCTATTCCCTCTCCCCTGGTGGGAGAAGCCAGGATGCGGGGGGATATATTTCCGTCTGGCTTTAATCTTAATAATCACCTCACCCCAACCCTCGGCAGTTGCTGAAAAGATCGATTTCCAGCTCAGTGCTTGTGATAACCGGACGTGATCGGATAACGTCTATCCCTTCCAAACGAGCGGATACTCACCCGCACACCCGGCGGTGCCTGCCGGCGTTTGTATTCCGCCTGCTGCACCAGCTTCACGACCCGTTTCACCGTGGCTGCATCGAAGCCGCGCGCGACGATATCCGCGACACTCAGATCCTCTTCCACGAACGCCGTCAGGATCGGGTCGAGGATATCGTACGGCGGCAGGTTATCCGAATCTTTCTGGTCCGGCGCCAGCTCGGCTGAAGGCACACGTGCGATCACCGCTTCTGGAATCGCGCGTGAGAGCCCGTTGCGATAGCGGCACAGTGCATACACCATGCTCTTGGTGCAATCGCGGATCGGTGCGAAGCCGCCAGCCATGTCGCCATAGAGTGTCGCATAACCCACGGCGAGTTCGCTCTTGTTGCCGGTGGTCAGCAGCAACTTGCCGCTCTTGTTGGAGAGCGCCATCAGCAACACACCACGGCAACGCGCCTGGATGTTCTGCTCGGTGACGCCGGCAGTATCGCCGCGCAGCGTCGCTTGCAGGGATTGGGTGAACGCCGCGAACGCGGGCTCGATCGAGATGCTGTGATATTCGACGCCGAGCATCTGCGCCTGGTTGCGTGCCTCGTCGAGGCTCAGCTGTGAGGTGTAACGCGACGGCATCATTACTGCGGTGACATTCTCCGCACCCAGCGCATCGACAGCGATCGCCAGTGTGAGCGCCGAATCCACGCCACCCGAAAGGCCGATCACCGCACCCTCGAATTGGTTCTTCGACACGTAGTCGCGCACCCCCATGACGATAGCGCGATACACACTCTCCGCTTCGCTGGCATCGGTGTGTACGGCAGACGGGATGACTGTCACCTGTTGCCCGTCGAAACTTGAATCCACCGGATACAGACCGGCTTCAAAGTTCGGCGCTCGCATCACCACATTGCCATCGGCAGACATCGCCAGTGAACCGCCATCGAATACCAGTTCGTCCTGGCCGCCTACCAGGTTCACATATATCAGTGGCGTTCCGGTATCGTTTACCCGCTGCCGTAATTCCATTTCGCGCCGCTGCTGTTTGCCGGCCTCGAACGGTGACGCATTGGTAATGATAATGAGTTTCGCGCCCGCCGCTGCCGCCCGATAGACCGGACCTGTATGCCAGATATCCTCACAGATAGTGAACCCGACCGGTATACCGGCGATCTCGACCAGCGCGGTATCTTCGCCGGGTGTGAAATAGCGCTTCTCGTCGAACACGCTGTAGTTCGGCAATTCCTGCTTGCGATAAAGAGCCTTCAACGCGCCGTCACCGAACACGCCGGTGACGTTATAGATGCGATCAGCCTCGTAAAACGGATACCCCACCACAACATCGATCCCGCGCACTTCCTGCTGGATGCGCGCTACCCCCTGTTCCACCTCGCGGCGCAGGCCGGAATGTGACAACAGGTCTTCCGGCGGATAACCGGTAAGTGTGAGTTCGGGAAAGATCACCAGTTGCGCATGGAATTCATCACGCGCACGTCTCACCGCGACCAGCACCTGTTCGACGTTGCCAGGCACGTCGCCGACCAGCAGGTTCAACTGCGCCATGACCACGCGTAACCTTGTGTTCATCGGCTTATTATCCCACTTGGCAAAAATCCCTGCCGAACGACAGGGATCCGATTGTAGTCGTCTCGTGATTCCGTCCGCCCTGGGCACGACCGCCAGGGATGGCGGAAGTCCCGGAAATGCAGGAGTGCTTCCCGGGATAGCGCCGCAGGCGCGAAGTCGAAGGGGGTCAAGCACACAACTTTCATGTGTTTCGACTTCGCTCCGCTACGCTCAACACGAACGGTGAGATAATTTCGAGACAGCTTCTCTCTTTGAAGTTAATACGATCTGTTGATTCAACGATTGCGGCGCTTCTTGCCGGCGGCTTTCTTTTTGGCCGTCTTGCGCGCCGGTTTGGCGGCTTTCTTTGCAGGCTTTTTGGCAGTTTTCTTCGCGGTTTTCCTGACGGTTTTCTTCGCTGCTTTTTTTACCGCTTTTTGGGCGGCCTTTTTCTTGGCCGCTTTTTTCTTCCCGCTTTTGCCTTTGCCGAGCAGCTTGGCCATGGCGCTGCCGAGTTCGGCCGGCGAGTGCACGGTCTTCACGCCCGCCGCTTCCAATGCCTCGAACTTGGCCTGTGCGGTGCCCTTGCCACCCGAGACGATGGCGCCGGCGTGGCCCATGCGTTTGCCCGCGGGCGCAGTGACACCGGCGATATACGCGACCACCGGCTTCTTCACATTCTTCTTGATGTATTCGGCTGCGGCTTCCTCATCGGAACCGCCGATCTCGCCGACCATGATGATGCCCAGGGTCTTGGGATCTGCATTGAACATCGCGATGACGTCGATGAAGCTCATGCCGTGCACCGGATCGCCACCGATACCGACACAGGTTGATTGACCCAACCCCAGGTTAGTGGTCTGGAACACGGCTTCATACGTGAGCGTGCCGGAACGCGACACGATGCCGACCTTGCCGGGTTTGTGGATGTGGCCCGGCATGATGCCGATCTTGCATTCGCCGGGCGTGATCACGCCCGGACAGTTCGGACCGATCAGCACGCAATCCAGATCGCGGATCGCGGCCTTGACCTTGATCATGTCGGTCACCGGGATACCTTCCGTGATGCACACGATCACCTTGATGCCGGCATCGGCGGCTTCCAGGATCGCGTCGGCAGCGAACGGTGCCGGTACGTAGATCATGCTGGCTTCTGCACCGGTGGCTTTCACTGCATCATCTACGGTATTGAATACCGGCAGGCCGAGATGCTGCTCGCCACCGCGGCCCGGCGTCACGCCGCCGACCAGCCGGGTGCCGTAGGCGATGGCCTGTTCGGAGTGGAAGGTGCCCTGCTTGCCAGTGAAGCCCTGGCAGATCACCTTGGTCTTTTTGTTGATCAGGATGCTCATTATTCAATCCTCGGAATATTTCGCCCTCACCCTGACCCTCTCCCGGAGAGAGCGGGGATGAGAGATATTTATTTTATCGCTGCGACGACTTTCTTCGCCGCATCGGTGAGATCGTTGGCGGGCGTGATGGCGAGACCGCTCTTCTTGAGCAGCGCCTTGCCCTGCTCGACATTGGTGCCTTCAAGACGCACTACCACTGGCACCGACACGCCCACGTCCTTGACTGCCGCGATGATGCCTTCCGCGATCAGGTCGCAGCGCACGATGCCGCCGAAGATGTTGACCAGGATCGCCTTCACCGCACTGTTGGAAAGGATCAGCTTGAACGCAGCTGTGACGCGCTCGGTGGTGGCGCCGCCGCCGACGTCGAGGAAGTTGGCCGGGGTGCCGCCGTGCAATTTGATGATGTCCATGGTCGCCATCGCGAGACCGGCACCGTTCACCATGCAGGCGATGTTGCCGTCCAGCGAGACGTAATTGAGTTCGTGTTCACGCGCTTCGCTCTCGCGTGCATCTTCCTGCGACGCATCGCGCATCGCCGCCAGCTTTTCCTGGCGGTAGAGCGCGTTGTCGTCGATGTTCACTTTCGCATCCAGCGCCAGCACCCGGCCGTCGGTGGTGACGATGAGCGGATTGACTTCCAGCAGGCTGGCGTCGCGCTCCA
>DASSKW010000128.1:0-14225 GCA_035690065.1 Gammaproteobacteria bacterium
ACCCTGTTGTTGATGCTGGCCTGGCTGCCGGGATCGATTGCAAAATATCAGGCATATGGGTGGAATTGGCCGGCCTCCAACCGTTCCACGGAAGATCTGCTACAACTTCCGGAATGGGGACAGCACTGGATCCGTGCCGCCGCTGACTTGCGGGAAAATTACCCCGCGTTCGCCGTAGCGGTCCTGCTGCTGGCTTTTACCGGTGGATTTACCCCGATTACTGCCCTGGCAGCGGCTGTGTTCCTGGCCGCCCGGCTGGCCCATATAACGGCCTGCGTCGCTGGTGTCGCCTGGCTGCGGATTTTGACCTGGAGTCTGGGTTTCCTGGCCACCTTGTACCTGCTTTTTATGGCCCTTACAGCACTGATATCGTTTTGAGACTGCCCCGATGGGTACAATAATAATCAAACCGCAACAACAACAAGGATTGGGGGGATTATCAAAGTGACCTGGAAAGCCGCTGCCAAGTTCGCCTGCCTGGTCGTTGCGCTGTACCTGTCGCTTGGTATGACCCGAGCCTATGCAGATCAGGATGTCGTGTTGTTACTGGATAATTCCGGCAGTATGCGTGTCAATGATCCGCAACGGCTCGCCAGCAAAGCAGTGGATGATTTCGTTACCAGTCAGGGCCCTGACACCCGCATCTCCATCATCGAATTTTCAACCACGCCCAGGATGCTGTTACCGCTTACCCCGCTGTCGCCGAGCAGCCGCGTCAAGGTCAATGAAGCCCTGAAGACCATCGACTATCGCGGGCAATGGACCGATACCGCAGCTGCATTGGAGCGCGCGGTGTATGAGCTCAGCAACAATGGACGAAGCACGGCTCAGAAATACATCATCCTGATGACCGATGGCCACGTGGATGTCGGCAACGATACCCGGGATAACGAAAAGATCAACTGGATCAATCAATCACTTATCCCGCAGGCAGCAAGCCAGCATATCCGGATCTTCGGTATCGCATTCACCGATCAGGCGGATTACGAATTGTTACAGACACTGGCCGTGAAGACCGGGGCTGATTATTTTCGTGCCTATCACGATAAAGATATTGCCGGGATCTTCCAACGCATAGGTAATACTCTTCTGAATGCACGTCTGAATCCGGCAGCAGCAACGAGCCCTACAACTGTATCGACACCGGCGCAGAAGAATTTCAAGTTCAACACGCCGCTCACCAGACCTGTGGATGAGGAGGGTGGACATGCCGGTTGGATGTGGCTGGCAGTGTTAGTGCTGATATTGGCATTGAGTGCTGGAATATTCCTGCTCTGGAATCGCACCGCAGTTCACAAGGCCTTGCAACAATTTGGAAACCATCAGTCCGAACATCCGGAAGGTGTCCAGGCAGTCCTGTACGACATCAGCAATCCGAACGATATCAAACGCTATGAGTTGACGGAAAAATCAACAGTGATAGGTCGTGTATCGGGTTATGACCCCGAAGTTCAATATGTGATTGCCAACGAAGCAACCATCGGCCGTTGTCATGCGGTGATAGAACACCGTGGGCGTGTGTTCTGGATCACGGATCAGGGCAGTATCAATGGCACTTTCGTCAATGGCGAGCGGCTTACGGGCGACCGCGCCCTCAAGCATGGCGACATAGTCGCAGTGCATCGGCATGAGTTCGAATTCGTGATTCCTGAACTATTCGAGTCCGATGCCACAGTGTTGGCAGCACGCGATCGGCCGGTCAGTCAGGCCGGTTGAACAGTGCACTTTGTAGAAGTGTATATGCTTGAATTTTATCGCTGCAGGTATCGGATTCTATTAGTGGTGTCTGTCAGTCTGCGGTCTTGAATAGACTGTAAAACGTTTCATTATTAATTCTGGATGGAGCCGTCCATGGCGGAACCAATGCACTACAACTGGCGCCGCAGCCAGCGCGCCAAGACTCTGCAAGTGCGTATCACCCCCTGGCAGGGTGTGGAAGTCGTGATCCCGCACCATACCAGCAAAGAACGAGTGCGCGCGTTTCTGACCCATCACCGCAACTGGATACGCGATACCTGGCAGCGGATCAGGGCCGAGATACCCGACGTCGAGCAACGTCTGCCCAAGGTGCTGGAACTGCGCGCCGCCGGAGAGAGTTGGCAGGTACGTTATCGACACCGTACCGGGAAACTTGTGCGGGTGACTACCGGGAAGAACCACACCATCACCGTGTTTCACGATGGCCGGGATGAATCAGCTGTGCGACGTGCATTACGTCGCTGGCTGGCCGTGAAGGCTCGGGCCACCCTGGTGCCACGCGTCGATCGTCTGTGCGGTTTCACAGGTCTCGGTTACCGGAAATTGCAGATACGCGGACAGCGCAGCCGCTGGGGCAGTTGTTCATCGAACAAGACGCTGAGTCTGAACTACAAGTTGCTGTTTCTGGAACCGCCGCTGGTACGTTATCTCATCATCCATGAGCTCTCGCATATGCGGGTACTCGATCATTCGGCGCGCTTCTGGAATGTGGTTGCTCAATATGAGCCACGCTGGCGAACGTTGGATGCAGAATTAGGCGAGAGTTGGCGGGATATTCCGGCCTGGGTCGAGATGCCCTGAATGCCTGGGCATGCATCTGTCAAATGCATGCAGGTTCAGTTACCGGCTTGATCTGTAGCCCGGTCCTTTCTCCCGATCAACACGCTGCAATTCAATTTATCCAGCAATGACATGGAAACAGGCGTACGCCACCAGCGCGCCAATGCGCTGCGCTCGCGGTGTCCGACCACCACCAGATCCGCGTTCGTCTCGTTGACCAGTTTGACTATCTCGTCCACTGGATCTCCGTGCGAGAGACGGCCGCTGGCACCGAGTCCGAAACCTGTAAGTATCTGGACACCTTCGTCCAGGATCTTCTGGAAATAGATTGCTTCGTCACCGGGCAGGCCACGTGGATCGTAACCCTGCCCGATCGCGGCGCCGGCACTCTGTTTGATGACGGCAAGCAAATGGGTTCGAGCCTTGAATTGCACGGCGATCTCGGCACCTTCACGCAAAGCGCGGCGCCCATCCAGACTGCCGTCGTACGCCAACACGATATCGGTATAAAGCATGGCAATCGCTCCATTACACGTGATGCACTTGCAAGATAGCACTTGAGACATCAACATGCGACTTGCCGCCCCGATACCCGATAGTCCATTTCGTGCCGGTGATGAACAATGTATGACACGCTGATAGATACCGAATTGCTTGCCGAACATATCGGCGACCCGGATTGGGTTATCTGCGATTGCCGGTTCGTACTGACAATGCCGGAAGCGGGACAGACGGCATATGCCGAGAGCCATATTCCGGGGGCGGTATATTTCCACCTCGATCGCGATCTGGCTGGTCCGGTGACGCCTGCGAGTGGACGCCATCCACTTCCTGCCGCCGATCAGCTGGCTGCTTTGTTAGGTCGTGCCGGTATCAACGCAAATACGCAAATCGTCGCATACGATGATATGAACGGGGCCATCGCCGCGCGGCTCTGGTGGCTCGCGCGTTGGCTGGGACATCATCGGATCGCAGTATTGGATGGTGGGTGGCAGGCCTGGCTGGCCGAACACAGACTGGTTAATGCCGACATCGTAGAACCGGGCCCACAACATTTCGTGTCGCATTGCGATGACACGCGCTGGGTCACCAGTCATGAAGTACTCGCCGTGGTCAGTGGACACAAACCTGGCAGGATACTGGATGCGCGTGCTGCGGACCGCTTCAGGGGTGAAAATGAAAGCCTGGACCCGGTGGCCGGGCATGTTCCAGGCGCAGTCAACCTGCCGTTTACTGAGAACGTTGAAACAGGAGGGCGGTTTCATAATTTGGCGGAGCTGCGCATCCGATTCGAGGCGGTTTTGGGAGATACCCCATCAGAGCAGGTAATTTGTATGTGCGGATCCGGTGTTACTGCCTGTCATAATCTGCTCGCCATGGAACTGGCCGGACTCAAGGGTGCCCGACTATATGCAGGTTCCTGGAGTGAATGGATTCGGGATACCGAACGGCCTGTGATTAGAGGCACTTGAATCAGGGTTTTCTGATGTGGCTGGGCTATATTGAGGACTGAAGTACTAAAGAATCAGGAGGTCATCATGAAACATCATTTTCTGAAACTCCTTGGCAGTATCACATTGATTGCTGTTTGCGTAGCGCCCGTAGTAGCTGCCAATTCGCCTTTTCTGGGCTCCCGGAGTGTGCCGCATGCGACCCTCTATCTGGATGTCGATCAGACCGCCAGACAGATATATCCAGTGGAGATATGGGCTGTGGACGGCAAGCTCACCAATCGTTCCGACCAGGGAGTATTGTGGACCAGACCCGGCCAATATACGTTCGATATCCGTGTTGCACGAAACGTGAATCTGGCTGATCTGCCCGGGTTGCAGCGCAGTGCGCGCTACGGGCAAGAGGAACATAAACTCAAGGTCACTGTGGAAGCCGGCAAAGGCTATTACATCGGCGCGAAGTTCCTGGCTTCGGGCAAATGGAAACCGGAAGTCTGGAAGACAGTCGATATAAAATAGCTGGGGCATAGTCGGCATATCGGTTCCGCCCTCCATCGTCGAGTTCGATGATGGAGGGCGGATCGCAAGGCATGGACGAACCGCTTCAGCTCCCCAACAAGCCACGCCACATGCGGCGTTTTGCCTGCCATCCGCTATCCCGTCAGACAGAAATCATTGAGAGCGTTGTAGTTGCCAGCGGATTAATGTACTAGACTGTACATTAATTTCCAAACCAGACACAAGAGAGGCTCATCATGCTCCGCAGGCTGTTCCTTGCATGTTCCATAGGCATGTTGGTTTTCTTTCAGGCAGGTGCCAGCGGGAGAGATGTGACGACCTTGACCTGGTACGGGCATTCGGCATTCAAGATCGTCACGCCGTCCGGACATGTGTTACTACTCGATCCATGGATTACCAATCCATCCAACAAGAATGGCAAACAGGACCTGGATAGCATCAAGAAGGCGGATTATATTCTGCTGACGCATGGCCATTTTGACCATGTTGGAGATTCTGTTGAGATTGCCAAACGCACAGGAGCGCATTTGGTTGCCAATTACGATCTGGGTCATGCGATGGTGGATTATCTCGGGTTTCCGGCTGCTCAGGCGGGGTTCGATACGCTTGGAAACAGTGGCGGTACAATCACTCTGTTGAAGGGTGAGGTAAGCATAACCTTTGAACCGGCTGTGCACAGTTCCGACATCGAACTACCCGGTAGCGACGGTAAACCTGGACGAATGGAGGCAGCAGGCAACCCGAATGGCTTTGTCATACGGATCAAGGATGGTCCCACTATCTACGACACCGGAGATACCGCTCTGTTCAGTGATATGAGCTTGATAGGCGAAACCGACCATATCGATGTCATGCTGGCTTGTATTGGCGATCATTTCACCATGGGTCCGAAAGGTGCGGCGGAGGCGGTGAATCTGGTGGATCCTGATATCGTGATTCCGATGCATTACGGCACGTTCCCGGTTTTGACGGGAACGCCTGATGCTTTCGAAAAAGAGTTGGCCGACCTGGAACAGACAGCCGTCATAAATTCACGAGGCGCGAAAGCAGCGCAGACGCATCAATTAGCGAAAAAGATGCGTGTGATGGCGATCGACAAACCGGTCGTTTTCGAATCCAAGAACTGATCTGAATTTATTTCTGCGCCTCACTCCATTGACCCTGGGGTGGGGCGCAGTTCATTTCTACCGGAACTCCAGTTAGGCAGCCAGTTGCCGGAGCACGTATTGCAGGATACCGCCATTGCGGTAATAGTCCCGCTCCTTGGGCGTATCCAGACGGACACGGGCCTTGAAGCTGATCGTCTTGCCGCCGTCAGACTTGGCGGTCACATTCACTTCATGCGCTTCGGCATTCTCCAGACCTTCGATGGAGAAGGTTTCCCTGCCGGTGAGGCCCAGCGATTTAGGGTCTTCGCCGGTGTGGAATTGTAACGGCAATACACCCATGCCGATGAGATTGGAGCGGTGGATGCGCTCGAAGCTCTTGGCGATGACTGCTTTCACGCCCAGCAGCAAAGTGCCTTTCGCAGCCCAATCGCGCGAGGAGCCAGAACCATATTCTTCGCCGGCGATTACCAGCAGCGGAGTCTTGTCCCGCTGATATTTTACCGACGCATCATAGATCGACATGACCTCGTCATCCGGTATATAAGTGGTCAGGCCGCCTTCAGTACCCGGCGCCAACTGGTTCCGCAGACGGATGTTGGCGAAGGTACCCCGCATCATGACTTCATGGTTGCCGCGGCGCGATCCGTAAGAGTTGAAATCCTTCACATCCACACCGTTTTCCATGAGGTATCTGCCGGCAGGGCCATCCTTCTTGATGTTGCCGGCTGGCGAGATGTGATCGGTGGTGACAGAGTCGCCCAGCAGTGCGAGTACCCGTGCACCATGGATATCTTCCACTGGATCGGGTTTGTGGCGCATACCTTCAAAGTAGGGAGGGTTCCGCACGTAGGTGGAGTGTATATCCCACTTGTAGATTTCACCCTCAGGTACCTTGAGGCCGTTCCAGTTCCGGTCTCCTGCGAATACCTCGTCATACACTTTCTTGAACATGCCGGAATCGATATTGCCGAGGATGAGATCGGATATCTCCTTCTGACTCGGCCAGATATCCTTGAGATAGACCGGTTTGCCATCTTTGTCAGTACCGAGTGGATCATTCTGAAGATCGATATGCATGGTACCTGCCAGTGCGTACGCTACCACCAGTGGAGGCGATGCCAGGAAGTTCATCTTCACTTCAGGATGGATACGGCCTTCGAAATTACGATTGCCTGACAGCACCGCGCTTGCGATGAGATCGCTCTCGCGTACGCCTTTGCTGATCTCGGGACGTAACGGTCCTGAGTTGCCGATGCAAGTGGTACAACCATAGCCCACCAGACTGAAACCCAGTGCATCGAGATCTTCCAGCAAGCCGGATTTCGTCAGATAATCGGTGACGACTTTCGAGCCTGGCGCCAGGCTGGTCTTCACCCAAGGCTTGGGTTTCAGACCTTTGGCGCGCGCGCGTCGCGCCAGCAGGCCAGCACCCAACATGACTTCCGGATTGGAGGTGTTGGTGCAACTGGTGATGGCCGCGATCACCGTATCGCCGTCACGCAGTTTGAAGGTCTTGCCATCCATATTAATGGATGCAACACCTGGTGTGACGACGACAGATTTCTTCGCTGCGACAGCGCCGCCCTCATCCTCGAAACGCGATTCATCAGCAATACGCTGCGCACGTTCTGCGGCCATCGTGGCGATGTGCTTCGCGATCATGCTGCTGGCAGATTTGAGTGGGATACGGTCTTGTGGGCGTTTCGGGCCGGCAATGCTGGGTTCTATCTTCGAGAGATCCAGTTCCAGCACATCGCTGTATTCGGCTGCCGGCTGTCCGGGTTCATGCCACAGGCCCTGTGCTTTCGCATAGGTTTCCACCAATTCGATATGTTCCTGGCTGCGCCCGGATAGACGCAGGTAATTCAATGTCTCGGCATCGATCGGAAAGATTGCACAGGTAGAGCCAAATTCCGGCGACATGTTGCCAAGTGTGGCGCGGTTGGCAAGCGGCAGATTCGGCACACCAGGACCAAAATATTCGACGAATTTCCCGACCACCCCTTTCTTGCGTAACAATTCTGTGACGGTCAAGACAAGATCGGTGGCAGTCGCACCTTCCGGCAATGCGCCGGACAATTTCACACCGACCACTTGCGGGATCAGCATGGTGGAAGGTTGCCCCAGCATCGCGGCTTCCGCCTCGATACCACCTACACCCCAGCCCAGTACCCCGAGGCCGTTCACCATGGTGGTGTGAGAATCAGTTCCGACCAGCGTATCAGGGTAAGCTTGCAATTTGCCATTTACTTCGCGCTCGAATACTACGCGCGAAAGATATTCGAGATTCACCTGATGACAGATTCCAGTATCCGGCGGCACTACCTTGAAATCCTGGAAGGATTTCTGCCCCCACTTCAGGAACGAATAGCGTTCCTTGTTGCGTTCGAATTCCATCTCGCCGTTCTTTCTCAAGGCATCGGGACGGGCATAGAAATCTACCTGTACAGAATGATCGATAACCAACTCGGCAGGAGAGAGTGGGTTGATTTTTTTGGGATCGCCGCCAAGGTTCTTCATCGCATCGCGCATCGCAGCGAGATCTACTACCGCAGGTACCCCGGTAAAATCCTGCATCAACACGCGCGCGGGTGTGAACGCGATCTCCTTGGTTGGTTCAGCTTTGGGATCCCAGCCTGAAAGCGCTTCGATATCTGCAGCAGTGGTCGTGACGCCATCTTCCAGGCGTAACAGATTTTCCAGTAGCACCTTGAGTGAATAGGGCAGGCGCGAAACCCTGTATTTGGTTTCCAATACGTCCAGCTTGAAGATTTCGTAACTCTTGTTGCCGATTTTCAGTATCGAGCGGGATTTGAAGCTGTCTTTCATGACGACTCCGGATAGCGTGAGATGAAGAACCTGCCTGCACCGCTTCGCATGAGTTAAAAGCGGTGTGCGGGAATAAAGCCAGATATCTATTATAAGGTATCAGGCGCCGTAAGCGTAATGTGCTCAGATATGGTTGCCGCCGGTTTGACGCAACAGGCGTTGTGTCTCTTTCAGGAGGCTGGCGCGCATGAATAACAGCGCCCAGCGCGAGCCACCGCACTGCCGCCACAGGACTGCGGCACGCAGTCCGCCCAGCAGGAGGCTGCGTACCAGATTGATTACGCGAGGGTTCTGCAATTGCACCGGATTGCCGGTCACCATGATACGCGGCTGAACGGTACCCGCAGTCTGCAGGTAGGTGTCCGCCAGACCGGCAAGGACATTGTTGTGAACGGTACCGAAATGCCGTATCTGCTGTCGGGCACGGTCGATACCGTCTTCCAGCCGTCCAGCCAGTTTGTGGCGGCGCATCACCTTGTTCTGCAACTGCATCAAACCGAGGGTATAGCGCAGGACCGGCAGATCATCGGGATTACTGTCGGCACCCAGCAACGCAGCGAGTCGCCGCAGCCCGCAGCTCAGGCCACCGATGCCACCGAAAACCTCGGGCACATCGGCGGATTCGGTCTTGATAATGCTATCGAGTGTGGATGTCAGGGAGCGTTCGTCAGTCTGCCCCGCATGAGCGACTGCATTCACCAGAGCGGCTGCCTGCACCACGCCGGCCAATGCGAGTACCCGGTCCTCCAGGCTGCGGCTCATGCGCGTTTCCGTGATACGGTGGTTTCGACAGTTCGGCTTACCTGCTGGATAACGCCACCACCCAGACAAAGATCGTCCTGATAGAAGACCACATATTGTCCAGGTGTCATGGCGCGTTGCGCCAGATCGAAACTCACTTCGCAACGTTCGTCGTTGAGTATACGTACCTGACAAGTCTGGTCAGCCTGGCGATAGCGACTCTTGGCAGTACAGGCGAATTTGGCGGCGGGCGGGCGACCAGCAATCCAATGTAGCCGCGTCGCAATCAGGTTGTCCTGCAATAACGCGGGATGCTCATGGCCTTGCACGACGATCAGGATATTACGTTCCAGATCCTTGCTGGCAACATACCAGGGCGACTCGTCGGCATCGCGCCGGCCACCGATGCCCAGGCCCTGACGTTGGCCCAGCGTGTAATACATCAGTCCCTGATGCGTACCCAGCAGCTCACCCTCCGGATTCTGTATCTGCCCGGGTTGGGCCGGCAGATAACGCGCCAGGAATTCGGCGAAGCGGCGTTCGCCGATAAAGCAGATGCCGGTGCTGTCTTTCTTGGCATGATTGGTGAAACCGGCAGCCTGCGCCAGGGTCCGGACTTCCTGTTTCAACAGTTCGCCCAGGGGGAATAAGGTTTTGGTGAATGCCGCTTGCGGCACAGCATGCAGGAAATAGCTCTGGTCCTTGCTGGCATCGCGCGCCTTGAGCAATCGGGCGCCATCGGTACCGGATGCAGTGCGCGCATAGTGCCCGGTCGCGATACGGTCTGCGCCCAGGCGCAGGGCATAATCAAGAAACGCCTTGAACTTGATCTCGCTGTTGCAGAGTACGTCGGGGTTTGGAGTGCGGCCCGCGGCGTATTCGGCCAGGAAATAGCTGAATACACGCTCCCGGTATTCGGCCGCAAAATTGACCTTGTGCAACGGGATGTCGAGAGTCTCGCATACCTGACGGGCATCCTGGAAATCCTGGGCCGCAGTGCAATACGTGTCGTCCTCATCGTCTTCCCAGTTGTCCATGAACAGGCCTTCCACCGCATAGCCCTGCTGTTTGAGAAGCAGGGCCGTGACGGCAGAGTCCACACCACCGGACAGACCGACGATGACATGCTGGGCATTGGTATCCATGGGGCTATTTTACGCCAGGACGGCGGAAATCCGCGGTGGCTGCTTCAGGCGTCGTCGAGACTGACCTCGAATTCGGGGAAACAGGTGAGTAGTTCCAGCGGATAGCGGCGGCCTGCCAGGTAATCGTCGATGCAACGTATCACCATGGGGCTGCGCAGGGTGTGTTGCCTATCTGCCAGCTCGTCACGAGTGAACCATCTTGGGCCGACGATCCCCTTATCGAGTGGCAGGTCAGGGTGGTGACGAATGCAACGTCCGAAGAATGTGACTCTCAGAAACGTGGTATCCAGACGCCGGTTTTTCCAGAGATAGATGCCGGTGAGTATCTCGGGTTGATATTCCCAGCCAGTTTCTTCCAGCATCTCGCGTTGGATTGCAGCCTGAAAATCTTCCGATTCCTCAAGATGGCCGGCGGGATTGTTGAGAACCAGCTGGCCGCGGACGCGTTCCTCGACGACCAGAAAACGGCCTTCCTGCTCCGCAATCGCAGCAACGGTGACGTGGGGTTTCCAGATCATGGGGTCACTTTACCGTGTTGTACGAAGCGTGGGGAAGCCCTGTTTCTAAAGCCCGAGACGGCGGAATTCCTGCTCGGGTTCCGCCTGCGACCAGATCTCGGAGAACCGCTTAAGGTATCTGCGTGCTTCAAAGCCATTGTCGGTATCCGAAAAGCCCTCATAGCGGCTGGACAGCGGCCGGTACAGGACACCGGTCTCATCGGTGACGAGGAATGTTTCGGCCAGATTGGCGTGGTCCGGGCCAGGGCGCCGGAACTCGATGAAACTGGTTAACCGGCGCGCCAGCGCCACCAGCCGGTGACCATCGCGGATAGCAGTCGCGGGGTCGATAACCACGATGCGAATATGCGAGAAACGGCTGCGCAAGGCCAGCCGTTGCAGTGCGGTCGCGAATTCTACGGTACCGAAGATTGCAGGTTCCAGATCGCGGGTAAACAGCGCCAGCGAGCGACGTGTGGTTGTTACGAGTTGCAGCGCTGCGCTGCGGCAGTCATCCGCACTAACCAGCTCAAGTCGGGTTTTGTTCTCATCGTTCATACATGCGGCTTGTCATATGATGATGCGGCAGGTTCGCATCCATGAACTCCGCGCCGTGTACGGTCAGTCTTTATCGTGAACGGAACTGGGCGTCATACATTTTCATTCGCCCGATCTGCTCCGGGCTCCTGGTCCGGGCCGTTCACCCACGCCGTACCGTACCTGAATTATAGAGCTCAGTGAAGAGTTCGAGTGCTTTTGTGTCACGCCGGAAGGTTCGCAACAACGCCGCTGGATAATCGTGCTGACGACATAACATCCGTACCAGCGGTATGAGTCGGGCGGGCAGCGTATGACAGCAGCCATCCACAAATAATCGAATGCTGTCATGGGAGGCTGGCAACCAGCACAGGTTCGCCGCCGGATCGCGTATCAAACCGTGACTCTGCAACAACTGTCTCATCTGTACGACATCGAGTGTGCGACGCGGCGGGACAGTATGTAACCAGGGTTTGGGTTCGGTGATGAAACATCCGAACCACTCATCGAGTGTTGCAGTGTCAGTCGTTAACAGCGTTTTCAGTCGCTTGTACAGACGTCGGCGGGTGAGGTCGGGGATCAGGCCGGGATCGGCGCTGCTGTCCCGCAGATCAGGGTCGGAATAACGCGCGTTCTTGTCGGTCTTTCCGATCAGCCAGCCAGCCAGATCCGTGAATATCTCGGCGTCGGAGGGCACCCGGAAACCGATGGAGAAGGTGAGACAGTTGCCTATCGCGATGCCATCGTGTGCGACACCTGGCGGCAGATACAACATGTCGCCGGGCCCCAGCAACCATTCCTGCTGGGGCCGGAAATCGTGGACCTGCTTCAGTTCCAGTCCGGGTATCTCGGCATCGGCGTATGCTTCGGTGCTGATGGACCAACGGCGAAAACCTTGCGCCTGCAGCAGGAGAACATCATAGGCATCCACGTGGGGGCCCACACCACCGCCGTCGGTGGCATAGCTGACCATCAGGTCATCGACGCGCCAATTCGGCACGAAACGGAAACGATCCAATAACCTTGCAAGCTCTGGTACATATTTGTCGACGTCCTGCACCAGCAAGGTCCAGTCACGCGGCGGCAGGGATGTAAAATCCTGTTCCGTGAAGGGCGCATGACGCACTGACCAGCCGGGGTTACGACGTATTTTCTGTACGATGCGGGCTTCTACTTCCGCTTCACAGGCGAGGCCTGCAAGTTCTTCGGGGCTTATGGGAGAGACCAGTGCTGGAATCGCATTGCGAATAAGACAGGGAGATTTCTGCCAGTAACGCTTGAGAAAGGCTTGCGGATCAAGTTCACCCAGCAGCGTTGCCGATAGCATGCGATTCAGATATCACGCGCGAGTTGTGCTGCAAGCCCGATATAGCTGGCAGGTGTCATCGCCAAGAGACGCGCCTTGTCGGCATTCGGGATATCAAGTTCACGGATGAAGTCGCGCAGACTGTCCACATCCATACGGTGGCCGCGAGTCAGGGTCTTGAGTTTTTCGTAAGGCTGCGCGACACCGTGACGGCGCATCACGGTCTGGATCGCTTCCGCCAGCACTTCCCAGTTGGCGTCGAGATCGGCCGCCATGCGTTCTTCATCCACTTCCAGTTTGGTCAGCCCCTTCAGGAAAGATTCGTAGGCCAGTACGCTGTGGCCGATACCGACGCCGAGGTTGCGCAATACCGTGGAATCAGTCAGATCTCGCTGCCAGCGTGACAACGGCAATTTCTCCGCAAAATGACGCAACAGCGCATTGGCCAACCCCAGATTGCCTTCCGCGTTCTCGAAGTCGATGGGATTGATCTTGTGCGGCATGGTCGAGGAACCGACTTCGCCGGCGATCAGTTTCTGCTTGAAATAACCCAGCGAGATATAGCCCCAGATATCCCGACACAGATCCAGTAGCACAGTATTGAAACGCGCCAGTGCGTCAAAGTATTCGGCCATGTAATCATGCGGTTCGATCTGGACGGTGTAGGGGGCCCATTCAAGTCCCAATGCCGTGACGAAATCGCTGCTGACTGCCTGCCAGTCCACCTCGGGATAGGCAGCAAGATGGGCATTGTAATTACCCACGGCCCCGTTCATCTTGCCGAGGATCGTGACCGAGGCAAGTTGCTCCTGCTGACGCCGCAGGCGAAACACCAGGTTTGCCATCTCCTTGCCGAGTGTGGTGGGTGAGGCAGGTTGGCCATGCGTGCGCGAGAGCATCGGGATCTCGGCATAACGGTGCGCGAGACCGCGCAGGCGCTCCACGATCCGGTCCATCATGCCGAGCAGGTGCTCGGCACGGGCTTCATGCAGCATGAGGGCGTAAGACAGGTTGTTGATATCTTCCGAGGTGCAGGCAAAATGCAGGAATTCGCTCACTGCAGCCAGTTCGGCATCTCCGGCTACCTGTTCCTTCAGGTAATACTCGATCGCCTTCACATCGTGATTCGTGGTGCCCTCGATTTCCTTGATCCGTTGCGCCGCTTTCAGATCGAAGCTTTCCACCAGATCGGTCAAGTGCTGGCGGGCAGTTGCGCTCAGCGCAGGCACTTCAGCTACCCCGGGCGTGCCGGCCAGGGCTTGCAGCCACTGCAACTCGACCTTGACCCGTTGACGCATCAAGCCGTATTCACTGAACAATTCCCGCAGCATGTCGACTTTCGCCGCATAGCGGCCGTCAAGCGGGGAGAGGGCGGTCAGCGGCGACAGTTCCATGGGCGTCCCGTGCAAAGAATGGGGTGTTTGGCGGATAATAACGGCCAGCTCGTCCGACAGCTAATTCACGACAAGATCATGGCAAGCTGGTGAAGGTAATTATACCTTGCAATCATGGTCTTAGCTTTTCATATTGAACCTTTTTCCAGGAGACTTAGA
>DASSKW010000129.1:0-5279 GCA_035690065.1 Gammaproteobacteria bacterium
AACTGGATGGCACGCCTGAGGCGATAGAACTGCTCAAGGAAGGGCTTGCCTTGGCGCCTCGTGATCCCAGGCTGTTGCACGATCTTGGAATGGCTTATTCCAACCGTGGCCAGTGGCACGCTGCAGCGCAGGCATACATCCAGGCGATCGAGCTCGATCCTGAGTATGCGCAAAATTATCTCTACCTGGGCCCGATATATGAGCAGGTCGGCGACCTCGCCAGCGCTGAACGTGCTTACCTTCGCGCGTTACAACTCAACCCTGAGCTCGCTACTGCGGCAGCGAGCCTGGCATCGATATATGAGAAAACCAATCGGATCGAATCGGCACATCGACTGATAATATCCGTATTGGAAATGGACCCGACCAATACGGTAGCCAATCTCACGCAGGCGCAACTCGATTACCGGGAGGGTAACTACCGCGACTCCATCCAGAGACTGGAACAACTGTTGACGCAAGATCTCTCTCCGTGGAACAGGAGCATTGCCGCATCCCGGATGGGTACAGCACGCGACAAACTGGGGCAGCATGAACAGGCATTTGCCGCCTTTCGACTCGGCAAGCAAGCCTTGCTTGAAGCAAACCTGGATACCGTGCAAACCGGCATTTATGCTGCCTCCACTATCGCGAATATCGAAAATAACCTCGATGCTTTACTGGCTGACCGCGAAAGTCATGGCATGAACGGGGATCCTGCCCCGGTGTTCCTGCTGGGTTTCCCGCGTTCCGGCACCACGTTGCTCGACCAGATCCTGTCCTCCCATCCCGGGGTATTGGTACTCGAAGAAAAGAACACCCTGCGCGATTCATTGCAGGAATTTGTGACCACAGCAGAAGATTTGCAGCGGCTCGTGGAGATCGACGAGCCAAGCAGCGATAAATTCAGGAAAATATACTGGAGCCGTGTCGGCGAAGCTGCTGGAGAACCGCCAGGAAGCAGGCTGTTGATAGACAAGCTTCCGCTCTACACCGCATTCATGCCGGTAATACACAAAATCATTCCGAATGCACGCTTCATATTTGCCATACGGGATCCCCGCGATGTGGTTTTGTCATGCTTCATGCAGGCGTTTGGATTAAATGAAGCAATGCGTCACTTTCTGACACTACAGGATACGGCGGATTATTATGCTGCTGTCATGAAAATAGGCATCCGCTCACAGCAATATCTTGGTGACCGCATCCATGTCGTGAAATACGAGACCTTGATCGATAACCTCGAAACAGAGGCACGCCGGTTATGTGGCTTCCTCGGCCTGGATTGGGATGAGCAAATGCTGCGGTTTCATGACATCGCGAAAGGGCGCCGGATCAATACCCCAAGCTACAGTCAGGTGGTGCAGCCGGTATATCGTTCTGCGCTCGGGCGCTGGCGGCATTATGAGGCTCAATTGCAGCCCGTATTAACGGTTCTGCAACCCTACATCGAGTCTTTCGGGTACGCTTGAGCTCCCTCCCATGCCCGATAAAACTTCGGGATTCAGGGCCGGAACCTTCTATCTCTGATGCCGTCCAAACCACCTTGCGCAGCTGTGCGCATCGGAGCAAACCATGACCAAAGCCATCTGGAACGGAAAGGTGCTCGCGGAGAGCGACCGTTGCGAACGGGTCGAGGGCAATGCCTACTTCCCGCCTGACAGCATCGAGTCTGAATATTTCGTCCCCAGCGATACCCATAGCGTGTGCCCCTGGAAAGGGACCGCCAGCTACTATCACCTTGAGGTAGCTGGGAAACAGAACCCGGATGCTGCCTGGTATTACCCGGCGCCGAAACCGGCCGCCGCCAATATCCAGGGCTACATCGCCTTCTGGCGCGGCGTCCAGGTGAGCGATTGAGTCGGCCTGCTGTTGCGTTGATATATCGGACCGATATATTATCGCCGCCTGTCGCATCCTCAACTCCTGCCCCGCAAGGACCCGCTCCGGTGAACGTAAAGGAACTATGCCTCGGCGCCCTTACTTTCGGCGATGCCAGCGGCTACGACCTCAAGAAGTTCTTTGAACAGACCTTCAATCACTTCTGCGTGGCCGGATTCGGGTCCATCTACCCGGCACTGGCGGAGCTGACGACGGCGGGTCTGGTCACGTGCAGCGAGGAATCCCAGCAAGGCAAGCCCGACCGGCGGGTCTATCACCTGACCGAAGCGGGCCACAAGGCTTTCGTCAAAGACCTTGAGACCGCTGAGCCCCAGCACAAGGTCAAATCCGACTTCCTGCTAATGATGTATTTCGCTCATCTGCTGTCACCGGAACGCCTTGAGGCCCTGCTGGATAACCGGATCGCACAGTTGGACAAACAACTCGAACTCATCAGGCAGGCTGAAAATGATCCGCCAGCGTCTGAGACATTGCCCATCGGTGCCGAATTCGTGCATGGGTTCGGTATTGCCGCGATGACTGCGGCTCGCGATTATCTGCGCAACAATCGCCAGCGGTTCGTCGCGACGGTGAGTGCAGCGAATACCAACCCTCTCCTTTCCACGCGCCGTCAGGATCAAATCCGACACGGCGTCCATCATTCCCGTTCTGAGGATTGAATCATGGCCAAGCGTATCTTCATCACCATCGGCATCTCATTACTTGTCATGTTGGTCATTTATGGCACCTTCGGCATCAAGGTCGCCCTGGCCATCAAGAAATTCTCCAACATGAAACAGGTCACTGTGGTGTCCGACGAAGCCGCCAAAGGCGAGAGCTGGCAGCCGCAATTGATTGCGATCGGTAACCTTGTCCCGGTGCGTGGCGTGGAAGTCAGCAATCAGCTTGCCGGCACCGTCACTGCAATCAACATCGAGTCCGGCCAGGAAGTGAAAAAGGGCGATTTGCTGCTGCAACTGGACGACTCCAGCCAGCGTGCACAGTTGCAGGGCTTCCAGGCCCAGGCCAAGCTTGCCCAGCTCACGCTGGAGCGTACGCAGAAACTGTACAAGAAAAATCTCGCCTCGCAGGCGGATCTCGATACCGCTTCCAGTAATCTCAAGGCTGCCCAGGCTAATGTGGACAACACCCAGTCCGCGATGGATAAACTCGCCATCCGCGCACCCTTCTCCGGATACCTCGGCATCCGCAACGTCAACATCGGTCAGTACCTCGCCGCCGGCTCGGATATCGTGAGTCTGCAATCGCTGGATACGCTGTATGCGTCGTTCGCTCTGCCGGAACAAAACATCGCGGTGTTGCGAGTCGGCCAGAAAGTGCAGGTCACGGTGGATACTTATCCCGACATGACATTCGACGGCAAACTTGATGCGATCGAATCAAGAGTGGACCCGGATACCCACAATGTCATGGTGCAAGCCGTGATCCAGAATCCGAAGCACCTGTTGCGTGCCGGCATGTTTGCCAATATCACGGTGCTGGCTGGCAAACCCGCACCGGTGGTCACAGTGCCGAAATCGGCTGTGGATTATTCGCTGTATGGCAGTTCCCTGTATCTGGTGCATCCCGGCAAGGACAAGGACGGCAAACCGGATTTCACGGTCAATCAGGTATTCGTGACTACCGGCGAAGAGCGCGGTGGGCGCGTCGCGATCGAGAAAGGCATCAAGGCGGGCGACCTGATCGTCACTGCAGGCCAGCAGAAACTGCACGACGGCATGGAAGTTGAAATCAACAACAGCGTACAACTGGATTGATGCACAGGAGCCGCCACCCATGAAATTTACCGACCTGTTCATCCGCCGACCGGTCCTGGCGACTGTCGTCAGCCTCATCATCCTGTTGCTGGGTCTGAATTCCATCAACAAGCTGGAACTGCGCCAGTACCCGAAGATCCAGACCAGCCAGATCAGCATCAACACCGCATATCCCGGCGCCAATGCCGACGTGGTCAAGGGCTTCATCACCCAACCCATGCAGCAGGCCGTCGCCAGCGCCGAGGGTATCGATTACATCACCTCGTCCAGCAGTCAGGGCATGAGCAGCATCACGGTGTATCTGAAGCTCAACTATGACGTGCACAAGGCGCTGACCGACATCATGGCCAAGGTGGATCAGGTCAAGAACATCCTGCCCCCGCAATCGCAGTCACCCATCATCCAGTCCTCGGATGTGCGTGGCACCGCCATCATGTTCATCAGCTTCTATTCGGACCAGATGAGCCAGGGCCAGATCACCGATTACGTCACCCGCGTGGTGCAACCGAAGATCCAGACCGTGGACGGCGTCGCCCAGGCGCAGGTGTTCGGTTTCCCCTACGCCATGCGTATCTGGCTGGATCCGAAGAAGATGGCTGCCTTTGGCGTCACTGCGAGTGATGTTGCCAATGCGTTGATCCAGAACAATTATCTGGCGGCACCGGGCGCGACCAAGGGCAACTATGTGTCCATGAACATCGCCGCCACCACCGACCTGAACAACGCCAAGGATTTCGGCAACATCGTCATCCGCAGTCAGAATGGCGCCCAGGTACGTGTCAAAGATATCTCCAAGGTGGATCTGGGTTATCAGAACTACGACATCTCGGTGAATTTCAGCGGCATACCCTCGGTATTCATGGCGATCAATCCGACGCCGGATGCCAACCCACTCACTACTGTGAAACTGGTACGCGAACAGATCAACGACATCGCGCCACAATTGCCACCGTCGATGCACGTCAAGATCGCTTACGATGCCACCAAGTTCATCAGCGGTTCGATCCATGAAGTCATCAAGACTATCGTCGAAGCCGCACTGATCGTCATCATCGTCATCTTCCTGTTCCTGGGCGCGTTCCGGCCGGTATTCATCCCCGTGGTCACCATCCCCTTGTCGCTCATCGGCGTGACGTTCTTCATGATGCTGATGGGCTATTCGCTCAACCTGCTCACCCTGTTGGCGATGGTGCTTGCAATCGGCCTGGTGGTGGATGATGCGATCGTGGTGGTAGAAAACACCCACCGCCATATCGAGGAAGGCAAGACCCCGATGCAAGCGGCCATGATCGGTGCGCGTGAGATTGCCACGCCGGTGATCGCGATGTCCATCACCCTGGCCGCTGTATATGCCCCTATCGGTTTCATCGGCGGCCTGACTGGTGCGCTGTTCCAGGAATTCGCTTTCACCCTCGCTGGTGCGGTGCTGATCTCGGGCTTCATCGCCCTCACGCTCTCGCCCATGATGTGTTCCAGATTCCTGAAACCCACGGGCAACGTCGGCAAGCTGGAACATTATCTTGACCATCAGTTCGAGCGTCTCAAGGCGTATTACCAGCGTGCACTGCACCGGGTGCTGAACTGGCGGCCGATAACCGTGACCGTTGCGGTCATCGTACTTATCAATTGCGTCGCCTTCTA
>DASSKW010000130.1:0-6659 GCA_035690065.1 Gammaproteobacteria bacterium
GAGACCTACGGCAATGGCATCGTCAGCACGTTGTCACATGCCGATCCGATGAGCCGGATCACCGGCATCAGCAACAGCGTGCAGGCCCTCAGCTATCATTGGGACAGCCTTGGCAACCTGAATATCCGTACCGACAACACCCACGGTTTGAACGAGACTTTTACCTACGATACCTTGAACCGCCTGACGGGGGCCGTGCTCACCAACGGCTCGCCCAGCAGCCCGATCAGCACTACCTACAGCTACAATGCCTTGGGTAACATCACCTGCAAATCGGATGTAGTAGGGCATGACTGTTCAAGCGACCCCACCGGTTACACGTATGGCGGTACGGCCGGGCCGCACGCTGTGACCCAGGTCACCGGCACTTCAGGCGGCACGTACACCTACGATGCCGACGGCAACATGACCAATCGCAATGGCACCGCGATCAGCTGGAACAGCGACAACCTGCCGATCTGCATGGACATGAGTGATGGCAACTGTACCAGCAGCAGCGACTACAGCACCTTCAGCTATGCGCCGGACAAGCACCGCTATCAGCAGACCGCCGTCACCGGCGGCAACACCGAGACCACCGTGTACGTGGGCGACTATGAAGCCATCACCAGGAACGGCGTCACCACCTACCGGCACCACCTGTCCGCCTATGGCCGCGAAGTCGCGGAAGTGGATCTGGCCAGCAGCGGCGGGTCGGTCACCGAGACCGACAGCTACATCCTGACCGATCACCTGGGCAGCGTCGATGTCGTCACCGACCAGAACGGCAACCCGATCGCCAACATGAGCTTCGGCGCGTTCGGCAAACGGCGTGATGTCACCCAGTGGACCGCGCCCATCGGCAGCGTCGAGACCCAGGCCGATCACGATGCGGATCGCTATGGGTTCACGCATCAGGAGATGCTGGACAACGTGAGCCTGATCCACATGAACGGCCGCGTGTACGACCCCAATCTGGGTCGTTTCCTCAGCGTGGACCCGGTGTTCGAGAGCCTGGCTATAGCCGAATTTAGTTTGGCTGTTTGTACCTGAGGCTTTCCTTTCCAGGCGCACCTTTGAATACAAATACGGCGAGGCTGAAAGGCACCTTGCCGGTTATGGCGCGGCGCAAGAGCTTCAATACGATGAATAGCCTGAAGGCGGTAGCGTAAACAAGGTTATGATGAAGCCGCAAGTAGCGCAGCATGCTGATGTAGAACTCGCGCTGTAGCGCGGGGCGGAGTAACGCATCTCCTGAACTGGCGCCACCGATATGCATGATATGCGCCTGCGGGACAAACCAGGTTTTACAGCCAGCCTGTTTGATGCGCAGAGCGTAGTCTTCTTCCTCGCAGTAGAGAAAGAACCCAGTATCCAGGCCGCCAAGTTGCTTGAGCACCGTTCCGCGCGTGAACATGGCGGCGCCAGTGACGACATCGACCGGGACAGGTTGTGCGTATGGCTTACGTCTATCCGGGTATCGGCTTGGGGAGAACAAGCGCAATAGCCCGCTGCCTAAAAGCATGAGCCACAGTGACGGGAAGTAATTGAAACTGGAACGGGGCTTGCCGTCGCTATCGAGCATGTAGCCGCTGCAAAGCGCGGATTGCGGGTGCTGGTCCAGGAACGACGACAATACCGCTACCACGTCGTTCCGGAACTCGCAGTCGTTATTCAGGAAGAAATAGTATTCGGCGTCCACCGCGTCCGCACCGAGCATCATGCCGCCGGCGAAGCCGAGGTTCTTTTCGGCATGGACCAGGGTGACATGATCCGACGCGAGTGCTGTGAGCTGTGCCTGGTCGGGCTTGGCGGAAGCGTTATCGACGACTACAAGAGCGGTGTCCGAGAGATCGGCGGTGTGCTTCAGGATCGAGTCCACGCAGCGGAGCGTGTGTGCCGCTGAATTGTAATTCAGGATGATGACGGCGGTCTTGGGGCGCTGAAGCATCGGGCGATGGCTGTTTTCTGGTTTGGCCTGGCGTTTAGTGGGGCGCCAGGCTGTGCTCTACCCATATTTTCAGAGATGGCTCCCCGGGCCGGACTCGAACCAGCGACCAACGGATTAACAGTCCGTCGCTCTACCAACTGAGCTACCGGGGAACGGTTCTGGAAGGCCGCATAGTCTAATCAAGGCCCTGCGGGGGGTCAACCTGAAACCCGGTTTCAGGCGGCGGCTTTTTCCAGGAAATTGCCGATCCGCTGCAGCGCGGCCTTGAGGTTGTCCATGCTGGTGGCGAAGGACAAGCGCAGGTGCCCCGGCGCACCGAACGAGGAACCGGCCACGATCGCCACGCCGGACTCATTCAGCAGGCGTTCGCTCAGCTGGATGTCATCCTGGAGGCCAAAGCGCTTGATGACGCCAGAGAAATCAGGGAAGGAGTAAAACGTGCCGTCAACGGGTAGCACACGTACATCCGGCATCCGGTTCAGGGACTCATACACGAACTGATGGCGCTCCTGGAAGGCGCGGCACATGACACGCACGCACTCCTGATCCCCGTTGAGTGCAGCTTCGGCTGCGGCCTGCGAGATCGAGGTGGGGTTTGAGGTACTCTGGGATTGCACATTCTTCATGGCGTTGATGAGCGGCTTCGGTCCACCGGCATAACCGATGCGCCAGCCGGTCATGGCGTAGGCTTTGGAGACACCATTCAATACGATGCTGCGCTCGTACAGATCCGGCGCGACCATCACGATGTTGCAGAACGAGCCGCCTTGCCACTGGAAGTGTTCATACATGTCGTCCGTGGCAATCAGAACTTCCGGGTGACGGCGCAATATCTCTGCGAAGGCAAGCAGTTCGTCGCGACTGTAGGCCATGCCGGTTGGATTGGACGGGCTGTTGAGTACCAGCAGCCGGGTGCGCGATGTGATGCTGGCATCGAGTTGCGCTGGCGTGAGTTTGTAATGCTGCTCGGGCCCGGCATAGACCACCACCGGTGTCGCGCCCGTGATCTGCACGATCTCCGGGTATGAGACCCAGTAGGGCGCGGGCACGATGACTTCGTCACCGGGATTCAACAAGGCCTGACACAGGTTGAAGAAACTCTGTTTGCCGCCGCATGAGACCAGGATCTGGTTGGGCGCGTAGTCGAGTTGGTTGTCGCGCTTGAATTTTGCGATCACGGCCTGTTTCAGGGAGGGCGTGCCGTCCACGGCGGTGTATTTGGTCTTGCCGGCATGGATCGCGGCAATCGCCGCTTCCTTGATGTGTTCCGGGGTATCGAAATCCGGTTCGCCGGCTCCAAGACCGATGATGTCCCTGCCTTGCGCCTTGAGTTCGGCGGCACGGGCGGTGACAGCAAGGGTGGGCGAGGGATGCAGGCGCTGGACGCGCTCGGAAAGCACGATGTTCACAGAAGACTCCATTCGGGGAAGCAGGGCGGTATCATGATAAGGAAAGCACTTGGGAATTACCAATGAGCGATCTGTTTACGCTGGAAGCGGATTACCAGCCGGCGGGCGATCAGCCCGAGGCGATAGCGGCACTGACGGGCGGTTTGCGCGACGGCCTGTCGCGCCAGACCCTGCTGGGGGTGACCGGCTCCGGCAAGACTTTCACGGTGGCAAATCTGGTGCAGAACCTGCAACGGCCGACGCTGGTGCTGGCGCCCAACAAGACGCTGGCCGCGCAGTTGTATGGCGAGTTCAAGGCCTTCTTCCCGCATAACTCCGTGGAGTACTTCGTCTCGTATTACGACTACTACCAGCCGGAAGCCTACATGCCTTCCAGCGACACTTATATAGAGAAGGATGCCTCGATCAACGATCACATCGAGCAGATGCGGTTGTCGGCAACCAAGGCGCTGCTGGAACGGCCGGATACCCTGATCGTGGCCACGGTGTCAGCGATCTACGGCCTGGGTGATCCTGAGCAGTACCACAGCATGGTGCTGCATCTGGTGCGGGGTGATCGGGTAGATCAGCGTCAGATCCTGCGCCGGCTGGCGGAGATGCAGTACACCCGCAACGAACTGGATCTGGCGCCAGGCACATATCGGGTGCGTGGGGAAGTGATCGATGTATTTCCGGCCGAATCGGATCGGGAAGCCGTGCGGATCGAATTGTTCGACGATGAGATCGAGTCGATCAATCTGTTCGATCCCTTGACCGGCGCGGTGCTGCGCAGCGTCCCGCGCTTTACCGTATATCCGGGCAGCCATTACGTGACTCCGCGCGGCACCTTGCTGGAGGCGATCGAGAAAATCAAAGTCGAACTGCGTGAGCGTCTGGAGGTATTGCGGCAGGCCAACAAGCTGGTGGAAGCCCAGCGTCTGGAACAACGCACCCTGTTCGATATCGAGATGATCGCCGAACTTGGTTATTGCAACGGCATCGAGAATTATTCCCGGCATCTGTCGGGACGGGTGGCCGGCGATCCGCCGCCGACACTGTTCGATTATCTGCCGCCCAACGCCATGCTGGTGGTGGATGAAAGCCACGTCACCATTCCGCAACTGGGCGGCATGTACAAGGGCGATCGTTCCCGCAAGGAAACCCTGGTGGAATACGGTTTCCGTTTGCCGTCGGCACTTGACAACCGGCCGCTGAAATTCGAGGAATGGGAAGCGCGTGCACCGCAGACCATCTTCGTTTCTGCGACGCCGGGACCTTACGAGAAACGTCTGTCCGATCGTACCGTGGAGCAGGTGGTACGGCCCACCGGCCTGATTGATCCGGAAGTCGAGATCCGTCCGGCGCGCACCCAGGTGGATGATCTGCTGTCGGAAGTGCGGCTGCGTGCAGCGCGCGACGAACGGGTGCTGGTCACCACGCTGACCAAGCGCATGGCTGAAGATCTGACGGAATATTTCGCCGAACACGATGTGCGCGTGCGTTATCTGCATTCGGACATCGAAACAGTGGAGCGCACCGAAATCATTCGTGATCTGCGCCTGGGCGAATTCGATGTGCTGGTCGGTATCAATCTGCTACGCGAGGGCCTCGATCTGCCGGAGGTGTCGCTGGTAGCGATCCTGGATGCTGACAAGGAAGGCTTCCTGCGCTCGGAAGGCTCGCTGATCCAGACCATCGGCCGCGCTGCGCGCAATATCAGCGGCAGGGCCATTCTGTATGCGGAACGAATTACCGGTTCCATGCAGCGTGCCCTGGACGAAACCGGACGGCGGCGTGCCAAGCAGCTTGCCTACAACAAGGAACACGGAATTACCCCGAAGGGTATCCGCAAGGCGGTGGCGGATGTCATGGAAGGGGCGCGCAGTGCGGTGCCTGGCACCACGCGCGTCAGTCCGCTGAAAGCGGCCGAGGAACGCGCGCGCTATGAAGTGATGGCGCCGGCCAAGCGGCTGAAGCTCATCAAGCAGCTCGAGCAGGAAATGCACAAGCATGCCCGCAACCTGGAATTTGAGCAGGCCGCCCGACTCCGCGATCAGATTCGACGTATCCAGGAAGTGGATATGGGCCTGCCGGAGGTGAAGACGGGGTAGCAGTTGAAGGGGAGAGGGAGTGTGCACCGGTTTTTATACAGTATGATTGGGAAGGCTTGAATTGCGTGCGGCGATATTCCAGGGGTGTTTTGGGGCACAGGAGTAACCTGCGGATATGTTTGAGATTTGTATGATCGAGTCGAACGGAGATATCGTAATAACGACGCACGCAGAGTTATTGGAATATCATAGCGCGCAGTCTAGTTACTGTTAGCTCTAGCGACACGGAAATGCGATGACGTATGACCCTGACACAATGACAATCACGATCGGCGAGTACTCTGATTTTATGTCAGATTCAGGCGCGTTTTTCATTGACGTGTTCAGGAGAGAAGCTGCTGCGCCTAACGCACCAGAGGCACTTCGGAATGATTGGGAAATACTGGAGAACTGGCTTGGTTGCGCTGGCAGGCCTCTTAGTACCGAGGATAACACCAGAATTAGCGCCGCTTGGCGAAGCTATCTAGCTATCGGGGTTGCCCCATCCCGGAACCTACAGCCGCAATTCGATTTGTTTCACGAGCAGTATACGAAAAGTGGCGTAGACATCGAGGCTAGTAAGCCACCGAGCGAAGTGATGGACGTTTTCGATCGACTCTTGGCCACCGACGCTGAGATTCGTAAAAAGAAGAAAGAGGACTGGGACGCAGAGCGAAAGAAGCTTGAGCCGCTGCTTAAGGGGTTGGGAGCCAAGAAGAATGTGGGTTGGTGGAGGAGAAAAAGCAAAGCGTTCCGCCTGTGGGCATTCGTTTCATTGATATGGGCCGTGGGTGTTGTTTTATTTGTTGCTGTATTTGATCCGTTCCATAACGGCTCGTGGAACTATATGGATGATGACGAATTTCTGGAAATGTTCACCGTTATGGCGTTGCCTGTGTTTGCAGGAGTCCTATTTCGCATATATAAGAAATTCGTCGAATGAAGTGGGTGAGGCACTTGGAAGTGGAGGCTAGAGCTAACAACCGCTTCGAGTCCGACGGCTTACCCTTCCGCTACGCTCCAGCGCAAGCCGCGGCTCAAGCGGGACGTTAGCCCTCAATGCCATCGCTTCCTCGATTCGACGTCAAGAAGAACCGGATTCAGAACCCTCATGTTGTGATTCTGGGCGCTGGTGCAAGTATCGCGGCATGTCCTAGCGGTGATGCGAATGGGCTGAGGTTGCCTTCGCTGCAAGACGTTCAAGAAGCTACCGGCCTTGGTGATCTCTTTGACCGAATCGAAGCGGTGGAG
>DASSKW010000131.1:0-24219 GCA_035690065.1 Gammaproteobacteria bacterium
GCCGAGATCCGCGCCCCGATGGCAATCACGGTGATCGGCGGCATGCTGTTCTCGACTCTGCTGACTCTGGTGGTAATACCGGTCGCCTACAGTCTGTTTGACCGCAAACGCGACGTGCCGGTACCCGCTGCGGATGTTGCCGAAGAAGGCAGCGCATCGTGAATATCACCGAATTCGCACTCAAACGCCCGGTCACGGTGCTGGTCATATTCACCTGTTTCGCGGCGATCGGGCTGATCGCTTCCCGACTGTTGCCGCTCGCATTCCTGCCGGACGTCGAATTTCCCTACATCCAGATCCAGGTCCCTTATCAGGGTTCCAGTCCGGAAGAAGTCGAACGCCTCATCACCAAGCCGATCGAAGAATCACTCAGCACCTTGGGTGGCATCAAACGCATGCAGTCCACCTCTGATGCCAACCAGGTACAGATATTTCTGGAACTGAACTGGGGCGAAAATGCCTCGGTCAAGGAAATCCAGGTACTGGATAAACTGGATGGCATCCGCGACCAGTTGCCGGCCGATGTGCGGCATATCAACGTAAATCGCGAAAGCGGCGCCGAGATCCCGATCCTGCAGATCCGGCTCTCCAGTAACCGCAATCTTTCACATTCCTATGAACTTCTGAACCGGGTGGTGAAATCACGCCTGCAACGAGTGGACGGTGTCTCGCATGTGGACCTGTACGGCGTGGAACCGACCGAGGTGCGGATCAATCTGCATGCAGAAGCCATCGCCGCTCATCATGTCGACCTGAACAAGCTCAATGACAAGCTGTTGCATAGCAATTTCTCGGTCAGCGGCGGGACTATCACGGACGGTAACGAACGCCTGCTGGTGCAGATCAGCGATGAATACAAATCCCTGGACGACATCCGCAATCTGCTGATAACACCAGACCTGCACCTCGGCGATATCGCGGATGTCGCCTACGCCAGTCCGGAGCGCACCTATGGCAGACATCTGGATGGGCACTACGCGATCGGCCTCGACATCTACAAGGAGACCGGCGCCAACATGGTCGAGGTCGCGCAGCGGGTGGTCAAGGAGATAGATGCCATCGGCAAACTGCCCGAGATGCAGGGCATCAATATCTTCTACATCAGCAATACCGCCGATGGCGTCAAGCAATCGCTCGGTAGCGTACTGAATGCCGGCCTGTTCGGCGCTTTGTTATCGCTAATCGTGTTGTATTACTTCCTGCGTCAGGTCTCGACCACCTTGATGGTGACACTGGCGGTGCCGTTCTCGCTGCTCATCGCACTGGCGGTCATGTACTTCATGGGGCTGTCACTGAATATCTTCTCGATGATGGGGCTGATGCTCGCCATCGGCATGCTGGTGGACAACGCCGTAGTCGTAGTCGAAAACATCTTCCGTCACCGCAAGATGCATCCGGGTGATTCGGCGGCCGCTTCGATCAGCGGCGCCCGTGAGGTTGCGCTGGCAGTCACCACCGGTACTCTCACTACCATCATCGTATTTCTGCCCAACCTGTTCGGGGTCCAGAATCAGATCACCGTGTATCTGAAGCATGTCGCCATCACCATCGTGGTCTCGCTAATCGCATCGTTGTTCATCTCCTTGACTCTGATGCCGATGCTCTCATCGCGTATCCCCGCCCCGAAAGAACAAAAAAAGAAGACCGGAGTGGAGCGGTTCACCGGAAGATACGAACAACTGCTCGGCTGGTCGCTGACCCACCGCTGGGCGATGGTCGGATTCATCGTGTTGGTCGTGATCACATCTGCAGTACCGATCGGGATGGTCAAGAAGGATATGTTCTCGAACGGCGACCCTACCCGCCTGATGCTGAACTACAACCTGAACGGACATTATGCGCTTGGCACCGTGGAAGATTCCGTCAATCGGGTGGAAGCCTATCTGTTCGCACACAAGCAGGAGTTTGAATACAGTTCAATCTACAGTTATTACGACAACGGTCAGGCTCAGACCACGATCCTGTTGCGCGATGACCTGCCGGATCGCAAAAAAGCCGCGGTACTGAAACAGGAGATACGCAAGGGTCTGCCCGCGATCGCCATCGGTCATTTGAGTTTTGACGACCAAAGTGATGACAGCAACAGTATTCAGCTACAGCTCAACGGCGAATCGACCACTGTGCTGGAAGGGCTTACCACCAGTGTCACGCGGGTACTGAGCAGCATTCCGGGACTGGTGGATGTCCGGGCAGATGCGTTGACGGGCACTCGCGAGATCCATCTGCATGTGGATCCGGACCGGGCACGCCAATCCGGATTGAATGCGGCACAGATTGCCAACGCAGTGATGGTGGTGTTGCGTGGCGAGCAGCTTTCCGAATTCCGTGGCAAGGACGGTGAGATCGATATCCGCCTCGCTTATCAGAAAAGCGACCGGCAGACCCTGGATCAATTGCGCAACCTCCAGCTCTACAATCCCGCAGGGCGGGCGGTACGGCTGGATTCGGTGGTCGATTTCAGTGTCAAAGACGGCCCGACCAGTATCGAACACACCAATCGCGCCACTTCGATCGGCATCACCCTGGGACTGGCACCGAAGATGACCTTCGACGAGTTGCGGCCTCGCATCAAGGCGGCGCTGGATAATCTCAAATTCCCACCGGGGTATCAGTGGCAGTTTGGTCAGGGTGTGCAGCAGCAGGATGAATCGGCACAGACCATGGTGACCAACATGCTGTTGGCGGTGCTGATGATCTATATCGTGATGGCGGCATTGTTCGAATCTCTGCTGCATCCCGCTGCGATCCTGAGCGGTATCCTGTTCTCGATCTTCGGTGTGTTCTGGTTCTTCCTCATCACCAACACCACGTTCGACATCATGGCGATGATCGGCATCCTGATCCTGATGGGAGTGGTGGTAAACAATGGCATCGTGATGGTGGATCACATAAATCAGATGCGGCGTGAAGGCTGGTCACGTTTTGCGGCTGTCATCCAGGGTGCAAGTCATCGCCTGCGACCGATCCTGATGACCATGTCCACCACCATCCTTGGCCTGGTGCCGCTGGCTGTAAGCCAGACTCAACTGGGTGGCACAGGCCAGGGGCCACCCTACTTCCCGATGGCACGCGCCATCATCGGCGGCCTGGCGTTCTCGACTGCCATCAGTCTGCTGGTGTTGCCAACCATCTATGTGCTGCTGGACGATCTCGGACTCTGGTCAACACGGGTATTCAGAAAAGCACGCGGCATGCAGACAGCAGGTGAGCAACCGGAGCCGGTGAGCGACTAAGAAAGATCAATCGGCATTTATGCCTGTGACTTTCAACTCCGGTTTCTCCTCGGCCTTTTCCGGAGGCTGTAACAACAGGGTCTGCAGGTCCCAGTAATTGAGTCGCAGTACATTGACGCCCAAGGCACGCGCTTCCGCATCGATGGTCGGCGCACTCTGTGAACTGGGCATCAGGTAATCAAGGCAGGATTCTTCCGGGATCGTGTCCTGTGGGCCGGTGAAGACAGCTTTCTGGCGCAGATACTCGGTACGGTGTTTGAGCTTGTCGGGCCGCGTCTTGTCGTTACGCAACTTCACCACGACTTCATGCACCTGATTGCCGATAACCAGACACTCCTTGCCCATACCGAAATTGATATCCGAGACCAGCTTGGTACCGGCACTGCGCGCCATATCGGAGATGTTGTACTCGGTAAAATGCAGATACAGATACTGCGCCAGCGACAATAACGCCAGATTGATGGCACGCCGGGCCGGGATACCGATACCGCCCCACGCCGGCGGCTTGAGTTTCTTGGTCTGATCTATACGCGCAAGTATGTCGCGTTTCTTGGTTTCCAGCGGCTGCAACTGCTCGCTGGCGTTGATGATGTCGTTCTCCAGACGCTTGCGTTTGCCGCGATGCCAGAACCGGGTCAGCTTCGCCAACCCCTGCTGCATCTCATTGATGCCGGACTGCACTGACGTCTGTTCCCGGTCCACGCCCAACAGTTGTTTGGCGAGTTCATCGAGCTTGAATTTACGATCGCGTTCGAAATCTTCCAGGAACTTGCCACGTTCCACCTGATCCTGCCGGGTGCTGAGATCCTGGGCGAGAGCACGAATCTGGTTACGGCAGGTATTCCACACCGCCTGCAACCGGTAATAAAGGATGGCGTTCTGGCCTTTTTCCGGATCCGCCAGCATCTGTTCGAGTGTCGTGAGCTGGCGATACAATTCACCGTGACGCAGACGCAGATCTTCCACGTCGGCTTTCAATACATCTCGTTCTGCAGCAACCTCTTCGAGTTCGCGCTTGAGCAGATTGCGGTTCTCGAATATCTTTACCAGTTCGGCATGATGATCGGCGGCGACATCACTGGCGCCCTGCTTGCCTTTTGCGGAGCGAGCCTGATCCGGTTTTTTCGACTGCTTCGACACTTGAACTTTCTCCTCTCCTCCCCTTCCAAAGCCGCGCCACACTAGCATATAACTCATGAAAAAACGGTGGCTTGGATACATAATACCGTGCGGCTTCGAGACCCGGCCACATCTGGTCAGGATGGCAGGCGCACGAATACTGCTCGACTCGGATCCGTGGGCAATCGGAACCAAAATCTGGTGGGATCGGGAATCCGGTATTTCAGACGGTACGGAAGCGGTGCCTGTGATCCAGACAATATTCCAGCCACTTGTTGAGCATGATATTCAGAGACCAGCGACGTTCCAATTCGCTGGTCGTCGGCAATATCAAACCACGCAACGCTTCATGTCGTGGACTATCACAGCAACTGAGCGCTTCCGCCAGACGTGCGTCGTGATAGACACGCAACAACAGATCGGGATCGCACTGAAGGCTGTCCGTGGATTCGAAATGGTAGGTCATATGCAATGAAGTCGTATAGCGACAGCGTTCTACGCGGGTGACATGCAGATTCAGATCCGTCTCGCTTGAGGAAACCGAGCGTTGCGGCAAGGCCGATACATTACCCAGCAACTGCCGCATCCGCGCATGGTTGCTCTCGTACAATGCCATCAACCCGGCAAAACTGCGGGGTTTTACCAGTCGGATCTTGTGCCTGACGGTTTCGACGAACATGGCAGGACTATATCATAGGCCCCCAATCCGGCAGACTTGGCAAACAGGCAATAATAGAGGCATGATGATGGTTCTCTCCGTCCCGACCAGACCTTCACCGGACCAGAAACCCGGTACCGCCGGACTGCGCAAACCGGTCAGCATATTCAAGCAACCGCATTACCTCGAAAACTTCCTGCAAGCTGTGTTCGATACCTGCCCGGAACTGGAAGGTGGTTCACTGGTCGTCGGCGGCGATGGCCGGTACTTCAACCGCGAGGCGATCGCCATCCTGCTGCGCATGGCAGCGGCGAATGGCGTCAGCAAGGCCCTGGTGGGCCGGCAAGGTCTGTTATCCACCCCCGCCGCATCGTTGATGATCCCGCACTTCGGCGCCGCAGGTGGCTTCATCCTCACCGCGAGTCACAACCCCGGCGGAGACGATGGCGACTTCGGTATCAAGTTCAATGTCGCAAACGGTGGGCAGGCTTCCGAGACTCTCACTGACAGCATCCATGCACGTACACGCAGCATCGACCGTTATCTGATCCTGGAAGATGAGACACCTATAGATATCGATCACCTCGGACGACATCAACTGGGTGGCATGCAGATCGAGATCGTTGATCCAGTCAGCCATTACGCGGATACGCTCGAACGCCTGTTCGATTTTGGAAAGATCAGATCCTTGTTGAGCGATCCCGCTTTCCAGATGCGCTTCGATGCCCTGCACGCGGTGACCGGCCCCTATGCACTGGAACTGTTTGAAAAACGTCTCGGCGCCCGGTCTGGCAGTATCCTGAATGCGAAACCACTACCGGATTTCGGCGGCGGCCACCCCGATCCCAACCCGCACGATGCGGCGCGGTTGGTAGAATCGTTCATGGCAGACGATGCGCCGGCATTCGGCGGCGCCTCCGATGGCGATGGCGACCGCAACATGATCCTGGGACGCGGCGTCGTGGTCTCGCCAGGCGACAGTCTCGCTGTCATGACAGCAAACGCCCATCTCATCTCCGGCTATCGTGATGGACTGGCGGGTGTCGCCCGCTCCATGCCGACCAGCCATGCGGTGGATCGCGTGGCGAAACGACTTGGCATCCCGTGCTACGAAACTCCTACCGGCTGGCGGTTCTTCTGCAACCTGCTCGATGCGGGCAGGATCACGCTGTGCGGTGAGGAAAGCTTCGGCACCAGCAGCAATCACGCGCGCGAGAAGGACGGTTTGTGGGCGGTATTGTTCTGGCTGAATCTGCTCGCGGTACGCAAACGATCCGTCCAGGAGGTCCTCGCTGAACACTGGCGACAATATGGACGCGACTTCTTCCAGCGCGAGGATTACTTCATCGCCGATGCAGATTCGGCGCGTGAGTTGATGCAGGGATTGGACGCACGGCTGGCATCCCTGCCCGGCAAGCAGATGGGTGGGCTCACCATCCAGAGCGCTGACAACTTCACCTATCGCGATCCGGTGGACGGCAGCGAAAGCCGCAACCAGGGCCTGCGGATCACGACTACGGATGGGGCGCGCATCGTGTACCGGTTGTCCGGCACCGGCACCCACGGCGCGACGTTGCGGGTGTATCTGGAACGGCACGAGCCGGATGTTGCGAAGCAGTCGATTGCGGCGTCGGCAGCGCTAAGGGCACTGTCGCGTGCAGCGCACGGGATTGCGGCGCTTGATAGACTGGGACTGAACCAACCGGACAGCGTAACTTGAGTTGGCTGGTCATTCATCCATTCAGCAGTAATGACAACACGACTGCTTTACCCTCATTCCGGCAAAAACCGGAATCCAGTTCCTGATTGAACAGGCTTCGACCGCATCCATCGGAACCGGTTTCCGGACCGGCAATAAACAACGCTGCGCAGCCACTTGTTCAGCCGTCTTCGTACGCAAGTTCTTCGTCGAGAATGTATCAAGCATGGGTACCCTCACCCCAAGCCTTCTTATCCCAGGCGCGAAGGATGCAATGTGAGATCCAAAGATTGATTGCCGGCAGGATCAACCCGGCTTCAAGGGGCGTAAAGAACACGATGGATATGACGATTTGCCTCAGTCCCACGCTGGCTGCAGCCGGCTCGCATGCCTTGATGGCCTTGTGCGTGATCACTGTATAGGTGAGAACCGGAACGATGGTAATCAAGGTCAGCCACAGCGACGAAACAACTGCGATACGCGTCGTCTCGGTGGCAGCGAATGCGCAGGTAGAGGTAAACCATCCAACATGAAATACATAGATCCTGAATAACAGCAAACGCTTTTTGCGCAACCGTTCCATCAGCATGACTTTGTTGGCGGCTCCGATGCTCAAACCGATACCCTTATCATCCGGAAATTCACGCCGCTTGCAGCCGCTCAGACTCGTCCTGGGATTGCTTCACTAATGCTCGCAATGACACTGCAGTTCCAAGGCGCTGCTCCACCCCAGCCTTCAATACCGCCGCTTGATCCCGGTCTGATGCAGGATCGTGGTCGCGATCTCCTCGATCGACGGATGTGTGGTATTCATGTGCAGCACGCCCGCGGC
This sequence comes from Gammaproteobacteria bacterium, assembly GCA_035690065.1. Lineage (GTDB taxonomy): Bacteria > Pseudomonadota > Gammaproteobacteria > Natronospirales > REEB76 > DASSKW01. Next base: position 7,542 of record DASSKW010000131.1, read on the forward strand.
ATGAAAGATCCCCTCCGCCTGCTGCACCTCATATTTCACCTGATCCGACGAAGCATAGCGACTGTCCGGACGCCGCTGATGCCGGATCTGCTGCAAGCGTTGCGGCTCGATCGTCAGTCCATACAATTTGCTGCGATAAGGTATCAACACGTCCGGTAACCGCCCGCGCGCCAGATCTTCATCGGTAAGCGGATAATTCGCGGCATGGATACCGAATTGCAGTGCCAGATACAGGCAAGTCGGGGTCTTGCCGGAACGCGATACGCCCACCAGGATTACATCGGCTTCGGGATAATGCTTGGTGGTGATGCCGTCGTCGTTGGCGAGCACGAAATTTACTGCATCAATACGCTGTATGTAGGCGGCATTGTCCGCCGAGGCATGGGCTCGACCCGCGGTATGCGAGGATTTCATGCCCAGCTCCCGTTCCAGCGGGCCGATGAAGGTATCGAAGAAATCCAGGTACAGGGCTTCGCTACGCTGGATGATGACGCGCACTGTGTCATCCACGATGGTGCTGAACACGATGGGCCGGACGCCGTCTTCGGCGCCTGCGGCATTGATGCTGGCTACCGCCTCGTTTGCCTTGTCAACGCTGGCTATAAATGGCAGAGTCACCTGCCTGACCCCCGCCCCGTTGAACTGGCTCATGAGGCTCCGGCCCAGGGCTTCTGCCGTGATACCGGTCCGGTCCGAGACGAAGAATACGGTTCTTTGTTTTTCCATGCTGCTGCTATCTGAGATAATGGCGTGGATGAAATGGCGGTATCCCAGTATACCTTCAGCTAGCCCCTCCTCACGTGCAAGGACTGGATCATGGATCAGCGTTACGTAATCGGGTTCGAACATCTCGGCATGGGCGACGTCGACAAGGTCGGCGGCAAGAACGCCTCCCTCGGCGAGATGATCAGCCACCTGACCCGGCTCGGCGTTTCGGTGCCGGGTGGCTTCGCAACTACCGCCGATGCCTATCGCGAGTTCCTGGGCCACGATGCGCTGGCCGTGCGGATCACCCGTGAGCTCGCCGGCCTCGATATCGAAGACGTAGTCGCGCTGGCCGAGACCGGCGCGCGAATCCGCAAGTGGATCGGCGAAGTGCCCTTCCCGCCGGCGCTGGAACAATCCATCCGTGAGAGCTATGCCGCACTGGTCAGGCAATCCGGCAAGGAGATCTCCGTGGCGGTGCGTTCATCGGCGACCGCAGAAGACTTGCCGGATGCTTCGTTTGCCGGCCAGCAGGAAACTTTCCTCAACGTACGCGGCATCGAAAACGTCCTGTATGCCGTCAAGGACGTGTTCGCTTCGTTATTCAACGATCGCGCCATCGCGTATCGCGTGCATCACGGTTTCGAGCACGCCGAGGTCGCGCTGTCGGCGGGTATCCAGCGCATGGCGCGCAGCGACCTGGGCGCTGCCGGCGTGATGTTCACGCTCGATACCGAGTCGGGTTTCGATCGCGCAGTATTTATCACCGCGTCGTACGGTCTTGGCGAGACCGTGGTGCAAGGCGCTGTCAACCCGGATGAGTTCTACGTCTACAAACCGGCACTCGAAACCGGCAAGTTTCCGATCGTACGCCGCAACCTCGGCAGCAAGGCAATCATGATGATCTACGGCGAGGAGACCGGCCACGGCAAATCCGTGAAGACCGAAGACGTGCATGCTGAAGCTCGTCAACGTTTCTGTATCTCGGACGAAGATGTGATCGCACTGGCGAAACAGGCCGTCATCATCGAGAAGCATTATCAGCGCCCCATGGACATCGAATGGGCCAAAGACGGCGCCGACGGCAAACTCTATATCCTTCAGGCTCGTCCCGAGACCGTGAAGAGCCGCACCCAGAGTATCGAACGCTATCACCTCAAGCAGCGTGCGGCAGTGCTTGCGGAAGGCCGCAGCATCGGCCAGAAGATCGGTGCCGGCAAAGCCAAGGTGATCGATTCCATCAAGCAGATGGATCAAATCAAACCTGGTGACGTGCTGGTGACCGACATGACCGATCCCGACTGGGAGCCCATCATGAAACGCGCGTCTGCCATCGTCACCAACCGTGGTGGCCGGACCTGCCATGCGGCGATCATTGCGCGTGAACTCGGTATCCCGGCTGTGGTCGGTTGCGGTGACGCTACCCGCAAGATCAAGAACGAGCAGCCCGTCACCGTGTCCTGTGCCGAGGGCGATACCGGCTTCATCTATGCCGGCCAGTTGGAATTCGAGCGCCGCGAGATCAACCTGCAGAAGATGCCACCCGCGCCGCTCAAGATCATGATGAACGTCGGCAATCCGGATCGGGCCTTCGATTTCGCAGGGATCCCCAACAAAGGAGTCGGTCTCGCACGGCTGGAATTCATCATCAATCGCATGATCGGCGTGCATCCGAAGGCGCTGCTCAACTTCGAGCAGCAACCCGCGGATATCAAGCAGGCGATCCGGGAACGGATGGCGGGCTATAAAGATCCCGTGAGTTTCTACGTGGACCGGCTCGCTGAAGGCATCGCCACCATCGCGGCAGCCTTCGCACCGGAAGCGGTGATCGTGCGCACCTCGGATTTCAAATCCAATGAATATGCCAACCTCATCGGTGGCCGTCAGTACGAACCACACGAAGAGAACCCGATGCTGGGCTTTCGCGGTGCATCGCGCTACATCGACCCCGGCTTCCGCGACTGTTACGAACTTGAATGCCGGGCCTTGCGTAAAGTACGTGAAGAGATGGGCTTGACCAACGTACAGGTGATGATTCCCTTCGTGCGTACCGTCGATGAAGCGCGTCAGGTGGTCGAGATCCTCGCGGCGAACGGCCTGAAGCGCGGCGATAAGGGACTCAAGGTCATCATGATGTGTGAACTGCCATCGAATGCCCTGCTGGCGGAACAGTTCCTGGAACACTTCGACGGCTTCTCCATCGGCTCCAACGACATGACCCAACTCACGCTGGGGCTGGACCGCGACTCCGGTGTCATCGCACACCTGTTCGACGAACGCAACGATGCGGTGAAAGCCATGCTCAGTATGGCGATACAGGCCTGCCGCAAGCACAAGAAATACATCGGTATCTGCGGCCAGGGCCCGTCCGATCACCCGGATCTGGCGCGCTGGCTGCTGGATCAGGGTATCGAGAGCGTGTCGCTGAATCCGGACACCGTGGTGGAAACCTGGCTGTATCTCGCCGGCCAGACCGCGGGCAAGGCCTGAGTCGTGAGCATAACTGCGCAAACCGAATTCGAGGATCATTTCCCGATCACCGTGATGGTCAGTCATCACAGTGGGCTGGATGAGCTCAATCGCGAACTCTTCGCACTGATCCGGGATCTGCGCGACAAGCATCTCGTTGACAAGCAGGAGAACGAGGCGCTGAGCGGCAACATCACCACTTACGGTGGTTACCAGACCTCGAAGAAGATGATGTTCCTGAACCGGCCGGAAGCTGCAGTGCAATCGCTGCGGGAACAGGTCATCCTGCCAGGCATCGTGCGCTATCTCGACAAGGCTTACGAAGGCCATGTCGATGCCAAACGTACCCGGCTGGTTTCATGGGCCAATATCCTCTCAGCGGGTGACTGGCAGGCGCCGCATATGCATCCGACTCCGGGCAATCTCGCCAGCGGCGTCTACTATATAGATGTCCCGGAAAAGCCCCAGCCGGAAGGCTGCATCGAATTCATCTGCCCGCACCCGGTCGCGCATCATCACGGCATCAGTCTCACCCGTCGGATCTACCCGAAGACCGGTGACCTGATCCTGTTCCCTTCCTACTATATCCATTACGTCTATCCGTTCCGTGGCGAAGGCGATCGCGCTATCGTCGCATTCGATGTCATCAAGCAAGCCATGGAATTAGTGTTCTGAAATAGTCACAGCATGGACTCTCAAATCGAGTGATCTGGAGATCGGCATGAATACACCAGCGGCTCCGGTCATGACTCCGACCTATAACCCCGCAAGCGGCGAGGTAATCGCGCAGACCCCGGAACTCACCCCCGAACAGGTACGCGATCTGATCCGACGGGCACGTGACGTGCAACCCGCCTGGGCCGCATGCCCGCTTGCCGAACGCGGCCGTTTCATCGGAAATCTGCGCCGCCTGCTCATCCAGCACAGCGATGAACTCGCGCGCTTGATATCGGACTGTGTGGGCAAGACTCGTATCGAAGCACTCGCTACCGAGATCCTGCCCAGCGTCGCCGGCAGTCGCTGGTACCAGAAGCATGCACGCCGTACTCTGAAATCCGAGCATCTGCCCCCCGGCTCCCTGCTGTTTCTGAACAAGCACAGCACCGTGTCCCGGCTGCCCTGGGGCGTGATCGGGATCATCTCGCCGTGGAACTACCCACTCGGCATTCCCATGCACGAGATCGTGCCTGCGCTATTGGCCGGCAACACCGTGGTGTTCAAGACCGCACCCGAGACTCTGCCGGTCGGCGTCCGGCTGGCCGAATTGTTTCAACTTGCCGGATTGCCGGAACACGTCTTCACGCATATCAACATCGATGGCCCGCTGTGTGGCGACCTGTTCCTGGAGCCGGGTGGCGTCGACAAGTTGTTCTTCACCGGCTCGGTGCGGGTCGGCAAACTGTTGATGGCAAAGGCGGCGCAGACCCTGACGCCGGTATCGCTGGAACTCGGAGGCAAAGATGCCATGATCGTGTGCGCCGACGCGGACCTTGAGCGTGCAGCCAACGGCGCGATCTGGGCAGGACTCTCCAATGCAGGGCAATCCTGTGCTGGCGTGGAGCGGCTTTACATCCATGCATCGATCTATGGGCCATTCATGGCTTTGCTGAAGCAGAAGGTTGAGACCTTGCGAGTGGGTCGGGATACCGACTTCACGGTAGATGTAGGCGCAATCTGCACTGCCCGCCAGGTAGAGACCATCCATCGCCATGTCGATGAAGCGATTGCACAAGGCGCAACAGTCTTCGCAAAAGCGCCTTCTCCCCCGACGCCCAACACACACTTCGTTACGCCTCTGGTATTGACGGACGTGAATCACCAGATGACGGTGATGCGCGAGGAAACTTTCGGCCCGGTATTGGGCGTGATGCGATTCCGCGATGTAGATGAAGCAGTGCGGCTCGCCAACGATTCGAATTATGGCCTGACTGCTTCAGTGTGGTCCAGAGATATACGCCTGGCCGTCCGGCTGGCACGCCGAATCCGTGCTGGTGCTGTGACCATAAACGATCACCTGCTTTCACACGGGCTCGTCGAGACGCCCTGGGGTGGTTTCAAGGATTCCGGAACCGGACGCGGGCACGGGAAATTCGCGTTCGAGGAGATGACCGCACTACAGGTGGTGATATCTGATCGCTTCTCGTTCCTGAAGCGGCAGTTGTTCTGGCGACCCTACAGCCAGCGCAGCTATGCGCTGCTTAAAAAAATCATGTCACTGCTGTTCAGATAATGATCTTCGATCAGAAATTGCTGAGCGGCAACTCTTCCAGAATCTCGATGTCACCGTTCAGGATCAGTTCATCGTCGTAGGATTCCGTGTCCGCCCCGTTCCAGTAATCCTGCGCACGCTTGCGCCATTCGCTGATCGAGATCGTCTCTCCCATCACAGACTGCTGACTGGCTCGATGCAATTCACCAGTGGCATTAACCCGGTAAACCTTCTTGTTGTCGCCACGGATATTATCGAGCCAGAAACGTACCGCTTTCTCGCTATCCGGTATCAACCAGACACAGGTCGAACGCGACGGTAATGCGGCAAACATCTGTCGTCTGATGTCTTCATAGATCAACTCCTTGACCACGCGCGTCGCCAGAAACAGGCTATCCAGTGTCTCGGCCAGGGTCTTGACCGGATCGTAGTGATAAAAATTGAGGCGTGGATCTTTCTTGCCTGACTTGCGATACGCAGCCAGCGCACGGAATGCGACCAGATCCACGGTATAGACATCGTTGGTCTCGGGGTTGGTGATACCCCGGCGTGCCACCTCGAAAGCCCGCCAGGAGTTATTGGGCTCCTGACCAAAGCTGAATTGGGCGCCCTCGAACCACTTCGGCGAGTTGTGTTTGTGGATGTGGTAGAACTTCTGGTTTTCGATGTGCATGAGGATTGCGAACCCTTTATACCCAGACCGTTGACATAATGGTATCAGGTGTGCCGGCTGGATTGTATCGGATTCACGATCCGGCGCAGTTCCCCTGTGACCGGCCGTGGCCGTCATCGAACGGACCCATGACATGGCGCGACAGCCGCCATATCCATGGCATAATCTTTCTCACCCACACCTGAGCAAAGGGAAACGACATGAAGAAATTGATCGTGATTATCAGCTGTCTGTTGGCACTTGGCCTGGCCGCATGCAGTTCCGGTAATGATTCCAAGCAGGGCAAGGATGCCAGCAACCCTCCACCGAAGAAAAGCGTATTCGACCCCTACATTCAGGATGTGAACAAGGCGAAGCAGGTGCAAGGCAAGCTCGATGCGGCTCAGCAAAAGAACAATGCTCAATTACAGCAGGCAGAATCAGCAAACACCGTCAACCAGCCGGATTCGGCACAACCGCCCACCAAATAACCGGTTCATCAATGCTGGAACGATTCGCAGGCACATCGCGCCTGCTTGTTAGCCGTTAACGTTTCTGGATCGTCGGATATGCCGATGTGCCGTTAACAACATGCACGACGTGACAATGATCTGGAATATGTCGGCCGCGCATGTATGCTCACGGCTTCGGTAACCCGGGTGCGGTAGCAGGCAAGCGGGTCCAAACGGTGGTGCGTCCAAACAAGGATATCCCGACATAGCCCCGCACCTTGAAACTGCCATCTGCCATGAGCGTCATCTTGCAGCGATAAGTCTTGCCCGATTCGGGATCGTATATGTTGCCATCCGCCCAGACGCTGTCGCCGGCATAATTGAAACCGCTTAATAACGGTAAACCAAGGATAGGCCGGGTGCGTAATGCCTGATCAGGGTTTTCGCGGTCTATTTTGGGTTTGCCCGCCATACCCTGCTGATCGTCCGCCGGATAATCGGATTCCTTGAGCCAGATGATACGACCCTCGTAATGCCCATCCTGCAACGTGATCTCGACATGAGACTTGCCACCCTCAGTGACCCATACACCGAGAATCGTATTGGACGTCTGGTCCACTGCCAGAACCCGATGGACAGGCAGCATGACCGCGATACACAACAGCAGAACCCTGAGCATGTTTTTATTCATAATCCTGAGCTTACTGGGGACTATTTAATACGTTTCACAAATACGGTCGGGCTATTCCCGGGTAGCGTTAACAAATAACCAAAGGCAAGTTTCTTGATCACCACACGTGGATGATCGAGATTGATATCTGTCTCATAGCCGGGACCTGCCTGTTCCCAAACTTGTCCGTTCTCAAGTTTGAATACAGCTTTACCGGTCCAGCCTTTCAAGACGCCGTCAATACGCGATTCGATCTCTTTTATACCCTTATCAGGCAACTGCTCCTTACCGAAAGCCGCTACAGGCGCTGCCATAGTAGCAACCACAGGCGCAAGCGTAGGAGATGACGGATGGGTAACGGCAGATGGATTACCCTGTTGCAGATAGCCGTTCAACCAGGAATTGAATGTAGCCAATTCCTGTGGTGACAACTTATCCAGACCGGACTGATGGAACTGAGTGACACTCATCAGGTCACGTACATCCACCGGCCTGGAAGTCTGCGCAGCCTGCACGCAGGTGCCGGACAAGAATACGGCAAGCGCCGCCAGAGCAAATAGTATTCGACGCATATTCAAGTCACCTCTCACCATGGCAGGTTATCCAGATCCACATTGCCGCCGCTCAGGATAACACCGACCCTAAGGCCTTTCACATCAACCAGCTTCTCACGCAGCGCTGCCACTACCACTGCCGATGAAGGCTCGATGATAATCTTCATCCGCTCCCAGACATACCGCATCGCGGAGATGATCGCTGCATCGTTCACGCGCACGATATCATCGACCTGCTCCCGTACTATGGCGAACGTCAATGGCCCGATGGTGGCACGCAGCCCGTCGGCTATCGTATCCGGCGCTGCCACCGCTTCGATGTGGCCTGCCTTGACCGAACGCCAGGCATCGTCTGCACCCAATGGTTCCACACCTATGACATGACATCCCGGACGCCGTGCATGCGTTGCTACCGCAGTCCCCGACAATAATCCTCCCCCTCCAATGGGTGCCAGTATCAGGTCCAGATCAGGCACCTCATCATGCAATTCGAGAGCCGCAGTGCCCTGTCCCGCCATCACTGCAAAGTCATTGTAGGGATGTACTACGGCGGCACCGCTGGTCTGCACATATTCTGCAAGTGCCGATTCACGGCCTGCCTGAGTCGGTTCGCAGTAGATGATGCGGGCGCCATAGGCAGCGACGGCACGTTTCTTGAACGCACTGGCATTCTCCGGCATCACCACGCAGGCCGGTACCCCGCGTCGCTGCGCGGCCAATGCCAGTGCAGCGCCATGATTGCCTGAAGAATGTGTCGCGACGCCCTGAGTCAAGGCTGAGTCGGGCAAAGAAAATACGGCGTTGGTCGCGCCACGTAGCTTGAAAGCGCCCATCTCCTGAAAATTCTCACATTTGAAGTGGATACTGGCGTCCAGTTCAGTATCGAGTTCCGGACAACCCAACACCGGGGTACGTCTGACTTTGCCAGCTATACGATGTGCAGCAGCCTCGATATCTGCCAGTGTCAGTGTAGATTCGATCTTCATGATTACTTGCCTGGATTCGTTCAGGTCGTTGGGCTGTTCGACTCGGAACGAAACAGATGAGCCCGGTAGTGTTTCAATTCCGCCACCGAATCGCGGATGTCTTCCAGCGCCAGGTGTGTCGCCGTCTTGGTGAAAGGCGGCATGGTCGGTGCCCAGCGTTTGGCAAGCTCTTTCAAGGTACTCACATCGAGGTTGCGGTAATGGAAGAACTTCTCAAGTTCCGGCATGTAGCGATACAGGAAACGGCGATCCTGGCAGATGCTGTTGCCACACATGGGCGACATGTTCGCCGGCACGTATTGCTTGAGAAACTCCAGAGTCTGATGTTCGGCACTGGCCGTGTCCACGGTACTGTCGCGCACCCGCCGGGTCAGGCCGGAGTGTCCATGCTGACGGGTACACCATTCCCCCATGGCCGCCAACACCGTATCGTCCTGATGCACCGCGAATACCGGTCCCTCGGCGAGGATATTCAGTTGCTTGTCGGTCACCAGCGTGGCGATTTCAAGGATCCGATCCTGATCGGGGTCCAACCCCGTCATCTCCAGATCGAGCCACACCAGATTTTCCGGGTCGAGTGTCATGCGTTCGCCTCAAGACTGAATGCCTGTACCACCAGTTTAACCTGCTCACCCCTGCCTGCCCATACGCCTGCGGTTTCCGTACAATGCCCACACCCAATCTGGATATGTCCGGCTCATGAATCTTCTGACCTGGCTGTTTCTCGCTGCCCTGCTGCTCAGTTCAACGCTGCGCGCATGGCTCGCCTGGCGTCAGATACGGCATGTACGAACCCACCGGAACGCAGTGCCAGTCGCGTTCGTTGCCGGGATCGAACTGCCAGCGCACCAGAAAGCTGCCGATTACACTGTCGCCAAGACGCATCTCGGGCTCGTAAACCTGGGCCTCGATCTGGCACTGGTATTGGGCTGGACAGTAGGTGGCGGGCTGGGCATTCTGGATACCTTGTGGCGTCAGACCGCAGCCGGACCGCTCAGCATCGGTGTATCAGTGATTGCGAGTTATGCCTTGATCGGTGCGTTGATCGGTCTGCCGCTCAGCATCTGGTCCACCTTCGTGACCGAGGCCCGCTTCGGATTCAACCGCACCGCCATCAAAACCTTCGCACTCGACATCTTCAAGATGCTGCTGCTGGCGATCATCCTCGGCGTTCCGCTGTTATATGCAGCGTTGTGGCTCATGCAGGAGAGCGGCATGCTGTGGTGGCTGTATGTATGGCTGCTATGGATGGGTTTCAGTCTGGCGATCACCTGGGCCTGGCCGGTGTTCATCGCACCTTTATTCAACCGCTTCTCGCCATTGGCCGATGAAGCATTGAAGCTGCGCATCGAAGCATTGCTGAGCCGCTGTGGTTTCGCCAGTCGCGGCGTGTTCGTGATGGATGGCTCGGCGCGTTCTGCGCATGGCAACGCCTATTTCACCGGCTTCGGCCAGCACAAACGCATCGTGTTCTTCGATACGCTGATGGAGAAACTTGCGCCCGAAGAGATCGAGGCAGTGTTGGCGCACGAATTGGGGCACTTCCGATTGCATCATGTGATCCAGCGGCTCGTCGTCACTGCTGTACTTAGCCTGGCCGGGCTCGGCTTGCTGGGCTGGCTGGCGGGAAAGCCGTGGTTTTATCATGGTTTGGGGGTGCCGCACGCTTCGCCTTACATGGCTTTACTGCTGTTCACCTTGCTGTTACCACCATTCCTGTTCGTGCTGGAACCGGTGATGTCGGCATGGTCACGCAAACACGAATTCCAGGCCGATGCCTATGCTACGCGACAAGCGGATACAGCGGCATTGATTCGCGCACTGGTAAAACTCTATCGTGACAATGCCAATACCTTGACGCCAGATCCATGGCATTCGCTGTTTCATGATTCACATCCGCCGGCATCTGTGCGCATTGCGCGATTGCAGACGATTTCGGATCCGATCTGAACAGATGGGCAACGTGTTCGAAGGCCGGATCATCGTGAACTTCGGACGTCACATGACAGTGGAGACTGCCGCTGGTAACCGGGTCAAATGTCGCATCAAGGGCCGCAGTCTGCGCCCGGTCTGCGGCGACCTGGTCAGCGTGGAGCCCTCACCCGACAGTACCGGCTTGATCACCTCGATCCATAAGCGCGATTCTCTGTTGGTACGACACGACCCGCGCCTCGGTCAACAACCGCTGGCTGCAAATGTCGACAGGATGATCGTGGTGGTGGCACCCAAACCCACGCTTGATCCTGCCATGATAGACCGCTACCTCGCCGCAGCTGCAATCCTCGGAATCCCGGCGCTGATCCTGCTCAACAAGATCGATCTGCTGGATACGACGCGTATCGTCGCGTGTCGTGAGGCACTGGATGAATATGCGGCAATCGGCTATTCGATATTGGAAACCAGCGCGGCCAGCGGCAAGGGCATCGATACTCTGAATGAATCGTTGCGCGGTCACATCGGCGTGTTGGTAGGTCAATCTGGTACCGGCAAATCATCGCTCCTGAAGGCGCTGATACCTGACGCAGAAATCCGCATCGGCGAGATTTCCCATGCCACCGAGGAAGGTCGCCATACCACGACAGTCTCGGTGCTCTACCATCTCGTCGGCAGTGGCGACCTGATTGATTCACCCGGCGTACGCGGATTTCAGCTCTGGCCGATACCGGCGCAGGAGCTGGCTCACGGTTTCGTGGAGTTTCAGCCACATCTCGGCAGATGCAAGTTCTCGGATTGCAGTCACCAGCATGAACCGGGATGCAGTGTGATCGCTGCAGTCGAGAGCAGCAGTATCAGTCGCCGCCGCTATGAAAGTTATCGCACGCTCTGCGCAAAGAATCCGGATTGAACGTACAAAGAGATGGGTCAGCCGGGCGGCCAGCTCATGTGCCGACCACCCAACAGATGCAGATGGATATGGAATACCGTCTGGCCGGCACCCGCATTGCAGTTCATGACCAGTCGATAACCTGATTCGGCGATGCCTTCCTGGTCCGCGATCTGTTTCGCCGTCAACACTAACTTGCCGACAAGCTCCGAATCTGCCGCCGTCAGGTCATTCGTGGTACTGATGTGCTTGCGCGGCACGATCAACACGTGCGTGGTCGCCTGGGGATTGATGTCCCGGAACGCGATCAGATCATCCGTCTCCAGCACCATATCCGGCTTGATCTCACCCTTGGCCATCTTGCAGAACAGACAATCGGTCATTCTCCGCGCTCCGGGTTCATCGCATCTCCTGTCGTCCGCTGAACGCGTGCGACAGGGTTCCACCATCTATATATTCGAGTTCTCCACCCACCGGTACCCCATGTGCGATGCGGGTCGCACGTATGCCATGCGTCCGGGCCAGTTCCGCCAGATAATGCGCGGTCGCCTCTCCTTCTACAGTTGGATTGGTTGCCAGGATAAGCTCACTCACGACACCTTCCTGCAGCCGCGCCTCCAGCAGCTCCAACCCCAATTCGTTGGGTCCGATGCCATCCAGTGGCGACAGGTGCCCCATCAACACGAAATATCGTCCTCGAAACCCGGTGGCATTCTCCACAGCATAGACATCGGCAGGCGACTCCACCACACAAACCAGGCTGGCATCCCGTCGCGATGAATTACAGATGGAACAGACCGGCGTGTCGGTGAGCATGCGGCAACGCCCGCAATGCTGGATGCCGGCAACTGCACTCTGCAATGCGCCCGACAACCCCAGCGCAGCATCCCGGTTATGTTCCAGCAGATGAAATGCCATGCGTTGCGCCGATTTCGGACCCACGCCCGGCAGACAGCGCAAGGCATCGATCAACTGTTGCAGGAGCGGCACGTAACTCACAGATATTTTCCGGTATTTAGAACGGCAGTTTCATGCCGGCGGGCAATCCCATACCCGTCGTCATCCCCGAGAACCGTTCGCGCGTCAGCGTCTCGATCTTGTTGACGGCATCGTTGACAGCGGCCGCGATCAGATCTTCCAGCATCTCCTTGTCATCGCTCACTATCTTGTCATCGATAACGACGCGACGGACTTCGTGCTTGCCGGTCATCGTCACCTTCACCATCCCGCCACCGGCCTCCCCGGTCACTTCCATGCGAGCCAGTTCTTCCTGGGCCTTCTGCATGTTGGCTTGCAACTGTTGCGCCTGTTTCATCAGGCCTCCAAGACCACCTTTCATGTCATGCTCCGGGTTTTCAATCCAGTGGTTTTACCAGATCCGGATTGATCTGGGTTCCAAATGTGTCACACAACGCGCGCACGTTGGGATCCTCGGCGATCGTCTGCTGTGCCGTCCTGACTCGTTCTTCCTGACGTTGGGCGTCCAGTTTCGCCGGGGTCACCAGTTCACCGGTCGCCGGCTGGATCCGCACTTTGAGCGGTTCCCCAAAATACCGCGTGAGAGCATCTTCCAGCCGCTTCAATAGTTGCTCGGTGGCCATATGCTCATGGGTAGCATCCAGCGCAAGATACAGGATGCTCCCTTCGCGGCGTTGATAGACACAGTTCAGCGCTAGTTGCTGGGTCGCGCCACGCAGATCGAGTGACCCGACAAGCCCAACCCAATCCGGTTCACGCCAAGCTGTTTTTTGCGTGGTTGGTTCAGATACTGGTGCTGCCGATACTTTCACATCTTTCTTGACCACTGCGGCAGATAGCGCCGCATTGGCCGAAGACCGTATGCCTGGAGATTGATTCCGTGGTGCCGATTCGATTGCTGCACGCTGTGGCGCAAACGTCAGCATCCGTAACAACACCATCTCGAAACCGCCACGCGGCGATGGCGCCAGTGGCAGATCACGTTTACCAAGCAAGGCGATCTGATAGTACAACTGGGTATCTTCCGCAGATAGCTTTGCGGCCAGCTCACGCACCATGTCCGCATCGTCGGATCCGTCACCGGCATCCGGTACCACTTGCATCACCGCCATCCGTTGCAGCATCGATGCCAGCTCGTCAAGCACCATCTCGTAATCCGGAGCCTGCTCATCCAGCCGGGCGACGGTATCGAGTACGTGGTTACCGGCGCCTGTTGCCAGCGCCTCGATCAGAGTACGCACATGTTTTTTCTCGATGCTGCCGAGCATGCTGCGCACATCGTCTTCATGCAATGCGCCGCCACCGAACGCGATAGCCTGATCCAGCAAACTCAATGCGTCACGCATGCTGCCGTCTGCGGCATTCGCGATCAGGCTCACAGCTGCTGGTTGCTGGGAGATTTTTTCTGCTTCGAGGATATGCTGCAAGTGAGCCTGTATCAGACTCACAGGTAACCGCTTCAGATTGAACTGCAGGCACCTGGATAACACGGTGATCGGTATCTTCTGCGGATCGGTGGTGGCGAGCAGGAACTTCACATGAGGAGGTGGCTCTTCGAGCGTCTTGAGCAACGCGTTGAATGCGCTCTTCGACAGCATGTGTACTTCGTCGATCAGGTATATCTTGTAACGGCCGCGGGTAGGCGCGTATTGGACGTTATCGGTAAGTTCCCGCGTATCATCCACGCCGGTACGCGAAGCCGCATCGACCTCGATCAGATCCACAAAACGGCCGGCATCGATCTCGACACAGGCGCTGCATTCGCCACATGGATCGGAGCTCACGCCTTTTTCACAGTTGAGCGACTTGGCCAGGATGCGCGCGATGGTGGTCTTGCCGACTCCGCGGGTACCAGTGAACAGGAAGGCGTGATGCAAGCGATCGTGGTCCAACGCATTGACGAGCGCTTTGAGCACGTGCTCCTGGCCCACCATCTCCGCAAAATTGCGGGGGCGCCATTTTCTCGCAAGGACCTGATAGGACATGGGGTCGTATTCTGGTGAGTGACTGCGCGGCTCAAATAAAGCCGTGTGTAGGTTTACTTTACCAGAGGGGGCAAGAGACCTGAACCGTAGCAAGACAATAGGCGGCAGCCTGCACCAGCCGGACCCCGGCACTCGAGGTCACTGCTACCGTTGCTCCCTTCCGGGCCTGGCGGGATTTACAGCTCGTCGTCGCGGGGAAGCCGGCGCAGACTGCCATAGAAACGGAGTTCGCTGCCCAACCTGTTTGCAGCTGGCCACCAGCGCCATGACTGGCGGAGAGGGCGGGATTACTCCGGGCTTCCTGCCCTCCGCCCTTCGGGCCAGTGCCGCTATGCGGCACTGTTCAAAATCGCTCCAAGCGATTTTGTCGAACCCTGCCGATCACAACATCGCGGGTTCAAACCCCGCCCAACGCTGCTATTCAATGCCGGCGAATCTTTCATTCAACGCCATGACTGGCGGAGAGGGCGGGATTCGAACCCGCGATACGGGGTTACCGTATACACGCTTTCCAGGCGTGCTCCTTCGACCGCTCGGACACCTCTCCTGATACCTGACGCCCCAAACCAGCCTGCTGTACTGGCCAGCTTGGCCGGGCTTGGGCGCCCCTTTGTGAGGGCGGGCAAGGTTACCCGATGGGTCCGCCACTGGCAACCGCAGGAGGCGCCGTTGTCACGGCTGCTGGAACGGTATCAGGGGCTGGCGTGCTGGCTGGTGCAGCTTTCCCGGTAGTACCAGAAGTCGGTTTCGGACCAACGGAGGATTCCGGGGTAATAATCTGTGGGGGCGACACCAGACAAGTACCAGAGGCATCAATATCCGTACGTTTGCCGCTGGCAGGCTTTTCACCTGGAATGGCATAGGCAGGATCCGGGCTTGGAGCATTCAATCCTGCCGGGACTTTCAACGGCGCTCCGGCGGTATTGCTGTAATAGGCATGCGGACTGCCGCAGGGCAGGCTGCCGCAACCACTCAGGGCAAGTACAGCCAGCAGGCCTGAAGCTGACGCAAGTTTAAGCATGATGTTATCCAGTGGGAGTAGGAATCAGGGTATGCCCGCCGCCATCAGCGCAGCGCGCACCGTCTCAAAGTACACCGGCGACAACGGGGTCAACGGGAGCCGGATGCCGGCCGGGATGCGGCCCATCTGTGCCAGCGCCCATTTTACAGGTATAGGGCTGGTTTCGACGAATAAATCGCGATGTAGCGACACCAGCTGCTGGTTGCAGTGCGCTGCTCCTGGCCGATCCCCGGCACAGGCAGCCGCACACATCTCATGCATGAGCCGGGGTGCCACGTTTGCGGTCACCGAGATCACACCACGCCCGCCTGCCAGCATGAATTCCATGGCCGTCGCATCGTCACCACTGATAAGCAAAAAACCTTTTCCGCAACCATCGCGGATAGCTTCGGCTCGCTCCAGATTACCGGTCGCTTCCTTGATGCCCACGATATTGGGGACGGCAGCGAGGCGCACTACCGTCTCTGGCTGGATATCGGTGATGGTCCGACTTGGCACGTTATAGAGGATGATCGGGAATGAAACTGCCTCGGCGATGGATTTGAAATGCCTATACAGGCCTTCCTGGGTGGGTTTGTTGTAATACGGGGCCACCAGCAAGGCGGCATCCGCTCCCAGCGCCTCGGCACGCCGTGTCATCTCAACCGCATGCGCGGTGTTATTGGACCCGGTGCCGGCGATGACTGGAATACGCCCGGTCGCGGTCTTGACGCAGTGTTCGATGACTCGCAGATGTTCCGGCACTTCCAGGGTTGCGGATTCACCGGTGGTACCGACCGCCACGATCGCATCGGTACCCTCGGCGACGTGCCATTCCACCAGGCCGGCCAAGGCATCGAGATCCACCTGCCCATCTTCTGTCATGGGGGTGACGATTGCGACCATGCTGCCCTGGAACATCGATGTGACCTCACTGTGATAAACCCATGTTACCGGCCCGGGGGGATGCGCCTCAAGCACATGCCCGGACGGTTGCGCGATGCAGTAAACCGGGTAGACTGCATGTCACACATCACTTCACAGGATCGTCCGCTGCGAGCCCGACTTAAACAATTACTGGTGGTCTCCGCACTCGGTGAAGACCGGCCAGGTATCCTCCACGATTTTGCCCGCGCCGTGCGTGATTGTGGCTGCAACGTGGCAGAAAGCCGCATGACCGTGCTGGGTGGCGAA